>NZ_CP109380.1:0-429512 GCF_045208355.1 Streptomyces sp. NBC_01546
GCAGGTCTCAGCGCTGCGCGCTGAGGAGAGAACGGCCTCGCTCCGCTCGGCCGTCCCGCCGTCGGCGGGAGGGCCCTCCGCTTCGCTTGGGCCCCGCAGCGCTACGCGCTGCGCCAACGAACCGCCTCGCTTCGCTCGGCTCTGGGCCGGCTTCGCCGAGCCAGAGCCGGCCCTTCGGGCCGGAGTCCGCGCTTCGCTGCGGATGGTTCGGGTTCCGCTTCGCTCCACCCGAACTCATGCCCGCCCTGCGGGCATGAGTTCGGCATCTCAACGCTGCGCGTTGAAAAGAGAACCGCCTCGCTTCGTGGGCCGGAGCCGGCCCTTCGGTCGGTGTCCTTGGCTTCGCTTCGCACTGGTTCCGGTTTTGCTGCGCTCCACCTGAACTGCTCCCTCGCTTCGCTTGGGCGATGACCAGGCCTACGACCTGTTCAAAGTGTCCGCTTCGCTCTCACCCTTGTCCTTACGGCTCCGCCTCCAGGACCAGCCCGCTACGCGGCAGCTAGCAGTGGAGCAGGGTGGGGTGCCCGAGCCCGAGTCTGCCTGCGAGGAATGGGGAACAAGGGTGCTGTCCGCTGCGCCACGGAGCCAACCGTCTCCTAGGGTCGTTCAAAGGCCTGGAGTACGCCGCCGAGTGAGAAGCACAGTGCGCCGGACAGTGTTCCCCAGTTGGCGATGTCGGTGTTGACCAGACTTCCGGTGGCGGGCCGGGTGAACGCGGCGAGTGCCGAAACCATGAAGAGCACCGACCCGAGTTGATTGACGGCGACGACCCACCAGCCGAGGCTGCGCGAGTGGACGCAGGGCCGGGACCGATGGCAGATCTCGGCGAACGCGAGATGCCCCGAAACCAGGAACAGCACGCATCCGATCACGTCGGGAGTCCAGATCAGCCTGTTGGTCTGCTGGACGGTGAGCCCCTGCAGGAAGGAGTCCAACAGGTTGACGCCGAATACGAGCGTTCCTACGAACAGCACAAACGTGCTCAGCCAGTCCAAGCGCATCGGCTCGTACCCCCACCACCTCCAATCGGCCGTGACCAGTGAACCGCCCCCTTGGGAGTGGCGGGGCGCGTTCAGCACCTGCAAGAGCGAGGTGTAACCCCCGGTGTTGAAGAACAGTCCGCCTGCGAAGTAGATCGCGGCACTCTCGACCGCGTCGCCCGAGCCGAACTGGGCGACGGCTGCGCCGAGGGCGAAGAGTGCTCCGCCGATGACGAACGCGCTCGAGGCGACGGTGTTGAGCCTTCGAAGGCGACCCAGAGCCTTGGCATCGGTACTCGGGGACATGGTGACCATGCCTCCCGGACCGCGGACCGACAGCGCCCCACGCCTGCGCGCGAGCCGCGACTCCCAGACCACCGTTTCCCCTTCAGGCCGGTGCCAGGTGAGCCGGGTCGTGAACGGTCCTGCACCATCGGCGCGCTGCTCAGGCTGTCCCACGGCCCGAGCCTAGTCCCGTGTGCAGTGCCCGATGGGCAATGAAACACACCACTCCTCCCCTGTGCGTTCACGGCGTCCGCAATCTCCTCGTGCGGGTCCCGGCCGAGCCGGGAGGCCCCGCCGCCGACCGCCTGTGGCGCAGCAGAACACCGGGATCATGATTCATTTTGGATTACTGATAGAAATGGGAATTCCAGGGACGCCCTCCCCCGGGTGGGGGGCTCGGTCGTGCCTGTCGACGAGCAGTGAAACTGCGTACTGCTCAACCAGCCTGCGCGATCGAACGCAGACCGGATTGGGGAAGTAGTGTCCCTGACTATCCGTCATGAGCTGGCTTACCGATAAGGGCCTGTGACGACAGGAGTGTTTCGTTGAACTCATAAGCGAGGAGGCGTAGCAGCGGCTGCTCCCCACTCCGGTTGGTGCAGCCACCGGGGGGCGTCAGGAGCCGTCGTCATCCGCTGACATCCAACAGCTGCCCCACACCACCCACTCACACCGATCCGTGTCCTGGTTCGGTCACCGATGTCTGGCTGCGCGGCATAAACTGACGGTATGGCCGAATGATGCTCGCGCAGTCCGCATAACGTGGCGACATGCTGAGGGAATTCCTGCAGGTGGGCGCTTTCGTGGCCGTCCTCTGGTGCTTCGTTGCGGCCGTCAGACGCGCGGCCCGCGGCGACCGGTGGGCGCTCTGGACCCTGCTGCTGGCCGTCCTGACCGGCGTGCACTACCTAGTGGGGCTGACCCACCTCCTGGTCCTGGACATCCGCGAGATGTGCGAGCTCACCCTGCACACGAGCTTCGACCCCGACGAACACGTCGAGACGCTGCTCCCGCTGTCGAAAACCTGCAACGCCGATAGCGAGCTGGTCCCGGCCTACGTGAACCCGGTCCTCGCCGTCCTCGCGTTCGCAACCCTGGCAGCCGGGGCCGGAACCGTCACACGCGCAGTCCGCACACCGTCATGGACGCGGGAAATGTGGACCGGGGGTTCACCAGCGAAGCGCGGTGATGCTGCTTTTCAGGAGGTGGGGGCGCGGCGGATCGTGGGGACGGGGGCCTGGGTGAGGAAGTCGAGGATCAGGCGGTTGACCAGATCGGGCATCTCCTGGGTGAGGAAGTAGGAGGACCTCGCCGTAGGCGGGGCCGAGGAAGTGTGCAGACGGCTGGCTCGAAGGTGACCGTGCTGGTGTCGCATCCCGGCACCCGGGATACCGGACGTCGTCGGCTGCCCGGTCGGGGCGTCGGCGTGGGCGTGTGAGGTGCCTGGTCATCGAGTGCGGCGGGCCGCGGTGTGGAGGTGGTGGCGGAGGTCGGCGCGGAGTTGTGGGAGGGGAGTGGTGGCGCCGAGGCGGCGGAGGAAGTCGGGGGTCTGCCAGGTGATCAGGCCGCCTTGGCGTGAGAGGTACAGGCCTACTCGGGTGATGCCGAACTGGTCGTCGTAGTCCAGGAGGAGGTAGCCGGCCAGCTGGTGGATCTCCTCGCGGCCCAGGCGGCGTGGGTCCTTGGTTGCTTTGCAGTCCAGCAGGCAGCCGCCCAGGATGAAGTCGGCGTCGGCTCCGCCGATGTCGGTGCTGCCGGTGAAGATCGGGCCGCACACGCGGGAGGTGGGGGGCAGGGCGCGGAAGGGGGCGAAGGGGGTTCGTGCGAGGCGCATCTGCTGGTCGATGTCGTCGATGACGTATGGGGGGACTCTTGTGGTGAGGGTGTCCAGGGATGTGCTGGGCGTGGCCGGATTGAGCAGGCTGAAGCGGCGGATCTCTCCGGTGCGGGCGATGTCCTCGAAGAAGCCGGCGACGAAGCAGAGGCGGGTGAGGGCTGCGTCGTCCAGGGTGCCGGGGTGGGCCAGGTGGGCGTCCACGGTGGCCAGCAGCTGCTCTCCTGCCGTGTGGAGGGCCTTGCGGGGTTCGTCGTCGGCTGCTCCGCGCAGCGGCCTGGTGCCCTCGAGGAGCCTGACGCCCGCGTCGACGGCGGGTCCGAGCCGGCCGCCGAGATGCAGACGGATCCGGTAGTCGATGGCGTGTCCGAGGGCGGACCAGTTGGGGTGTTGCACGTCGATCGGCTGGACGGGGTGCGGGAGTTTCGCGATGTGGGTTTGGCAGTCGCGGATCAGGCTCTGGGTGTGGGGGAGGTGGGTGGCAATGAATCGGGAGATCGGTGAGGAGTCGTATTTGAGTTGTGTGGTGAGGCTCAACTCGATCAGGGGGCGGCCTGCAACGGTGCCGTCGCGGGCCGGGGTGTTCATCGTGGTTTCGTATCCGTCGATCCAGCTGATGCCTTCGGTGTCCAGCAGGTGGCCGGCGCGGGTGACCGCGACGTAGATCAGGCGGGCCTCGCTCGGGTTCAGCGGGCGCTGGAGGCCGTGGTCGTCGACTGCCGGCGCCAGGAAGCCCTTTCCGATGCGCACCGAAGCCCACTCACGGCCCTTGGCCTTGTGCGCGGTGGAGACGGTGACGGTCGCTTTCTCCTCGGGGGAGAGCCGGTTCACCGCTTCGATGATCTGGTCCGGTCCGTAGGTGTCGACCAGTTGCACGATCGCTTTCAGGTCCTGCCCGGCCTTGTCCTGCTCGGTGTACTCCTGGACCTCGCCCCATGAGGAGAACAGGAACAGCTCGGGGTGGCTGGTGCGCCGGCCTGCCTTCAGCTCCAGGGCGGCCGTGGCGGTGCGCTGCAGCGCGCTGCCGCCGCCGGTCAGTGCGACCGGGATGCCGCGGTCCAGGTAGGCCAGGACTTCGCTCATCGCGTCCATGTTGCCCCGGCACAGCACCGCCTGCGGGTGGGCCACCGAGCCCACGAGGGAGTCGGAGCCGTGGCCGGTCAGTCGCATTTCAGACCCGGCGTGCCCCAGCCACCGGTTGGCCACCTCGGCGATGGCGGGGCCGAAGCGGAAGGACTTGGTCAGGTGCAGTTGCTCGGCCGGGAAGCCGGTCATCACGTCGCGCGCGTTGCGCCAGCCGTAGATCTGCTGGGCCGGATCCCCGACGCATACCCGCTGCGCGTCTTGGGCGAGGAAGACCTCTTCCAGGACCGGGTTGGTGTCCTGGGCCTCGTCCAGCAGGACGAAGTCGGCCCCGAGCCTGGGTTCGGCCATCGCCCATAACTTCATGTAGTGGTCGTGCTCGAACCGCAGTTCCCCGCGGGGAGAGCAGATGTCCTCCCATGCCCGGTGCGCGTACGGCAGGAGTGTGCGCGCCACGTACTCCTGGCCCGGGTCGTCCAGGCCGTTGATCGGGTCCATGTGGCGGGCCATGACCGTGCGGTCGGTGGTGTGGCAGAACTTGCGGATCATGCCCATCACCAGGCGTGCCTGATGGGGGACCTTGATGGTGCGGGAGCTGACGTGGAGGTCGCGGGTGATGCCGAGCAGACGGGCGGTGTGCTTGGCGGGGATGCGCGCGGAGGCGTTCAGCCGCTCTCGGTAGAGGTAGCCGACGGCCCTGAAGGCGAGGGAGTGCGCGGTGCGGCATTCGACGTTGTTCCCGAAGCGCCTGCGGGCGTCGTCGGCGATCGCGCGGTTGAATGCGACGTAGAGTCCCCGTTTCTTGCGGGTGGCCTCGCCCATGAGGATCAAGGTGGACGTCTTGCCTGTTCCCGCACCTGCGACGAGCGCCAGGTCCTGGCCCGCGGTGAACGCCTCGCGGGCTGCGCTCTGCTCCTTCGTCGGCTCCATGGCCCCCGAGACTGCCCCGGCCCGGCCGTGAGTACCCGTCCTCCTCCGCTGCCGTTCAGTCCCTGCCCGCTTTTCGTGACTCCGCCCCCTCCCTCGGTACTCCCTTCCCCGACTAGGGGCTGAAGCCCGGTTCGGACCCTTCGGTCCCTGTCCCTTCAGTCACTGCATAAACCTGCAGGTCAGGCGGCTGGACCCGGTTCGTCAGGGACTGAAGGGACTCAACTTCGCAGTTATAAGCCACATATGCATATACAAGATCCTTCCTACGCCCGCGCATACACGCACACACGTAAAGGCTGGAAGTAGTGATTCTGAGTCCCTTCAGTCCCTGGGATTTAGGCTAAAGGGCTGTGACCTGCATGTTTGTCGAGGGACTGAAGAGGGAGGGACTGAACGAGGGTCTGGGGGGTTCAGTACCTGAGGACACTGTGGGGGTGCGGACCGGTCGGCGGGTGAGGGGTGAGTGACTGGTGGGGGGTTCGAGGGGCTGATGCTTGGCAGGCGGCTGGGTGAGGCGGGGGTAAAAAACGGCTGTGGCAGGCCGCGACACGCCCGGGCGTGTACTGGGGCGTAAGAGAGAACCTTTCCGGACGTACCGGGGTAGAACTTCAGGGACTGAGGGACTGAAGGGACTGAACTCTCGATACTGCGGAGATCCAGCCCGAGGCGTCGCGGTCTCTGCGGTAATCTCCGAGATAGTGAATCTTCAGTCCCTCTGGTCCCTGAGATGCAGGGTGCCGGGACAGGAGGAACCGTCCCTAACCGCGCGTCAAGGAAGAGCCAGTGCCCGTCTATTCCGAGCATCCGTCACGAGGTGTGAGTGGCGGGACGGCACTGGACGTGGCGACCTGGATGGCCTTGCGCGGCTACCCGGTGCACCCTCTGGCCCCGGGGACCAAGATGCCGGCCCCGAACTGCCCCGACTGCCGAAGGAGCCAGCATTCCCCGCAGGAGTGCCCGTGCCATGCGCAGAGCCGTTGGTGCCACGGCTTCCACGCGGCCACCACGGACCTTCGTACGGTGCGGCAGTGGTGGCAGACCGAGCCAGGGTTCGGTATCGGGGTGTCCTGTGGCCCCGCGGGACTCGTGGTGATCGACGTCGACGCCCACGCGGCGACCCTGCCCGACCGGCAGCGGCTGCTGCCGGGCATCCCCATCGACGACCGTGTCGACCTGACCGGACTGCAGAGCGGATTCGACACCTTGGCGCTCCTGGCCGCGTACCGTTCCCGGCCCAACCCTTGCGAGGACACGGCGACCCTGCGCGTCCGTACGCCGTCCGGAGGGATGCACATCTGGTATCGGGTGCCCCATGACGGCCCGGGCTTCCGGTGTTCCAGCGGTTCGAGCTCCAAGGTGGCGCTCGCCTGGCAGGTCGACGTCCGTGCCATCGGCGGCTACATCGTGGCGCCCACGACGCGTACGGCCGCCGGGGTTTACGAGCCGTTGCCCGGAGCCCGGCTGCCTGCGGCCCTGCCGCTGTGGCTGAGCGCCGAGCTCTCCCGTACCGGGCACACCGTCGGAACAAACCCTGTGGCGCCCGTAGAGGCCCCTGTGGCGCGTCCGCAGGCGCGCAGGCCCCGGCAGGCCGGGCAGCGCGTGCTCGGCTCTCTCCTGGACGAAGTGCGGGCCTGCGGAGCCAGCCCCGAGGGAACGGCCTTCAGCGAGAAGCTCAACCGGGCTGCCTTCACAGCCGGGGGGCTGGTCGCCTCGGGCCACCTCACCGTCGGGGAGGGCCGGCAACTGCTCCTGGAAGCCGCGGACCACGCACGACCCCACCAGCCGCGCCGGAACGTCCTCATCGTCGAAGCAGGGCTACGAGCCGGAAGCGACCGACCGATCCACCCCAAGGAACGCCCATGAGCAGCGCCGGAAGCACGGGGTTCAACGCCCAGGCAGCGGCGGAACAGCTTGCCGCGTTCACGACCGAGACCGGCGCCGCCACCACCGTCACGCCCGGTCGGCGCCTGCCCGCTCAGCAGAGCGGAGTTCCGGCGGCTGCCGCCGCCGGCGAGTTCATCTCGTCCGGTCTGCTGCAGAACCTCACCGACCGGGGCAACGCCAAGCTGTTCGCCCACCTCCACCACAACCGGTTCCGGCATGTGGAGGGACTGGGCTGGTACGTGTGGGACGAGTACCGGTGGAAGCGCACCGGCGGGGAGAAGGCCGCGATCTGGGCCGCCGGTGACATGGCGGAGGACCTGCCCACCCACGATCCGCGTGGCCTCTTCACGGACCGGGAGCTGGCCAACCACCGCAAGCGCGCCATGTCCACCTCGGGTGTGAAGGCCATGCTCACCCAGGCCAAGGCATCGCCCGAACTCGCCTTGGACCCGGACACCCTGGACGGCGACAAGTACGCACTGTGCACGCCGGCCGGTGTCGTGGATCTGCGGACCGGCGATCTGCACAAGCCCGACCCCACCCGGGACCTGCACTCCCGCGCCACTCATCTGGCGCCCGAGGCCATGCCCACGCCGAGATTCCACCTGTTCCTTCACCAGACCTTCGGCGACGACGACAAGGGCAAGGAGATGATCAACTTTCTTCATCTCCTGCTCGGCTACTCCATCACCGGTGACGTCGGCGGCCAGGTCCTGCCGTTCCTCTACGGTGTCGGCGCCAACGGCAAGTCGGCGCTCCTCGACGTCGTCATCAAGATTCTCGGCGACTACGCGGACGTGGCTCCGCCGGGCTTCCTCATGGAGCGCGGCAAGTTCAACGAGCACTCCACCGAGCTGACCGAGCTCCATGGCCGGCGTCTGTTCGTCTGCAGCGAGCTCAAGCCGCACGACAAGTTTGACGAGGCCCGCGTCAAGCTTCTGACCGGTGGTGACCGGCTCAAGGCCCGGCGCATGCGGCAGGACTTCTTCAGCTTCGAGCCGACGCACAAGCTGTGGCTCCTGGGCAATCACCGGCCGGAGGTCGGCACCGGCGGGCACGCCTTCTGGCGCCGGATCCGGCTGATCCCCTTCGAGAAGGTCGTCCCCGACCACCGCAAGATCGACAACCTGGCGGAGGCACTCGTCCAGGAGGAGGGCCCGGGGATCCTCCACTGGATGATCCAGGGAGCCAAGGTCTATCTCGCGGCCAAGCCGGCCCTGACCGGGCCCAGCGTGGTCCGTACGGCCACCCAGGCGTACGCCACGACCGAAGACCACATCGGGCGGTTTCTCGCCGAATGCTGCACCACCGGGGTGGATCTGCCGGATCCTCGTGACCTCAAGGTCGAGCAGGGAGCCCTCTACCGCGCTTACAGTGCCTGGTGTCTCGACGGCGAGGGACTGCGTCCGGCGACCACCCGCGCGTTCGCCACACGCATCCGCGCCGAGGTCGGTGTCGCCTCGCCCAATGAGATGCTCCGTTCGAACGGGCAGAAGTTCTACCCCGGCCTGGCCCTCCTGGCAGACGAGGAACCGACCTCGCGTGACGCGAACAGGGCAAGCACGACCTGACTGGCCGACGTGTGCCGCCGCCCCGGGGCGGGCACGCCTACGATGGACAAGGACGATGAACAGACCCACCAGCCGGCTGTGGCCCGCAGGGCCCTGCCGCATACCGGCATCGGCGCCGTTCGCGGCGTGGAGGAACCAGGGGCCCGGAAGGGCCGACGTGAACGAGGAAGGACCCAGGCCATGAGCTCGCTACTGACAGCAAGCGATCTCGCCCACGAGGACAAAGTGGTGTGGCTGGAGGATCCCGAAGAGCTCGACTACGTGCGCCAGGCCCTGGACAAGACTCCCCGCCGCCGGGGAAAGCCGCGCTACCACCGTGACGGGCGCATGATCGGCTTCACCGAGCTCGGTGACACCGCGGAGGCGGACCCCGACAGCGGTCTGCAGAAGCGGCGCGTCTTCTACCTGTTGCCGCATGACCGGGATGCCGAGCCCCATGGCCTGTACCGGGAAGGCGCGCCGGGCGAGGCCGTCGACCCGCGCACGATCGAGCCCCGGCAGGTCGGCCGGAAGACCGAACGCTCACAGCGAGGGCTGTCCACGCCCACGGTTGCCTGATTCGGACTCTTCGGTCACTTCGGTCCCTCTGGTCCCTTGCACGCCGCTGGGCGCGGGGCACTGGACGGGTGGCCGAAGTGTTTGAAGGTAGTACTGAAATTCGGTCCCTTCAGTCCCTTCAGTCACTTGGGCTCAGGGGCTCAGGGGCGCGCGTCAGAAGGCGAAGTCGACGTAGTCGATGTCCGTGAACTCGACCAGGAGGCTCGTCGCGCGGGCGCCGTTGTCCTTGAAGTAGATCTCCTGGAGGGCTTCGGCCGCGATCTGGCGGAGTCGGGGTTCGGCGGCGCCGGCTTCCTGGGCGGCGAAGAGGCGGGCCGCGTACTCCGGGGGCAGGTGCTGGGTGATGCGGCGCATGCGGCCGTCGTCGGTGGTGCCGGGGGCCGCGGTGAAGCCGAAGCGGGCGCGGGTCTCGATGACCAGGCCCGTGGTGGTCGAGGCCCTGGCGCGGGCGCGCTTGCGGACCAGCGGCTGCCAGCGGTTGCGTACCTCGGTCTCCAGGCGGGCGGCGAGTTCCGGCTTGGGCTGCTTGATCTGGTTCTTGACGTAGCGCTCGACCGTGCGCTGGGAGATGCCGAGGGTGGCTGCCACGCTCTTGGTGCTCTTCAGTTGTTTGACCAGGAAGCGCATCTGGGCGCCCGCGGACTTGGGGATCGCGCGGGTGAAGTGCAGTGCGTCGGCCTTGGTCAGGCTGTCGGAGATGTCGGACATGGGTTACTCGCCGTCTGCCGCTGCGTCGTGGCCCTTGATGTGGCGGGCGGGGTTGAGGTGTTCGTCGAGCATCTGGACGGCCCAGAGCAGACTCTGGGTTCCCTCGTGCTTGACCATGCCGGGGCTGACGCCGAGGCGGAAGCCCCCGGGGAGGGGCTTGCCCTCGGGGGTGCGGGGGAGGAAGTCGAGGGGGCTGGGGCCGTCGGAGAGGTAGACGGCGCAGTCCGAGAGGACCGCGATGGGGTGCAGGCCCGCCGTGGCGGCCAGCTTGTTCATCTTGCGGTGCATGTTGACGCGGGCCGTGGCGATGACCGCGGCGCGGATGTCGGGGCGCCAGGTGGGGCGTTCGAGGGCGGGCCAGCGCTCGCCGGGGCGGTAGCCGGCGCCCTGGGGGCGTTCGCGGAGCTTGCCGATGCCGCCCTTGACAGTGGACTTGATCGCCGAGAGGACCGCCGCGGGGACGGGGCTGTGATGCTCGGTGCGGGCTGCCATCGCCTGGAGGAACGCGTCCTCGGTGAGGGCCGGGGTGATCCCGAGGTCCGCCATCGTGGCCATGTAGGCGTCGCGGAGACGGGTGTACCAGGCGTCGAGGTAGGGGCCGTGGTCGGGGCGGAGCCAGGCCTCGGTGGGGTGGACCTCGTGGCCGAGTTCCTGCGCGTAGGCGAGGGTCGGGGTGGCGTACCAGGCGGGGCCGGTCGGTGCCTTGCCGTGGGGGGTGAAGGGGCTCGGGAGCCGGGGGTCGAGGGGGAGGGAGGAGAGGTCGGCCAGCCAGCAGCCGGGGGTCTTCGGGTCGAAGCGCGGGCCCGTACGGTGCGTCGCGGGGCCCAGCCCGACGGTGAGGCGGTTCGCGGCCGCGGCGAAGGCCATGTTCACGTCGATGCCGACGGCGTGGGTGCGGGCGCACTCTGCGTCGGTGAGGAGCTCCGGGTCGCGGATCCAGTCGTACGCCTCCTCGTCGAGGACCTGGTCCGGGGTGCGCTGATGGGAGCGGGGGTAGAGGGCGGCGACCACCGGGTGCTCGTCGGGGGCTTCCGGGGGAGCGGGGTCGACGGGCTGGGTGAGGGAGCCGGCGACGGGGGCGGATTCCCAGGTGTTGGTCTCGGGGTTGCGGGCGGCGCGGGTGGGGGGACGCAGGGCCGTCATGAGTTCGAGGCCGGTGACGGCGGTGGAGCCGCGGGGGGTGAGGACGCGGGTGGCGTACGTGGTGAGGAGCGCGGCGAGTTCGGGGGCCGGGAGGTCGGCGGTGTCCTCGCCCCAGGCGCGGGGGTCGAGGGCGCCCCAGGGGAGGATCGCGAGCTGGACGCACTGGCGGCCGGTGGTGGGGGTGGCGGGGCGGTAGATGCGGGGCCAGGGGCCGAAGCCGCGGCGGGTGAGCTGCCACTTGGCCTTGGTGAGCTGGCGGATGACGGGGTGGTTGTCGGGGAGGCGGAGGGCGCGGCGGTCCTCGAGGGTGAGGGGGAGACCGAGCCGTTCCACGGCGGGGGCGGTGAGGACGAGGAGGGGGTCGCCGTCCTTGCCGTTGCGGTGGAGGCGGGGGGAGCGGAGGTTCGCCGCCGGACCGAGGGCCCAGGTGATGAGGGAGGGGAGATCCTTGGTGGGATGGTCGAGGACGAGGCCGCCGGTGGTGTGGGCATGGCCGGTGCCGTCCAGGACGGCCAGGGGGCCGTGGCCTGCCAGGGGTGTGGTGGGGGGTGTGGTGGGGGGCTTTGCCCCGGACCCCGGTGCGGGGGTGGGCCCGGCGCCTGGGGTGAGGGCCGGCGGGGGCGGCGTTGTGGCGGCCGCGCTGGTCGTGGGGGCTTGGGGCTGCGCCTCGGCGCTCGGTGCAGCGGGGGCTTCGGCGTTAACGGCGTTAACGGCGTTAACGCCGTTAAGGGGGGTGGGGGGTTGGGGGGTCACATCGTTAACGGCGTTAACGGCGTTAACGGCGTTAACGGGGTGGAGGGTGGAGAGGCCCTCCAGGAGGCGGGCGTAGGCCGCGCGTTTGGGGGGGCGGGGGGCGGTACGGCCGGTTTCCCAGGAGGTGACCGTTTCGCGGCGGACCAGCAGGGCCTTGGCGATCTGGTCCTGGCTCAGTCCGGCGGCTTCGCGGAGGCGCTTGCGCTCGTCCGGGTGCGGGAGCGGGTCCTGGGCGGCTTCCTCGAGCAGGGCGTCGACCGCTGCGAAGAGGCTCTCTTGTTCGTTCGGCATGGGTACCTCCGGGGGCAGCCTATGCGAATCGCACCGCTGAACGCACATGAAACACACGTGGGGGCGTTAACGGCGTTAATGCCGTCAGCGCCCCCGGCGTGGGTGGTGCCTTGTGCCCTCGGCTGCCCGGCTCAGATTCGCAGCATGAGGAGTTCCGTGACGGCCTTGAGGTCGTCCGGGGTGAGGTGCGCCGTGAGGGCGTCCGCGATCGTTTCCGGCGAGATCGTGGAGATCGTGATCCGGGGGGACGGGGCGGGTGTGGTGGAAGAGGAGGAAGGGGTTGAGGGGGCGGGTGGGGAGTTAACGGCGTTAACGGCGTTAACGCCGTTAACGGGCTGGGGAGTGCGTTGGCGGGGGGGATTGACCGTGTTGATCGTCTCGTCCGCGGCGGCCTCCTGGACCTCCTGGGGGAGGCGGCCGATGCGGCGGGCCGGTTCGACCTTCAGCTCGCCCGTCTCGACCTTCTCCTGGAGGCTGGGGGTGAGGTTCAGGAGGGTCAGGCGCTGGGAGACCCAGGCCGCCGTCTTGCCGAGGCGCTTGGCGACCTGGGCCTGGGAGCCGTGGACGTCGACGAGTTCCTGGAGGGCGCGGGCCTGGTCCATCGGGGCCACGTCCACGCGGTGGACGTTGGCGATCAGGGCCGATTCGAGGATGTCCGCAGCCGATGCGGACAGGGCGTCGTTCACGTGGATGTGCAGCGTCTTGAGGCCGGCCAGGTGGGCTGCCGCCAGGCGGCGGTTGCCGTCGATCACCACGTACGGGGCGCGGCCCAGGCCGTCGGTGGCGCCCGGGTGGGCCTCCATGAAGGCCATGCGGGTGGCGACGGCGAGGGGCTGCAGCTGGCCGCGGGCGATGAGGGACTGCGCCAGCTCGTCGAGTTCCGTGAGGTCTTCGCGGAGGTTGAAGGGGTTGTGGGCGAGTGCCTCGATGGGAACCTCGGACGGCGGGATCACACCGGAGGTGGGTGCGCCGGTGGCCTCCGCGATCGCCGCGCGGCGGGAGCTGACGCCGACCGGCTGAGCCCGGGCGAAGGATGCCGAGACTCCGAGTTTGTCGGCCTTGCTGCTCATGAGATCTCCCGGGCGAGGGCGCGCAAGGCGACCGCTTGGTCGCCCTTGGGGGCGTAGACGAAGAGGGGCTGCTTCACGCGGACGGCTTCGCGCTGTTCCTTGAGGTCGGGGACGATGGCGACGACCCGCGGATCCTTTATGTCCATCCAGGCCTGGAGGGAGGAGGTCGCGATGTAGCCGCGGCGGCCGTCGTAGAGATTGACGACGAGGCCGAGGTAGTCGATGTCGAGGCTGAGGTCGTCGCGCAGATCGTTGATCTGGGAGGTGAGGAGGTCGTAGGCGTCCGCCGAGGAGTCCTCCGCCTGTACGACGATCAGCGCGCCGGAGGCGCCCGGCTGTTCGGTGTCGCGGCGGCGCCCGTAGTAGATGGCGGCGTCCATGCTCAGGCCCAGGCTCGGGGGGCAGTCGACGAGGATGACGTCGTAGTCGGACTCGACGGGGGCCAGGGCGCGTTCGAGGGCGGCCTCGCGGGCGCGGACGGTGGAGAGGCGGACGTCGAGGAGGAAGGCGTCCGTGCAGGCGGGGAGGATGTGCAGCCGGTCGCCGAAGCGCTCGTCCGTGATGGGGACGATCAGGTCGGAGAGGGGGCCCTTGGCCTCGCCGGCCATGTGGCAGGTGAGGCTGTCGCCGCCGATCGGGAGCGGCTGCTGGCCGAGCTGCTTGGTGAGGTGGCCCTGCGGGTCGAAGTCGATCAGCAGCACGCGCATGCCCAGGCCCGGGAGGTCCTCCAGGTCCAGGATGGCGGAAGCCGGGTCCGGCTGCTGTTCCTCGTCCGCCGTGAGGCGGGCCAGTTGGCGGGCGATGCGGACCGGGTGGAGGGTCGAGGCGTCCTCGGCGAGGGCCTCGGCCGTGCCGGCGGTGATGGCGGTCTTGCCGACCCCGCCCTTCTGGTTGCACACGATGATGCGGCGTACGACGGAGGGCCGCTTGACCGTGGGGGCCGGGTTCATCTCCAGCCAGAGGCTGACGGCCTGGGCGAGTCCCTGGATGAGGGAGACACCACGGTGCTTGGAGTCGGTGCGGAAGGACTCCCACTGGCCGGCGGGCAGCCAGGTGGAGAACGATTCGGCGCCGGAGGTGTCGACGGGGGAGGGGGCGGAGGCGAGCGCGCTCCAGTGGCTGATCCCCTGGTGGACGGCGTCCTGGATGTCCACCCGCAGCTGGGCGGTGCGGATTTTCAACTCCTGGCGCAGCCACGGGGGAAGCTTGGAGACGACCTTCTCTCGGTCGCTCTGAGACGAGGGCGAAGTCATGAGGGGGACTTTACTAACGTTCAGGGGTGCGCGTGAGCGCCACGCTTGGGTTTTGCTAACGAAATGGCGCGCTTCTGGTTCCGGATGCGCGACAGGGCGGCCTCGCACACGCCGTAGCGAGCACCCCCGTGGTTCACCACGGCGTGTGCGAGGCCGCCCTGGAAACGCCGTCAGGCGGGCAGAGCGAGTTCGGCCCGGCACTCGGGCGAGCCCGACGGGTCGAACTGGGGGATCCGGTCCGCCGGCACGATGCCGGGGAGAAGCAGGTTCCACAGGTCGATGACCCGGGCGTGGAGGTCCTCGCGGCCGGTGCGGACGTGCGAGGTGACCTGGATGCCGGTGAACGAGCCGACCAGGAAGGTGGAGACGTCGTACACATTGAGCGACGGCAGTACGTCGCCGCGCTCCTGGGCCGGTGTCAGACAGTCGTGGCAGGTGTCGATCCAGTTGTCGTACGGGGCGGGCTCGGGGCGGGTGAAGGAGCCGAACTCGACCACCAGGCGGATGCCGGCGCGGATGCGGACGTTGGTGCGCAGTCCGAACGCCATCTGGTGGGTGAGGTCGATGATCGTCTGGAGCCCGGGGTTCTCGATGGCGGGGACGTCCTGGGAGACGACCTGGAACTGCTCGTCCATCAGGGTGCGGGCGAGTGCTTCCTTGGACTGGAAGTGGAAGTACAGGGCGCCCTTGGTGACCCCGGCGTGCCGGACGACGTCGCTGAGGCTGGTGCCGTCGAAGCCGGAGTGGTCGAAGGCGATGGCCGCGCCGTCCAGGATGGCCTGCCGGGTGATCTCGGCCCGTTCCTGCCTGGCCCTTGCCACGTACGCGTCTCCCGATCGGTTGGTGCGCGGGAGTGGATCCCACAGGGGTCAATCTAGTCGTGCAACGGCAAAGAAAACCAGTCGACAGGTACTTTTTAGAGGGAGGGGAGGGGGATTTGATGGAGTGTGAGAGGTTTTGGGGCGCAACTTTTCGATGGGTGGCGGGGGCGTGGAGGCGTTAACGGCGTTAACGCCGTTAAGGGTGCCGAGCTCTCCGCTCGCCGTTAACGGCGTTAACGGCGTTAAGGGCGTTAAGGGTCAGGCGGTCAGGCTCTGTGGTTCCGGCGCCATCGAGGGAGGTCGGGTAGTGGGGGAGGGGGAGGGTCGTCGCGTCCGCCCCGGCCTTCAGCATCCAGTCGAGGATGCGGCGCCGACTGAGCAGGCCGTTGCGCAGGCGCAGGCCGAGCCCGGTCGCCGGGGCGAGGAAGGGGCCCGTACGGTCACCGCTCTTCTGGCAGCCCTGGGCGTAGGTGCGGAGCAGGGACTCGTAGCGGGCGAAGGCGGCCCGGTGGTCCTCGGGCGACCGGGAGAGCTCGCCCGCCAGGACGTAGGCGGCCACGATGCCGGTGCCGGTACCCATGCCGCCGATGGTCGCGCCGCAGGCGGCGTCGCCGACGAGGGCGATCCGGCCGCTGGACCAGGCGGGGACGTCGGCGCGGCTGATCGAGTCGAAGTAGAGGTCGTCGGCGGTGGTGAGTGAGGACAGGAGCTGGTCCACCTGCCAGGGCAGGCCCGTGAACGCCTGGCGGAGGAGGGCCTTCTGGGCCTCGGGGTCGTGACGGTCGTACGTGAGCTCCGGGGAGGCGAAGACGAAGAAGGCGCGGGCCCGGGTGGGGTCGGTGTGGTCGGCGCCGACGCTCGCCAGCCGGCCGGGGGCGTTGTAGCCGACGGAGCCGGCGCCGGGGCGGAGGCCCAGGCGGTGGTCGTTGGGGAGGCTCCAGGTGGCGGCGTAGTAGCCGAGGTGGGTGACGTGGTCGGCCTCCGGGCCGAAGGCGAGGCGGCGGACGTTGGAGTGCAGGCCGTCGGCGCCGATGACGAGGTCGAAGGTGCGGGGCGGGGAGCTGCGGAAGGTGACGTCCACGCCGGTGGGGGTCTCGGTGAGGGAGGTGATGGAGTCCCCGAAGACGTACTCGGTGAAGGGGAGGGAGGCCTCGTGGAGGACGCGTGAGAGGTCGCCGCGCAGGACTTCGATCTCCCCGCCCGCGAACTCGGCGGGGAGGTGGAGCAGCTGCTCGCCCTCGGCGTCGACGAACGTCATGGGGCTTCCGCCGGTCTGGAGGCGGCGGAGGTCTTCGAGGATGCCCATGCGGCTCAGGACGGAGAGGTGGGTCTCGCCGCGGAAGTCGACGGCCTGGCCGCCGGGGCGGAGGGCGGGGGCGAGTTCGACGACGGTGGGGCGGAAGCCGTGGCGGCCGAGCCAGTGGGCGAGGGCGGGGCCGGCGATGCTCGCGCCGGAGATGAGGACGGTGCGGGGCGCCTGCCGCGGGCTGTGCGGGTTGGGGCGGGGGGCCGGGTGGGGGTCGGGGTACTGGTCCATGGAGACTCCGTTGCGATAACTGTGTCCGGCGGACACTGAAGCGATACCGTGTACGGTAGACGCAGTTTTGGTGCGAGCGCAAGGGGATCCGATGACGGATGAGCAGTGGGGCGCGGCCGTGCGGTTGTTGTGGGGACCGCCGGCCAAGCCCGCGCGGGGGCCGAAGCGGGGACTCACGCTCGAGGGGATCGCCCGGGCGGGGGTCGGCATCGCCGACGCGGAGGGGCTGGGCGGCGTATCGATGCAGCGGGTGGCCGGAGAACTGGCGGTCACGAAGATGGCGTTGTACCGCTATGTGCCGGGGAAGGCCGAACTGGTGTCGCTGATGGTGGAGTCCGCCATCCCGGATCCGGGGGTGGTCGACACCGCCTGGGCGGAGGTGGCGGAGGCCGAGGGATGGCGGGGGCGGCTCCGGGTGTGGGCGCGGGAGTTGCTCGCCGGGTTCCGCGGGCATCCGTGGCTGCTGGAGGCGACGGTCGGGGCGCGCGTGATGGGGCCGCGGGAGCTGGGGTGGATGGAGCGGGCGCTCGCCGCGTTGGACGGGTGCGGGCTGACCGGGGCCGAGGCCATGGATGCGGTGGTGTTGCTGACCGGGCATGTGCGGGGGATTGCCGAGCAGGAGCGGGCGGCGGGGGGCGGGGCTGGGGCGGCGGGGCCTGATGCGCAGCTCGTGGCGGTGATGGGGGAGCTGATGCGGACGCACGGGGAGCAGTTCCCGGCGCTGGGGGCCGCGTTGGCCTCCGTGGCGGAGCACGGGGGGCAGGACCAGGCACTGGAGTTCGGGCTGGAGCGGATCCTGGACGGGTTGGGGTTGCTGGTGGCGCGGCGGGTGGGTGGGGCCGACCGTTAACGGCGTTAACGGCGTTAACGGTCTGGGCTGTCTGGGAGGGCAGCGTTAACGGCGTTAACGCCGTTAACGGTCGGGGGTCGTTAACGGCGTTAAGGGGGTGAGGGGCCGCGGCCTAGCATGGGGGGCTTATGAGCGATCTTGGGGAAGGGCTGCAGGGCTTTCGGCTCGATGTGGCGCAGGCGGAGTTGGACGATCTCGGCGAGCGGCTGGGGCGGGTGCGGTGGCCCGATGAGTTGCCCGGCGTGGGGTGGGCGTACGGGATTCCCCTCGGGGAGATGCGCGAGCTCGTGGAGTACTGGCGCGGGGAGTACGACTGGCGGGCGGCCGAGGCGCGGCTGAACGCGTGGCCGCAGTTCACCACGGTCATCGACGGGGCCCGGGTGCACTTCGCGCATCTGCGTTCGCCCGAGCCGGATGCCACGCCCTTGCTGATGACCCACGGCTGGCCGGGGTCGTTCGTCGAGTTCCAGCGGGTCGCCGGCCCGCTGACCGATCCGCGGGCACACGGCGGGGATCCCGCCGATGCCTTCCACCTCGTGCTGCCGAGCATTCCCGGCTTCGGGCTCTCCGGGCCGACGACCGAGACCGGCTGGGAGTTCAAGCGGGTCGCGCGGGCCTTCGGGGTGCTGATGCAGCGGCTCGGGTACGAGGCGTACGGGGTCCAGGGCGGCGACTGGGGAGCCGCGATCTCGCGGGAGCTGGGGCGGATCCGGCCGCGGAACGTGGTCGGGGTGCATCTGAACCTGCTGCCGGGCGGCGGGGCGACCGAGGAGCCGGGCGCGGAGGAGCTGGCCGCGCTGAGCCCGGACGAGCGGGAGCGGACCCTCGCGTCCTGGGAGCGGTACCGGGTCTGGGCGCGCGAGCGGCAGGGGTACGCCGATATCCAGGCGACCCGGCCGCAGACCCTCGCGTACGGGCTGAACGATTCGCCGGTGGGGCTGCTCGCCTGGATCGGCGAGAAGTTCGCCGAGTGGAGCGATCCCCGGAGTCCGATCGACCGGGACCAGATGCTGACCAACGTGATGCTGTACTGGCTGAGCGGGACAGCCGGCTCTGCCGCCCGGATCTACTACGAGCGGGCACACGCCGACTACTTCGGGCAGCCGCCCGAGGTGTCGCGGACCCCGACCGCCCTGGCCGACTTCCCCCGGGACAACTTCATCCCGTTGCGGCACGTCGCCGCGCGGACCGACAACATCGTGCGCTGGACCTCGTACGAACGGGGTGGGCACTTCCCCGCCATGGAGGTGCCGGAGTTGTTGGTGGGGGACGTGCGCGCCTTCTTCCGGCAGATGTGATGATCGCTCGATGATCGACGAACAGAGGACTCGGCCCGTTCTGGACGGCGACGAGCGGGCCACCCTGACCAGCGTTCTGCAGTGGCAGCGGGACACCCTGATGATGAAGTGCGCGGGCCTGAGCGCCGAGCAGTTGCGGCGGAAGGCGGTGGTCCCGTCCGGGCTGAGCCTGCTGGGGCTGGTACGGCACCTCGCGGAGGTGGAGCGCGGGTGGTTCCGCAACGCCCTGGGCGGCGAGGACGTGCGCGGCTACTTCCCGAAGAACGAGGCGGGGGAGTGGACGGAGTTCCACGTCGAGGACGCGGATCCGGCGGAGTCGTTCAGGATCTGGGAAGAGACCTGTGAGCGGTCGCGGAAGATCGTGGAGGCCGCCGAATCCCTGGACGTGACGGGGTACTTCGGCGACCAGCCGTACTCGCTGCACTACATCCTGACCCACATGATCGAGGAGTACGCCCGGCACAACGGGCATGCGGATCTGCTGCGCGAGGCGATCGACGGGGTGACGGGGGAGTAGGTACCCGCTCCCCGGTACCCCGCTCCCCGGTACCCCGCTCCCCGGTACCCCGGTCTCCGCGTGTCAGGCCTGGCGCGCGCTGCCGGCCCGGGTCACGGCGTCCAGGGCGACCTGCCACGGGAAGTGGGGCGGGGCGTCCGGGCCGGCCGGTCCGGGGGTGAAGCCGGTCTCGCCGTAGAGGAGTTCGACTCCGGCGGTGCGCAGGACGGCGAGGGACTGGTCGAACTGGGGGTGTGCGGCGAGGGCGGCGTTCGTGCAGGGCATGGCGACGACGGGGGTGCCCTTGCCGATGGCTTCGGCGGCGACGCCGACGGCGAACCGGTCGGTGAGGCCGAGGGCCCAGGCGTTGACCGAGTTGAAGGTGACCGGGGCGAAGAGCAGGGCGTCGGCCTGGGGCCATACGTCGTCCTCCCCGGGCAGCTTGTACTGCCAGCGCACCGGGTGGCCGGTCAGGGCGGCCAGCCCGTCGAGGCTCCCGGCCACCCAGTGCGCCGCGGTGGGGGTGAGCCCCAGGCAGACGTCCCAGCCGCGGGCCTGGGCGTCCTCGATCACATGGGCCACGTCGAAGACGGGCGGGGCCGCGGAGCAGAGCAGGTAGAGAGTCCTCGTGGTCATGTCGCCATATGATCATATTGCTTGACCTCGACCATGCTTGAGGTAGCCGTTGAGCGCACCCGGCAACGGGAAGAGCCCGGTCCCGGTGGATCCGTTTGTCCACCGGGGCCGGGCTGTTGTCTTGGTCGGTTGGTTGGTTGCTCAGGCGGTGACCGGTTCCTGCTGGGCGGGGGCGGTCTTGCTGTCCTGGCTCTCGTTGGGGGTGGGGGTGCCGCGGAGGGGGACTTCCTTGATGAACAGGGCGGCTGCGAAGCCGAGTACGGCGATGGCGGCGCAGATGAGGAAGGCCCAGTGGGTGCCGACGGCGACGGCGTACCGGTAGGCCTCGCGGACGGCTTCGGGGAGTGTGGCCAGGCTCGCCGCGTCGAGTTGGGCGGAGCTCAGAGCTCCGGCCTGCGGGCCGAGGCGGTCGGTCATGGCATCCGTGACCTGGGTGGTGAACAGGGTGCCCATCAGCGCCACACCGAAGGCGCCGCCGAGGGTGCGGCCCAGGGCCGTGGTGGAGGATGCGACGCCCATGTCCTTCAGCTCGACGCTGTTCTGTGCGACGAGCATGGTGATCTGCATGAGGAAGCCGATGCCGGCACCGAGGACGGCCATGTAGAGACCGGAGACGAGGCGGGGAGTGCTGGTGTCCATGGTGGCGAGGAGGAAGAGCCCGGCGACCACGAGTGCTCCGCCGACGACCAGGAAGATCTTGTATTTGCCGGTGTTGCTGGTGATGCGGCCAGTGATCATCGAGACGGTCAGCATCGAGCCGAGCAGGGGCAGCAGGAGCAGGCCCGAGTTGGTGGCGGAGGCACCCTGGACGGTCTGGAGGAACAGCGGGAGGTAGAAGACGCCGCCGACGGTCACGAAGCCGACGAGGAACCCGATCAGGGCGATGAGGCTGAAGTTGCGGTTGCGGAAGACGTGCAGCGGCAGGATCGGCTCGGCGGCCTTGGTCTCGATGTAGAGGAACGCTGCGGTCGACAGGACGCTGACGGTGATCAGGGCGATGATCTGGCCGGAGGCCCAGGCGTACTCGGTGCCGCCCCAGGTCGTCACGAGCACGGTGGAGGTGATCGCGGTGGTCAGCAGTGCCGCGCCGGGGTAGTCGACCTTCGGGCGGGCCGCCTGTGTGTTCTTCGGCAGGTGCAGCACCACGCTCACCATGGCGAGGGCCACGGCGGCGAGCGGGAGGTTGATGTAGAAGGCCCAGCGCCAGCCCAGGTGATCGGTGATGGCGCCGCCGATCAGCGGGCCGCCGATCATGGAGAGGGCGGAGACGGCGGCCATCAGGCCCTGGTACTTGCCGACCTCGCGGGGCGGGATCAGGCTGCCGATGATCGCCATGGCGCCGACCAGCAGACCGCCGCCGCCCAGGCCCTGGATGGCGCGGAAGGCGATCAGCTGGCCCATGTCCTGGGCCGCGCCGCAGAGCGCGGAGCCGATCAGGAAGATGACGACCGAGGTGAGGAAGGTGCCTTTGCGTCCGTAGAGGTCGCCGGCCTTGCCCCACAGGGGGGTGGAGGCCACGGTGGCCAGGGTGTAGATGGTGACCACCCACGACAGGTGCTCCAGACCGCCGAGCTCGCCGACGATCGTCGGGATCGCGGTACTGGTGATCATCGTGTCGAGGGAGGCGAGCAGCATCGCGATCATGACCGCCACGAGGACGACCCCCACACTGCGCGGCTTGCTGCCCTCCGGGGGCACGCCCTTCGAAGTCCCGGCAGAATTGGCTGTGTCCACCATGTCCCCTCCCCTGACCCTGCTTCACGTATCGCCTGCCTGGCTGCACTTACTTGCCGCCCGGCTAGTTCCTCATTAAGGTAGACCTGTAACTAGCCGGGCGTCAAGTAAGTACGAGTGAGCATGCGAGCCGAAGGAGATTCCATGTCCAGCAGCACTGCGCAGAGACGGCGCGGGGACACACGTCAGCGCATCCAGGACGTCGCACTGGAGCTGTTCGTCGAGCAGGGCTACGAGAAGACCTCGCTCCGCGAGATCGCAGAGCGCCTGGACGTCACCAAGGCCGCGCTCTACTACCACTTCAAAACCAAGGAAGACATCATCGTCAGCGTCTTCAACGACCTGACCCGGCCCATCGACGAGCTCATCAGCTGGGCCCGGCAGCAGCCACCCACCCTGGACACCAAACGGGAAGTGCTGCGCCGCTACAGCGAGTCGATGGGGGCCGGCGCCTCACTCTTCCGCTTCATGCAGGAGAACCAGGCCACCATGCGCGAACTGAGCATCGGCGAGACCATGAAGAACCACATGGCCGAACTCGTCGAACTCCTGCGCACCCAGGACGGCCCCCTCACCGACCAAGTCCGCTGCGTCAGCGCCCTCTTCACCCTCCACGCCGGGATGATGTACCTCCAGCACGTCGAAGGCGACCCCGAAGAAACCCGCCTCGCCGCTCTCGAAGTCGCTACCGACCTCATCGCCCAGGCCCACCACGAGGCGTAGTACGGCCCGCCGGTCCACCTTGTCTGAAGATCATCCGGACTTTCTCCGGTGGGAGCGATGAGTTTCGGGCGCGGCCCCGGTCTACTCCTGTGACTGTGGGAACGAGCGCCCGACGTGGACGCCGTGCACATTTAAGGGGAACCGTCATGCGCAAGGTCATCGCCTCCATCTTCATTTCGGTCGACGGCGTCTTCGAGGACCCGAGCTGGTCGATGCCGTTCTGGAACGAGGAGGCGGAGAAGTTCGCCGGCGAGCAGCTCCTCGCCGCCGACGCGCTGCTCCTGGGCCGGGTGACCTACGAGGGCATGGCGCCGGCCTGGACCGCCCGCGCCGAGGGCGCCGACGCCGGTACCGAGCGGATGAACGCGATGCCGAAGTACGTCGCCACCCGCACCCTGGACACCCCCGAGTGGAACGCCACCTTCCTGGCCGGCGACCTCGCCGCCGAGGTCGCCGAGCTCAAGCGTGAGGACGGCGGCGACCTGCTGGTCTACGGCAGCGGACAGCTCGTCAACACCCTGCTCGCCCACGGCCTCATCGACGAGCTGCGCCTGTGGACCCTGCCGGTCGTGCAGGGCAAGGGCCGGAAGCTCTTCGGCGAGGACTCCCCGGTCACCACGCTGCGACCGATCGGCTCCACCACCTTCAGCAGCGGCGCGCAGGTGCACGCCTACGCCCCCGCCCTCTGAGCCTCTGAGCAGACGGGAAACGACGACATGACCCAGCCGGTGAAGGGCCCCGCCAGCTACTTTCCTTCGATCGAGAAGAAGTACGGCCGCCCGATCGCGCAATGGCAGGACCTCATCCGGTCCTCGCCCCTGACCAAGCACATGGAGCTCGTCTCCTGGCTCAAGACCGAGCACGGTCTGGGCCACGGACACGCCAACGCCCTGGTCGCGCACACGCTCGCCGAGGACAGTGCCCGCAGTTAGACGCTCGCGTATGGAGCTGAGCTTTTCGGCTATGTTCCGTCTCGGGTGGCTCGACTTGACTGTTCTCATGACGCAGACGAAGAACAACCCCACGCAGAGCGCCGCGCAGCACACCACCCTCGTCATCGGGGGCACCGGCAAGACCGGGCGGCGCGTCGCCGAGAAGCTCATCGCCCAGGGGCGTCCGGTCCGGATCGGATCCCGTGCCGGGACCCCGGCCTTCGACTGGAACGAGCCCGCCGGATGGCCGGCCGCGCTGGAGGGCGTGGACCGGGTGTACGTGACCTACTACCCCGACCTCGGCTTCCCCGGCGCCGCCGAGCAGGTCGGCGGGTTCGCCGAGGTGGCCGTGGCCGCCGGGGCCCGGCGCCTGGTGCTGCTCTCCGGGCGCGGTGAGGAGGCCGCGCAGCTCGCCGAGGACAGCCTGAAGGCCTCCGGCGCCGACTGGACCGTCGTACGGGCCAGCTGGTTCAACCAGAACTTCGACGAGAGCTTCTTCCTGGAGCCCGTACTGGCCGGCGAGATCGCCCTGCCGACCGCGGACGCCGTCGAGGCCTTCGTCGACGCCGACGACATCGCCGAGGTGGTCGTGGCCGCCCTGACCGACGACCGGCACATCGGCAGGACGTACGAGCTGTCGGGCCCGCGCCTGCTCAGCTTCTCCGAGGTCGCCGCCGAGCTGTCGAAGGTGACGGGCCGCGAGATCGCGTACGTCCCGGTCTCCGACGACGACTACCGTGCGACGCTGCGCGAGAACGGCCTGCCGGAGGAGTTCGCCGAGCTCTTCACCCTGATCCTGGACGGGCGCAACGCGCACCTGGTGCACGGGGTGGAGGAGGTCCTGGGACGCGCGCCCCGCGACTTCGCCGATTTCGCCCGGGAAGCGGCGGCCACCGGCGTCTGGGACGTACGGTCCTGATATGGACACGCTGACCGGTCTCCTCGAAGGCCCCAACGCCCGGGGTGCCTTCCTCCAAAAGTCCGTCCTCAACCCGCCGTGGGCCATGCGCATCGAGGACCAGGCCCCGCTGTCGGTGGTGACGATGGTGCGCGGCTCGGCGTGGCTGCTGCCCGACGAGGGGGAGCGGGTGCGGATCAGCCCCGGAGACGTGGCCGTCGTACGGGGACCGGCCCCGTACACGGTCGCCGACTCCCCTGAGACCCCGGTGCAGATCAGGGTGGGGCCGGACCAGCGGTGCAGCACGCAGGCGGGCGAGGACGTCAGCGACTCCATGGCGCTGGGCGTCCGTACCTGGGGGGAGGGGCATCAGGACGAGGGGTCGGCGGTGATGCTGAGCGGGAGCTACCAGGCGCCGAGCGAGATCGGCCGCCGGCTGCTGGGGGCGCTGCCCACCATCGTCGTCCGCCCGGCGGGGGCCGCGGACGCCACCCTGATCGACCTGCTCGGCTCGGAGATCTCCCGGGACGAGCCGGGCCAGGAGATCGTCCTGGACCGGCTGCTCGACCTGCTGCTGATCGGTGTGCTGCGGGCCTGGCTCGCGGCCCCGGGTTCGGGCGCCCCGGCCTGGTACCGGGCGCAGAGCGATCCGGTGGTGGGCCCGGCTCTGCGGCTGCTGCACGAGAACCCGGCGCACGGGTGGACGGTGGAGGAGCTCGCCCTGAAGACCGGGGTCTCCCGGGCCTCGCTGGCCCGGCGGTTCACGGACGTGGTGGGCGAGCCGCCGGTCGCCTATCTGACGGGCTGGCGACTGGCGTTGGCGGCGGACCTGCTGCGCGAATCGGAGGCCACCGTCGCGACGGTGGCCCGCCGGGTCGGGTACGGCAGCGCGTTCGCGCTGTCGACGGCCTTCAAGCGGGTACGGGGCGTCAGCCCGCAGGAGTTCCGTTCGGGTGCGGCGGCCCCGGCGGCGGCGGCCGTGTGCGGGCCGCCGCGCACTGTGGTCCTCGCGGAGAGCGCTTAGTTCAGGAGCAGTTCGCCGACGCGCTGGTCGCCGCTGAGTTCGCCGGTGAGGCGGAAGCCCAGGCCCAGGTAGAAGGGCTCGGGGCTGCCGTCGCCGGTGTCCCAGGTGACGTACGCGCGACCGGCGCCGCGGCGGCGGACCTCCTCGACTACCGCGGCGACCGCGAAGCTGCCGTAGCCCTTGCCCTGGTGGCCGGCGGAGATGTTCAGGCGCCAGATGCCGGAGCGCCGGTCTGAGGGGTCGCGGGCCGGGTTCCACTGGATGTCGAGGAAGGCCATGACGAAGCCGACCACCTCGTCGCCGTCGACGATGGCCCGCGGCCAGGCGACGTCCCCGTGGACGTACGCCTCGGCCAGCGACTTCACCACCGGAGAGACGAGGTGCGCCTGATCGGGGCGCACCCGTATCGCGCACACCGCGTCGATATTTTCGGCGGTCACGGGTTCCAAGCGGGGGGCTGGGGTGCTGATCATGGCCTCAGCGTAGAACCTCGATCGTGCAGACAGACCGTTCAGACCGTTCAGACCGTTCCGATCCTTCCGACCGTTGAGACAAGGACGCAACCGCATGAATACCGGTCAGAGATCCCGCAACACCCGGCTCGCCACCGCACTGATGGTCGTCTCGACGATCCTGGTGGGGCTGATGGCCGGGCTGTTCTTCGCCTTCGACGTCTCGGTGATGCCGGGCCTGGCGGCGGGCGACGAGCAGACGTACGTCACCGCCATGCGCGGCTTCAACAAGGCCATCGACGGCAACCCGCTCTTCGGCACCGCCTTCGTGCTCGCCCTGCTGGTGGCCGCGGCCTCGGCGGTCGTCGAGTACCGCGCGGGGCGGCGCGGCACCGCGCTGTGGGTCGGGGCGGCCGCGGCGGCCTACCTCGTCGTGCTCGTGCTCACCTTCGCGGTGAACATCCCGCTCAACGACGAGCTCGCCGACGCGGGCGCAGTCGCCGACATGCGGGACTTCTCGATCGTGGAGAAGTTCAAGACCACCTGGGTCACCACGAACATCGTCCGCACCCTGCTGTGCACGGCGGCCCTCACCGCGCTCGCGCGCGCCCTGGTCCTGTACGGGCGCGCCACTCCCGCCGGGGAGTCGTAGGGGGCGGGCTAGTTCTGCCCGTGCAGGACCAGCGCCCAGGCGAGCAGGCCGAGCGCCGCCGTGGAGAGCACCGTCCGCCACACGTTGGCCCGTACCCACGGCTGCTCGAAGGCGCGGCGGACGGCGGCCGGGTCGGCGATCCGGTCGACCGGGCCGGCCTGCTCCAGGGTGTTGTTCAGCGGGATGTTCACGCGGGCCGTGATGCCCATCGCCAGGACGCAGCAGACGAACGCGCCGATCACCGGGGGCAGTACCTCGCGGCCGTCGGCGGGGAGGGACAGCGCGAGCGCCAGCCCGGTGAAGACGAGGGAGCCGACGTAGCCGAGCAGGAACCAGCCGTTGAGGATGGCCACGTTGATGCGCTGCATCACCTCGATGACGGCCCGGTCGTCGGTGCGCCGCAAGCCCGGCATCACGGCCACCGAGAACCCGTAGAACAGGCCGCTGACCAGGCCCATCGTGATCGTCGCGGCGATCAAGGACGCGAACCGTGCCATTTCCACGCCGGTCTCCCCCACAGTCGTCGAAGCAGTCGTCGAAGCAGTCGTCGTGCGGTCGTCGTGCGGTCGTCGAACGGTCAAGTCCCGCCGATCATAGGGGCACGGCCGCCCGTAGGCTGGGCGCGGCGTGCAGGCCGTGCAGGCCGTGCAGGCCACCTGCGAAAGGGAGTTGCCGACCATGCCGACCATGCTGACCGCGCTCGACGGGGTGTACGGGGACCGGCCGGACGCCGTGACCGTCGCCGGCCGTTCCGCCTCCTACGAGGACCTGCTCGGCGCGGCCCGCGCGGTCGCGGCAGACGTGGCCGGAGCCCCCGCGTTCGCGGTGACGGCGACGGCCTCGCTGGAGACCGTCGCCGCCGCGGTCGGGGGACTGCTGGCCGGGGTGCCGCTCGTCCCGCTGCCGCCCGACGCCGGGCCCGCCGAGCGCGAGCACATCCTGCGCGACTCCGGGGCGGTCGTCGTCGACGTGGACTTCGCCCGGCGCTCCTCCGGCTGGTCGGGCAAGGCCCCGGCGGCCGAGGATCCCGCGATGATCCTCTACACCTCCGGGACCACCGGCGCGCCCAAGGGCGTGGTGCTCAGCGGCGCGGCCCTCGCCGCCGACCTGGACGCGCTGGCCGAGGCCTGGCAGTGGAGTGCCGAGGACACCCTGGTGCACGGGCTGCCGCTGTTCCACGTGCACGGGCTCGTGCTCGGCGTGCTCGGCGCCCTGCGTACCGGAAGCCGCCTCGTCCACACCGGGCGGCCCACGCCCGAGGCCTACGCGGCGGCGGGCGGGAGCCTGTACTTCGGGGTGCCGACCGTGTGGTCCCGTATCGCCGGGGCGCCGGAGGCCGCTGCCGCGCTGTCCGGAGCCCGGCTGCTGGTCTCGGGCAGCGCGGCCCTGCCCGCGCCCGTCTTCCGGGACCTGGAGCGGCTGACCGGGCTGCGGCCCGTGGAGCGCTACGGCATGACCGAAACGCTGATCACCATCAGCGGCCGGGCGGGCGGGGAGGTCCGTCCCGGTACGGTCGGCACCCCGCTGCGCGGGATCCGGACCCGGATCGCGGCCGAGCCGGGCGCCGAGATCGGGGAACTCCAGCTCACGGGGCCGACGCTGTTCGCCGGATACCTGGGGCGCCCGGAGGCCACCGCCGACGCGTACACCGAGGACGGCTGGTTCCGTACGGGCGACATCGCGGCCGTCGACGAGGCGGACGGCGTGCACCGGATCGTGGGCCGGGCCTCCATCGACCTGATCAAGTCGGGCGGGTACCGGATCGGCGCGGGCGAGATCGAGAACGCGCTGCTGGACCACCCCAAGGTGACCGAGGCGGCCGTGGTCGGCGTACCCGACGCGGACCTCGGCCAGCGCATCGTCGCCTTCGTAGTCGCCGAGGGGGTCACGGGCGCGGAGCTCACCGAGTTCGTGGCCGCGCACCTGTCCGTGCACAAGCGCCCGCGGGAGGTGCGGTTCGTCGCGGCGGTACCGCGCAACGCCATGGGCAAGCCGCAGAAGAAGCTGCTGCTGACGGGGGAGTTCGGTCCGCAGGAAGGCTGAGGCGGGCTGAGGAGGGCGGGCCGGCCGCTGCGGCTCGGTCTCCGCTCGAGGCCCGGCCCAGGTGGGCTAGGGGTGGCCCGGAAGGTGGGTACGGGCGGGCAGCGACCGGACGCGAGCTACTCAAGCTCCTTTCAGTCGCTGCGAGCGATTGGAAGAAACCCCAGGTCAGAGGGGTTGGGCGCGGCTTTCAGCGACTGAAGCGACTCAAGGTTCCGGTATATGAAGACATTCCTGCGCGTGCGTGTGCGTGCGTGTGTGCGTCATATATACGGACCTTGAGTCGCTTCAGTCGCTGTTCTTGCTTGCGTACGCCTGTGACCTGGTGTTCTGTGAGCAGCCCGACGAGCGACCGAACGAGACCCGGTCGCTGGGCGGTGGGTCGGCCGGTCGCTGGCCGACCGGGTGGAGGCGTACATCTGTTCTGGCTCATATGCCCCTCGCCTCCCGGGGGTTTCGCTAATCTGATTTTGGGCTTTGAGTCGCTTCAGTCGCTGATGGGGGATGTGAATGGCAGCTGAGCTGCGGGATTCGCGCAGCGACCCAGGGCAGTGCACGAGAACTGCGCCGGTCGCCGGGCTCCCAGTGACGACTGCCAAGTGGTGTGCCCGGCAGGGGTGGCCGGTTCACCCCCTCGCCGCGGGCCGCAAGACGCCCGTGGGCAACTGCGCCGCGTGCCGCGCGCCGGGACACGACCGCGCCGCGTGCGACTGCCTCCGGGCGGGCCGCTGGTGCCACGGGTTCCACGCGGCCACGCTCGACGCGGACCGCGTCGAGCAGTGGTGGGGCACCCGGCCGGATCTCGGTGTCGGCGTGGCCACCGGTCCCGCGGACCTCGTCGTCATCGACGTCGACGCGCACGGGCGGGAACTGCCCGGCCGCGACCGGCTGCTGCCCGGCATCGCCATCTCCGCCGGGATCGACCTGACGGGACTGGCCAACGGCTTTCACACCCTGGGTGTGCTCGCCGCTCTGCACGGCGTCACCAGCCCGGCGGACGACGCGTCGACGCTGCGCGTGCGCACCCCGTCGGGCGGGCTGCACGTCTGGTACCACGGCGGCGGGCGGCGGTGGCAGTGCTCCACCGGTTCGGGCGGCGGCCGGGCCCTGGCCTGGCAGGTGGACGTACGCGCCCACGGCGGCTACATCGTGGCTCCGGGGACCGTGACCAGCGCGGGCGTCTACCGCGCCCTGGGGCCCGTACGCGAGCCCGCGCCGCTGCCGGACTGGCTCGCCGGGGAGCTGGAGCGCACCGGGCACCTGGTTCCCGAGACCGCGGCTGCTGCCATCGGGCCCCGGCCCGTGCCGCCCCGCGCCCGGCAGGCCGTTCTCGCGGCCGGTGGCGGCGACGGTGTCGCGCAGCGGGTCCTGGCGGGGGTGCTCGCCGAGGTCGCCGCGTGCGCGGCCGTACCCGAAGGGGCGGCGTTCTCCGAGAAGTTGAACCGCGCCGCCTACACGGCCGGCGGGCTGGTCGCCGCCGGGCGCCTCACCGAGGACGCTGCCACGCGGGCCCTGCGGGAAGCGGCCGAGCGGGCCCGGCCCGGTCAGGAGAGCCGCTGCGGGGCCATCATCCGCGGCGGGCTGAGTGCGGGCCTGGCGCGCCCGCTGTCCCTCGGAGGCCGCGGATGAGCCGCGACAAGGAGGGCGTGCTGTCCGGCTTCGACGTCCAGGCGGTCGCGGCGCAGATCCTGGCGCAGCCCATTCCGGCGCCCCGGGAGTCGGGTGAGTCCGGCGTGCAGTCCGACGCCCAGTCCGGCGTGCAGTCCGGCGGTTCGGGCTCCGACGGCGAGGCGACGGCGGACGGGCTGCTGCCCGACACGCTCACCGACCGCGGCAACGCCAAGCTGTTCGTCAAGCTCTACTCCAACGACTACCGGCACGTTCCCGGGATCGGCTGGTTCCGCTGGGACTGCACCCGCTGGCAGATCGACGAGGACGACACCGCGGTGTGGGCCGCGGGCGACCTGGCGGAGTCCATCGCCACCACCGACCCCCGTGGCGTGTACACCCCGGCCGCGCTCCAGCAGCACCGCCGTCGTGCGCTCAGCACCAGCGGGATGAACGCCATGCTCGCGCAGGCGAAGTCCGCCCCGGGCATGGTGCTCAACGCGGCGCGGCTGGACGCCGACCCGTACGCGCTGTGCACGCCCGCCGGTGTCGTGGACCTGCGTACCGGTCACATCCGCCCCTCCGACCCCGCGCTGGACTTCCACTCCCGCTCCACCTCGGCGGCGCCTCAGCCGATGCCCACGCCGCGCTGGAACCGCTTCCTGACCGACACCTTCGGCCAGGGGCCGGAGGGCGCGCAGATGATTGACTTCCTGCAGCTGCTGCTCGGCTACTCCGTCACCGGGGACGTCGGCGCCCAGGTCATGCCGTTCCTGTTCGGGTCGGGCAAGAACGGCAAGTCGGTCCTGCTGGACGTCCTCATGAAGCTGCTCGGCGACTACGCGGACGCGGCGCCGCCCGGGTTCCTGATGGCCCGTCCGTACGAGGGCCATCCGACCGACCTCGCCGAACTGCACGGCCGGCGGGTGATCGTGTGCAGCGAGGTCAAGCCGGGCGACCGCTTCGACGAGGCCCGGGTCAAGCTGCTCACCGGCGGTGACCGGATCAAGGCCCGCCGGATGCGGCAGGACTTCTTCAGCTTCGAGCCGACCCACAAGCTGTGGCTGCTGGGCAACCACCGCCCCGAAGTGGGCACGGGCGGCTTCGCGTTCTGGCGGCGCATGCGGCTGATCCCGTTCGAGCGGGTCGTCTCCGACGACCGCAAGATCGACAACCTGGCGGACGTCCTCGTCACCCAGGAGGGCCCCGGCATCCTCAACTGGCTCATCGAGGGCGCCCGCCGCTACCTGGGCGGCGACAAGGACCTCACGGGCCCCGAGCGGGTCCGCATCGCGACCACGGCGTACGCCGAGACCGAGGACCACACCGGGCGCTTCCTCGGGGAGACCTGCCGGCTCGAGCCCGAGCTGCGGGCCGAACAGGCCACGCTCTACGCGGCCTACAGGAGCTGGTGCCACAATGAGGGCGCCCCGGCGATATCCTCCCGGGCCTTCGCGGCACGGGTCCGCGAGGTGGTGGGACTGGCCTCGCCCAAGGAAATGATCCTGTCCAACCAGCGCAAGTACTACCCGGGCATCGGCCTGCTCGCGGACGAGGAGACAGCATGAGCGCCCTCATCGCAGAAGACGAGATCGTCCACGAAGTGGACCTCGTCTGGCTCGAGGACATCAGCGGGCTCGACTACGTCCGGCAGAGCCTGGACCGGCTGCCGACCCGGCGCGGCAGGCCCGCCTACCACCGCGACGGGCGGATGGTCGGGTACGCGCTGCTGGGACCGGGCGCCAAGCCCTCCCGCTCCTCCGGCACGTTCCGGCGGCGGGTGTTCTGGCTGCTCCCGCACGACCGGGACACAGACCCGGACGGCCTGTACGCGACGGGGGCGCCGGCGGAGGCCGTGGACGCCCGGACCCTGGCCCCGGGCAGCAAGGGCCGCAAGACCGAGCGCTCGGAAGGCGGCCCGATGTCGTCGGCTATGCGGGGACTGCTGCCGTAGACCGGCTGGACGGTGCCACGCTCGGCGGGCCGGGGCCGGGGGCTCGTCCTCGCATCGCCTACGGCATGGAACTGCCCGAGGTGGACGGGGGAAGACGTGCGGTACGGGTGGTTCGCGTCGTGATCGTCCCGAGGGGGCCGACCTGGGCGCGGTCACCTCAGGAGGCTGGCGAGCAGAGCGCTTTCCGGTCCCTGGTGGCTGACCGGGCCGGAGACCAGGGAGGTGAAGACGCTCTCGTCGTCCTGCCAGCCCGTGACCTGGACGCTCAGTACGTCAGCGGCACACGTGGGGACAGGGGTCGCTTCGATCCAGACAGGGGTGTCGAACTCCGCGTACCGGTGGAAGTCTGTGAGGATGGAGGCCGGCGTGAGGGACGCCGGGTAGCACAGTGCGGCGGCAGCCTGGCGGGCGGCTTCGAACAGCACCATGCCCGGAAAGTGGTCCCCGTCGTGGTCGAACAGGATGGGATGCCGCGGATCCGGGTCGAGCAGCCAGCGGTCCGTCTGATCCGTGGGGGAGAGCACCACGTCTGTGGGCAGCGTCCTGCCCACCGTGGCCGGCAGGACTTTGACGTCCGGCTGGCGGCGTGAGCGCCGGGGGGTGCTCGCCGAAGTGCCCCTCAGCCTCCGGTAGGTCGCTTCGGAGACGCAGGCGAACCCGCCGTGGCCGACAGCGCACACCCGGCCGTCGCGCTCGATGCTGATCTCCATGCGGAACTCCGCGAGCCGCTTGCCTTTGCGAACCACGTCGGTGCACTTCGCCCGCAGGTTCAGGTCGCTGGGCCCGGGCCCGATCCCCATGTTCTCCGGGTAGGTGGTGATGTTCATGTCCGAGATCACGAAGTGGTGTCCCAGCGGGACTCCGAGCTCGGCGTGGGCGAGGAACAGGCCCGCCTGACGGATCGTTTCCGCGGCCTGCATCGAGTCGTGGTGGTAACCGTCCATGCTGATGAAGAACGTGTGGGCGCGGGGCCACTGGCCGGTGAGGGCGAAGTCGTCTTCGTCGAGCCTCTCGCAGCCGGTCAGGAAGACCTCGGCGTGGCTCGCGCGGTGGACGTACTCGCGCGGGACCGTCGTGGTCAGGCGCGGTATGCCATGCGTGTTGGTCCGGATCGCGGGTCTACGCGCCTGCCAAGGTATCCCGAAGTCCGCCTCTTGGATCGAGAGGAGGCTCATGCTCGCACCGCCTATCTCCACCGTCGTGTGATGGGTTGTCGGATGGCTCAGGAGTTCCGGGCCATAAGATACAGACGCACCGGTTTTTTTTCCATCCTCCACGGCTGGAAAGTGCGGTAGGTTTCCGGGTCGCGGGCAGGCGTTAAGTGGTAGAAGCCCTTCCGCTTATGGGCTTTCCCGGCCTCCGGGCTCGCCGCAGCGGTCGGTGCGGTGCCTTGAAAAACCGGCAAGCCGGTTTTATTCTTACACGGTCCTCAAGCCCAGGCCCAGACTTTCTGGAGACTCCGATGCCTCGTCAGCAGCAGTGCCCCTACGCGATCAACCCCTTGGGCACGGACCTCCACGGGGAGGCCGCGCGCTTGCGTGCGCAGGGCTCCGTGGCCCGGGTGACCCTGCCCGGCGACGTCGAGGCGTGGGCGGTGACCGACCACGCAGTGATCAAGGGACTGCTGACCGACCCGCGCGTGTCGAGGGACGCCCACCAGCACTGGCCCGCCTGGATCGACGGCGAGATATCGAAGACCTGGCCCCTGGCCATCTGGGTCTCGGTCCAGAACATGGTTACGGCCTACGGACCGGACCACACGCGGCTGCGCAAGCTCGTGGCTGCGGCTTTCACGGCCCGGCGCACCGCTCTGTTGCGTCCGCGAATCGAGCAGATCGTGCAGGACCTGCTCGACGCGCTCGCGCAGCTTCCGTCCGACAGCCCGGTCGACCTGCGCAAGGAGTACGCCCAGCAGCTCCCCGCCCAGGTGCTCAACGAACTGTTCGGCATCCCCGAGGAGTTCCGCGTCCCGCTGCGCAAGATCATCACCTGCTTCTTCGACACGTCCATATCGCTGGAGGAGGCGCAGCAGAACGGGATGGACCTCTACATGACGCTGAGCGGCCTCATCGCCCTCAAGCGCAGCCAGCCGGGCGACGACCTGACCAGTGCCCTGATCGCGGTGCGGGACGAGGACGGCACCCAGCTGACGGAGAAGGAGCTGGCGGACAACCTGATCCTGCTCTACACCGCGGGCTACGAGCCCATGGTGAACCTGCTCGACAACGCGGTCGCCCTGCTGCTGGCCAACCCGGGGGAGCTCGCCCTGGTCCGGTCCGGCGATGCCGCCTGGGAGGACGTGGTGGAGGAGACCGCTCGGGTGGAGACGCCGGGGGCGAACGTACTCCTGCGCTACGCCGTCGAGGACCTGGAGATCGGCGACACCGTGATCCGCAAGGGGGAGCCGATCGTCATCTCCTTCATCGCCGCCGGCCGCGACGCGGCCGTGCACGGGGACGGCGCGGACCGCTTCGAGGTGACCCGGTCCACCCGCCGTGACCACCTCGCGTTCGGCCACGGAACGCACTACTGCCTCGGCGCCCCTCTCGCCCGGCTGGAAGCGCAGATCGCCCTGAGCGCGCTGTTCACGCGCTTCCCGGACCTCTCCCTCGCCGTCCCGGCAGAGCAGCTGCGCCCGCTCGAGTCGTTCCTCGTCAACGGACACCGTGAGCTGCCCGTACTGCTCGGGCCGGACGCCGGGGCGGGGTTCACCGGCCCGGAGCAGGATCGGGCCGCAGCAGCTCCCGGTACCAGGGAAGATGTGCCGGCAGGCCTTCTGTAGGCGAGGGGCCCGGGTCGCGGTCCAGCAGGCGCCAGATGTCGGAGCTGGCGAACCAGTGGTCCACCAGCAGCATGTCGAGGTGGTGCAGGGCCTGGGGCGCGCCCGCCGCACGGGCCCTGGCCTGCTCGGCGTCCAGTTTCCCGGCCGCGGACAGGTCCAGGTGTTCCCGCACCAGGTCCATCAGCGCCGAAGCCTGGATGGGCACGGGGTGGTTCGCGTGGTGTACACCTGCCACGTCCCGGTCGGTGAGGGCGGCCGCGACCGCTGCCGAGGCCAGGGCGGCCGCGTCCACCGCGGAATGCACCGACGGGCAGTCCACTCCCGCGCGCAGGTACCGCAGCAGGCCGGCCAGGCCGGGGATCACCCAGCGGTCGCCGGTGCCGTAGACGAGGTGTGGGCGCAGCACCGTGCCGCCTGCCCGAAGGACGTGCTGCTCGGCGGCCGCGCGGGTGTGGCTGGTCGGTGAGCCCGGCCGGACCGGCAGGGTGTGCGCCTCGGCCTCCCGGAACGGGCCCCGCCCGTAAACGGAGGCCGTGCTCACATAAACTACGCGCCGCACGCCCTGCCGGAGAGCAGCGTCGACGAGAGCATGCGTGCCCTGGTCGTTCACGGTGTGCAGGGTCTGCGCGTCCCCGCTCACGGCCGAGGCGCAGTGGATGACCGCGTCGATGCCGTCGCACAGCGCTCGGAGGGAGGCGGGATCCTGTAGGTCTCCGGAGACGGTGTGGATCCGGTCGTCTGCAGGCGTATCGACTCCGGCTCGGTGCCGCATCACCCGAATCCGGGCATCCGTTTGTGAATGTGCTGCTCGCAGCACATGGCCTCCGATGAAACCGCTGGCACCGGAAATAAGGATGTTCTGGGGCATTTTTCAGGACTCCCGTGGTGGGTAGGTGAAGTTCGAGATGACCGAAAACGGCACGCGTGTGCCGCCCAGCTTGTGAAAATACGGACTACCTGGTTTTGTTTCTATGGGGGAGGTCGACATCTTGTAAAAATCAGCCCTGCTAGAACCACTGGAGGCGTCGTGGCGCGACAGGAGCGCGCGATCCGCACCAAACTCGCGATCTTGAACGCGGCGGCAGCCGTGTTCGACGAGCGCGGCTACGAAGCTGCCACCATTGGCGAGGTCCTGACCAGGGCGGGCGTCACGAAGGGCGCCTTGTACTTCCACTTCCCCTCCAAGCAGGCGCTTGCGGAGGGTGTGCTCGAGCAGCAGTTCGCGGGTGTCACCATCCCTCCGAGCGCGTCCAAGCTGCAGACCCTCGTGGATACGGGGTTGGTGCTCGCTTACCAGATGCGGCGCGACCCGATGGTCAGTGCCGTGGCCCGGCTGTCCCTGGAACAGGACATGCGCGCGGAGTTCGGGACGAAGGCGCTCACCGAGTGGATCCAGGCGACCGAGTGGATGTTCAGCGAGGCCGCCGCACAGGGCGAGTTGCTGCCGCACGTGGTGCCGGCCGAGAGCGCTTGGCTCTTCTCCGGGGCCTGGACCGGGGTGCAGATCTACTCCTCGATGCTTTCGGGACGAGAAGACCTGGAAGCCCGGGTGGTCTCGCTCTTCGAGCACCTGCTGCCCAGCATCGCTGTGCCCGCTGTACTGAACAGCCTGGTCATCTCCGTCGAACGGGCCTTGGAGCTCGGAGCCGAGAGCGAACGCCTCGCCGCTGAAGCCGCCGAGGCGGAGGTCTGACCGCAGCCTTTCCCCGACATTTCAGAGCACCGTGGCCCCATGGCCGCGGTGCTCTCGTGCGTTTGGCGTGCCTCGACCATCTCTCGAGTGGAATTCGACCGGCGCTCCCTTAGCTGGGCGGTGGTGTGCGCAGGCCTGCGCGCAGGCTGCCGGATACCTCAATCGTGGCTGAACTGCGTGTTCAGCTCTGCCAAACCATTAAAACCGCACAAGCGGTTTGTTAGAGTCTTGGGTAGTGGAGCTCGCTGCATCGTGGGGAGCGGCCTGGTGTGACTGTGAGCGGTGGTGTCGGGGGCGCCAGCGAGTCCAGCTTTCCGGCCGACTCCGTGACAGCCTCCCTGGCCGCCTGCCCTTCCGCAGGCGTGGCAACCCCTCGCAGTGACGGAGCAGTTGATGGTCAAACAGGAACGCGCGGTGCGGACGCGCGACACCCTGATCCGGTCCGCGGCCGAGATCTTCGACCGGGAGGGGTTCGCGATGGCGTCACTCACCGCGATCAGTTCGCTTGCCGGGGTGAGCAATGGGGCGCTGCACCACCACTTCATCAGCAAGGCCGCGCTGACCGACGCCGTCGAGGAAGCGGCGCTGGCCCGGCTGCTGGCCGTCGCCGATGCCGTGCTCCCGCTCGGGGCGAGCCGTATGCAGCTCCTGGTCGACGTCACCCACCGGCTCGCCGCCGCGCTGCGCGGAGACGTGGTGCTGCGGGCCGGGTTCGAGCTCAGCGGTGAGACGTCCCGCCCGCCGCACGCAGATCTGCGCGAATGGTGGCGGCGGTGGGTCGAGGAGACGCTCAAACAGGCCGACTCCGAGGGCGAGTTGCGCCCGGACGTGATGGCCTCGGACGTGGTGAGCGCCGTGGTGGCCGCCACCGTGGGCTTCGAGGTGCTCGGGGCCCGGGAGGCGGAGTGGCTTTCGGCCTCCACCGTCACCCGGTTCTGGCGGCTTCTCCTGCCGACCGTGGTGCCGGCTGCCCTTCTCGCGGACCTCGAGGTCGAGGGGACCTGCCCGCAGTAGTCCCCCGGGGCCCCGGCCTTCCGTGCTTGCGAAGCGGACGGCCGGGGCTTCCGTATGCCAGAAGACCAACCGGTCTGTTTTGGCCCCCCTGGGTCCGTTCTAGAGGGGATGCAGAGCGTGCGCCAGTGGGTGACGTGCACCCTTGGTGGGTTCATTTGTGCAGGTCAGAGCCGCTTTTGTGGATTCGCCAGAGCGACTGAGAAACCAAAACAGCACGGTCGGTTTCGTATTGACAAACCGCCAGTCCTGTTTTTTACTGAGTCAGGCTTATCCACGGACAGGGGAGTACGACGTGGACATCGAAGTACTGGGCACACTGGCGGTGCGGGAACAAGGAGTCTCCGTAACGCCGACCGCCCCCAAGCCGCGACAGGTGCTGGCACTGCTGGCCCTGCACGCAGACCAGGTCGTCCCGGTGTCGGCCCTCATCGAGGAGTTGTGGGCGGGGACGCCGCCGCGCAGCGCCCGCACCACGCTGCAGACCTACGTACTGCAGCTGCGGACCCTCATCGCGACGGCCCTGGAGCAGGGCGAGGGGGGTGAGGGCGGGGAAGGCCGGCGTACGGCCAAGGACGTGCTCGTCACGCTGCCCGGGGGCTACCTGCTCAACAGCGGCGGCGGCACCAGCGACGTCCGCGAGTTCGACCGGCTCGCCGGCATGGGCTACCGGGCCATGGACGCGGGCGACTTCCCGGGCGCGGCCCGGCTGCTGCGCGAGGCGCTGTCCCTGTGGTCGGGGCCGGCCTTCGCCGACGTACAGGGCGGCATCCAGCTCGACATGGAGACCCGTCGGCTGGAGGAGACCCGGCTGTGCGCCCTCGATCAGCGCATCGAGGCCGATCTGCGGATCGGACGGCACCGGGAGCTGCTCGCCGAACTGACCGTACTGGCCAGCCGTTACCGCACCCACGAGAACCTGCACGGCCAGTTCATGCTGGCCCTGCACCGGTCCGGCCGCCGGGGCGAGGCGCTCGACGTCTACCAGCGGCTGCGCGGAGTCCTCGTGCGCGAGCTCGGGCTCGAGCCGTCGGCCGCCCTGCGCAGGCTGCAGCGCTCGATCCTCATGGCGGGCCCCGAAAGCCCCGCGGGGGTGGCGGAGACCGGCAACGAGCGACTCGTACGCGTGGGCTGAGATGCCCGCACACCACATCCGGCACGCCGCGGACGGCCCGGAGGTGCGGCCGCGCGACCGGACAGCCACAGGTCGGGGCCGAGGAGGAACCGCGGTGCAGGAGAGGTCGGAGCGGACCCGCAGGAAGCTGGTGCACGCGGGGGCCGAGATGTTCCACCGCAACGGTTACGCGAACGCGACACTCGGAGGGATCGCCGCGTTCGCCGGAGTGACCAAGGGGGCGCTGTACTTCCACTTCGCCTCCAAGGACGAACTGGCGGAGGCGGTCCAGCTGCGCGGTCGCGCACTGCTGGACGAGTCGGTACGGGAACGGCTCGAAGCCGGGCTCTCTCCGCTGCAGACGCTGGTCGACACCACGCACTGGATGGCCCGCACCCTGCGGGAGGAGCCGGCGATCCCGGCGAGCTTCCGCCTCACCAAGGAGTGCGCGGGCCTTCCCGAGGCCGTCGCCGACTTCCACCAGATCTGGCTCGCGGCGGTCTGCGGGCTGCTGCGTCAGGCCCGCGACGCGGGCGAACTGCGCGCCGAGGGCCGTTGGGAGAGCGTCGAATCGCTGGTCGCCGCCGCGGCCTGCGGTATCGAGGCGATGGCCGGCACCGCGATGCCCTACGCCGAGCTGCAGCGCCGGGTCTCCGGACTGTGGTCGCTGCTGCTGCCGATCCTGGTGCCCGAGGGCGCAGTGGGGGAATGGCGCACCGAAGTGCCGGCGCGCGATCTCCCGGCCCGTCCCGTGGGCGGCGCGCCGGGCCACCGATACCGGACCGTGTGCCACTGAAGGCTTGGAGGAGCAATCGATGACGAACGAACATCCCAGTGATGTGCTGAACGACCTCGTCGGGGTGCTCGGCGACGTCCTGCGGATCAAATCGGAGAAGATCGACCCCGAGCAGACCTTCCGGACCCTGGGGCTCGACTCCCTGCTGGTCGTGGAGTTCGTGGCCGTCGTCAACAGCCGGTACGGACTGCGGGTGCGGGCGACCGACCTGTACGACTACCCGACTCCGGCGTCCTTCGCCCGGGAGGTCAAGCGGGCGATGAAAAGCGGGGAGGCCCGGCCGGCCGCCACAGCATTCACCGGCCCCGGCCCCGGCCCCGGCGCCGACATCGCACCCGCCGCTTCTCTCGCTCCCGCCGTGGATCCCGTCCCCGCACCGGAACTCGCACCGGAACCCGCACGGGAACCCGCCGGGGCGCCCGCGGCGCAGCAGATCGCGGAGGTGCTGCGCGAGCAGCTCGCGGCGATCCTGTGCTGCGACGCCTGGGACATCGACACCACCGCCCCGTTCAACGTGCTGGGCGTCGACTCCATCGTGGGCGCGGAGTTCATCGCCGTCGTCAACCGCACCTTCGGCATGAAGGAGCGGTCCGTCCTGCTCTACGAACACCCCAACATCGCAGCCATGGCTGCCTACATCGCCGTGCGCACCGGAGCCTTCGGGCACGAGGCCGCCCCCGTCAGGGCGCCCGAGCTCGCCTCCCGTCCGGCGGCCCGGGACGACCTCGACGTCCTGCTGGACGCGGTCCGCGAAGACCGGCTCAGCGTGGACGAGGCGCTCGTGCTGCTCGCCCGCCGCGGCTGAAGCCGTCTCTCACTCCAGAAGGAGCGCGTCCAGATGGACGAGAAGGAAGTCCTGACCCGGTTCAAGAACGGTCATCTGGACCGGGCCCAGGCGGCCGCGCTGCTGACCGGCACCGGCGCCGGTGCCCGTACCGCCACGGGTACTACTGCCCGTAGCGGCGCCGGCGGCACGGTTCCGGTGCCCGTGGCCTTTCCGCGGCCGGACACCGCGCGGGAGCGGGCCGCGGAAGGACCGTCCCCCACCGAGCGGATCGCCGTGGTCGGGATGGCCGGACGCTACCCGGGCGCGCCCGACCTCACCTCGTTCTGGCGCCAGGCGCGCGAGGGGCGCGGCAGCGCCGGAGCGCCGCCGTCCGGGCGGCCCGGCGACGAGCGGGGCCACTACCTGGAGCGCGTCCAGGACTTCGACGCCGGGTTCTTCGGGATCGACGTGTCCGAGGCGGCCCTGATCGACCCTCAGGAACGGCTGTTCCTGGAGACGGCGTGGGAAGCCCTCGAGGACGCCGGATGCACCGGCGGCCGCCTGGACGCCCTCACCGCCGCGGACGGGACTCCGCGCAGCGTCGGGGTGTTCACCTGCGCCGGGACCGGGGACTACGCGCTGCTCGCGGCCCGGACCTGGACGCGCGAGCGGCCCGTACGGCTGCCCCGCGGCGGCCACTGGAGCCTGCCCAACCGGTTCTCGGCCCTGGCCGGCCTCACCGGCCCCAGCCAGTCGGTCGACACCGCGGAGTCCTCCGTGCTCGTCGCCCTCCACCTGGCGGCGGCCGCCCTGCGCGCCGGGGAATGCGCCGCCGCGCTCGTGGGCGGAGTCCAGCTGCTGCTGCACCCCTCCAGCCGCCGTCCCGGCGCGGGCGAGGGCGTCGGCGCGCTGCTGCTCAAGCCCCTGGCGCGGGCCCTGGCCGACGGGGACACCGTCCACTGCGTGATCAGCGGCAGCGCGGTCGGCCACACCGCACCGGGCCTCCCGTCCGCCGGACCCGGCCGCGGGTCCCGCGCCGCCAGCGATGACGAGGAGGCTCCCGGACAGCGGGTGCTGCGCGCCGCGCTGCGGGCGGCCGCGGTGGACGCCTCCACCGTCGCCGTCCGCGAGGACACCGATTCCGTACGGGCGTTCGTGGGCGAGGCCGGGGCCGTGACCGCGGCGGCCGCGCTCACCCGGGCCGTGCTCCAGCTGAGCCACCGGGTCCTGGTGCCCGGTCCGGGCAGGGCCGAGGCGCAGGCCTGGGAGGGCGGGGAGCCGGCGCCCCGCCGGGCGTCGGTCGGGGCGCACGGAGCCGGTGGCTGCGCCGCGCACGTGATTCTCGAGGAGTACCTCCCCGCCGCCGGGTCCGGCGAGGCCGCCGGACCCACGGGGGGCGCCGGAGCCGCCGAGCTGTTCGTGCTGTCCGCGCCCACCCCCGCCCATCTCGTCGCCACCGCACGCCGGTTCGCCGAGCTGCTGCGCGGAGTCGGCCCGGTACCGGCGCTGGGGGTGCTCGCCCGCGCCCTGCGCACCGGGCGCGCCGCCATGGACTGCCGGTTCGCGGCCGTCGTCGCCGGCGCCGCCGAACTCGCCGAGGTCCTGGAACGGTTCGCCGCGGACGGCGGCCCGTGCGCCGACCTGAGGGACGGCGGCGCGGACCCGCTGGGCATGGGCGCCGTGCCCGAGACGGCCGACTACCTCGCCGCGCTGTGGCGGGCCGGGCACCTGCACCAGGTCAGGAGCCTGTGGCTGTCCGGACTGGACGTCGACTGGGCGGCGCTGGAGCGGGCCCACGGGGCGGGCGCCGTGGCCGTGCCGCTGCCCGCGTCCGCGTTCCTGCGCACCCCGTTGTGGCTGGGCGGCGAGGAGGAGCGGGCATGACCCTGCTGCCTTCCGGGGCCTCCGGGCCTTCCGGGCTTTCCAGGTCCTCCTGGTCCTCCGGGCCGGACGAGAACGGGCCCGTCCCGATCAACCTGTGGTTCTGTCCCAACGAGGACCTCGCCCCCGGGATCGCCGCCACCCTGGCCTCGTACTGGCTGGACGAGCACGAGCAGGAGGTCGCCGGGCGCTTCCTCTTCGAACGCGACCGCCGCCAGTACCTCGTCGCCCACGCCCTGGTGCGCCGGGTGCTGGCCCTGGAGACCGGCATCCCCGAGGCCGAGGCGATCATCTGGCGCTCCTCGCGCGGGCGGCCGTTCCTCCAGATGCCCACCGGAGGACTGCCGCGCGGCGCCGACACCCTGGACTTCAACCTCTCGCACGCCCACGCGTACAACCTGCTGGGGGTGTCCCGCGAGCACCGCATCGGCGTGGACGTCGAGCGGCTGGACCGGGGCGAACGCGGGCTGGAGAACATCATCGCGACGTTCTCCCCCCAGGAGCAGGACTGGATCGCCCGCGCCGCCCCCGGGCGGCCGCGCGACCGGCGCGCCCTGCGCCTGTGGACGCTGAAGGAGGCGTACTCCAAGGCCCGCGGCCTGGGACTCGCCCTGCCCTTCGACTCCTTCGCGTTCACCCTGGCCGAGGACCAGGGCGTGCTCTCCTTCCGGCCGCCCGCCGACGACTCGGCGCGGCGCTGGCGGTTCCTCGAGGTCGAGCCGGTGCCGGAGGTGCTGGCGGCGGTGGCGGTGGAGGTCGATGTCGCCCACCTGCCGGCGGTCCACCTGCACCACGGATTTCCGTGGGGGCGCGCCGCACCGCGCCGCCTGGTGCTGCCGGAACTCGCCGGAGTGTGAACCGGGTGCGAGAAATCGGCCGTCGCATTGCCGAAAAGGCTCCGGGCGGGCGCATATCCGCCGCCGCTGGAATGGCGCTGGAGAATATCTCGAGCGAAATTCCGGGCAATGTGGCTTCCGCTCCCATTCGGTCAGAGGCCGGACGGAACTTCCCGGGCCCCTTCGGACAGGAGTGTGAAACGGCGTACGAGTTCGTCCTGTTCGCGGCCGATGGCGTCGATGCGGGCCCGGAGGCGGGCGATTTCCCCGCCCAGGTCCAGCGCGGCCGCGTCGGCGCCCGTGGCGGCCGGCGGTCCGGCGGAGTCCAGCCCCGGCTCCCGGAGCAGGATGGACTCCATCCGGTCCCGCAGGGCCGGCCCGGGCCCGATGCCGATCTCGCTCATCAGCCGCTGCCGGGCCCGCTCGTACACGCCCAGGGCCTCGGACCGGCGGCCGCACCGGTACAGGGCGAGCATCAGCAGGTCGTAGAAGCGCTCCCGGGTGGGATGGGCCGCCGTGAGCCGTTCCAGTTCCCCGGTGACCTCGGCGTGCCGCGCGCCGCGCAGCTTCGCCTCGTAGCAGGTCTCCAGGGCGGTCAGCCGGCTCTGCTCCAGCCGCTCCGCCTCCCGTGCGCAGATCTGGCCCCGTCCGCTGCCTTCCAGCGCGGGGCCGCGCCACAGCGCCAGGGCCCGGTCCAGCAGGTCGGCGGCGTGCGCGGGATCGGCCACGACCGCCGCCCGGCCCTGCGCGGAGAGCCGGGTGAAGCGCTGGGCGTCCGTACGGGCGGAGCCGAGCCGCAGCAGGTAGCCGAGCGGGTGCGTGGTGATCAGGGCCTGGCCCGGATCTCCCTCGCCGGCGGGCGCCAGCAGCCGGCGCAGCCGGGCCACATGGGCCTGCAGCGCGTTGGCCGCGCCCGCGGGCGGGCGGTCACCCCACAGTTCGTCGATGAGCCGCTCGGCGGAGAGCACCTCCCCGGCCCGTACGACCAGGGCCGCGAGCAGGGCGCGCTGCTTGGCGCCGGACGGCGTGATCCGGGTGCCCGACCGGTGGTCGTGCACCTCGACGGGGCCCAGGACGCGGAAGTCCAGGCCGTCGCTCCGACTTACGTCCCATTCCATCGGTCACTCCTCCCAGCGATCCGGTGGGAATCGCGGAAAGACCTGTACGGCCGGTCGTTGAATTACGTTCCGGCAGTCATCCCGCAAGGGAATCTAACAGTTTGACTGAAGTGCGGAAACGTCGAAGTTCGAGGTGTGCTCGACAGGCGCTCAAGAAATTGAGGGGTGTTGCCCTGGATCCCGCTACTGTGCCTCAGTCGAAGGCTTGAAATCGATGGGAACTCGACGACGTGCGGAGGAAACCGTGAAGATTCAGGTTCTGGGTCCGTTGAGTGCCGAAGTCAACGGGGGCTCGATTGTTCCGACGGCCGGCAAGCCGCGCCAGATTCTGGCGCTGCTCGCGCTCTACCCGGGGCGGGTGATGCCCGTACCGACCCTGATGGAGGAGGTGTGGGGCACCGACCTGCCCCAGAGCGCGCTCACCACCCTGCAGACCTACATATTGCAGCTGCGCAGGAGGCTCGGCACCGCCATGGGGCCGGGCGACCCGGGCGGCGCCAAGGAGGTCCTGGCCACGCGGCACGGCGGGTACCTGCTCCAGATCGCCCCGGAGAGCGTGGACGTCCACGAGTACGAGCGACTGGTGGCCGACGGGCAGAGCGCCTTCGAGGAGGGCGACGACGAGCGCACCGCCACCAAGCTGCGGCAGGCGCTGGCACTCTGGCAGGGTCCGGCGCTGGTCGACGTACGCGTGGGACCGATCCTCGAGATCGAGGTCATGCGCCTCGAGGAGAGCCGGCTGGTCACCGTCGAGCGGCGCATCGACGTGGACCTGCGGCTGGGCCGGCACACCGAGCTCATCGCCGAGCTCTCCGAGCTGATCGCCCGGCACCCGCAGCACGAGGGCCTGCACTCGCAGGCGATGGTGGCGCTCTACCGCTCCGGCCGTCAGGCCACCGCGCTCGACGTCTACCGCCGCCTTCGGATGCGCCTCATCGAGGACCTCGGGGTGGAACCCTCCCCGCAGCTCCAGCGCCTGCACCAGGCGATGCTGACGGTGGATCCGGCACTCGACGTGCCGGCCGGCCCGCGCCGGGGATCCACCTTCGACCTGTACGCGGCCTGAGATGCGACACGGGAACGCAGGAACCGCGGACCGGGGCCGAAAGCCCCGGTCCGCGGTGGCGTGACCCGGATCCGGGGAGGGCTCGAGCCGGCCTCGAGTCGGGCTGCGCAGGGTGGGGTGGATATGGCGGGCGAGGAAGGACGGGGCATGGCACGGGAACAGGACGTGCGGCTGGTGTGCTTCGCGCACGCGGGAGCCGGGACCTCGGCCTTCCACCGCTGGAGCGATCTGCTCGGCCCCGGAGTGACCCCCGAGCCCCAGCTGCTGCCGGGCCGTGACGGGCGGCGCCGCGAGGCGCGGGTGACCACCCGCGAGGCGCTCCTCGACGACCTGCGCGACCTGTTCAAGGAGCAGCCGCCCGGACCGTACGTCCTGTACGGGCACAGCCTCGGCGGGCTGATCGCCTACACGCTCACCCGCGCGCTGGACGACGCGGGACTGCCGCTGCCCGAGCTGCTGGTGATAGGCGCCGTGCCGCCGCCCGACGTGTTCGCGGGGGCGGCCTTCGCCGCCGACGCCCCCGACGACGAACTGATGCGCATCCTCGAGAGCTTCGACGGCGTGCCCGCCGGAATCGATCCCGGCGTGTGGCACCGCTTCGTCTTCCCCGTGCTCCGCGACGACCTGCGGCTGGCCGCCTCGCTGCGCGCCGCCGCCCTCGACCCGGTCGCCGGCGGTCCGGTGCCCGTCCCGTTGCTGGCCGTCGCCGGCAGCGAGGACCCGGTGGGACCCCCCGACGTGCTCCGGGGCTGGAGCGAGTGGACGACCGGGCGCTTCGAGTCCCGAACGGTGCCCGGCGGACACTTCTTCGTCCGCGACGGCGAGCTGCCGAGACTCCTCGGGCAGGTCTGCCGGACGGTGGGGCGGTCCGGGCGTTGAAACGCGTGGTCATCACCGGTATCGGGGTGGTCGCCCCGGGCGGTGGCGGCACCAAGGGCTTCTGGTCGATGCTGACCTCCGGGCGCTCCGCCACCCGCGCGGTCACCTCCTTCGACGCCCGGCCGCTGCGCTCGCGCGTCGCCGCCGAGATCGACTTCGACCCCCGGGAGCACGGGCTGAGCGCCGGGCAGGCCATGGACCTCGCCCGCGTGACGCAGTTCGCGCTGGCCGGGGCCCGCGAGGCGCTCGCCGACAGCGGGGCGGCTCCGACGCTCGACCCGCTGCGCACCGGGGTCGCCCTGGGCAGCGCGCTCGGCTGCGCCGCCGAGCTGAGCCTGGAGTACGCCGTGGCCAGCCACGTCGGCGCCCGCTGGCTGGTCGACCACACCCGGGCGGTGCCCCACCTGTACGACTACTTCGTACCCGGCTCGCTGGCCGCCGAAGTGGCCCGGGACGCGGGGGCGCAGGGCCCCGTCTCGTTCGTCGCCGGAGGCTGTACGGCCGGCCTGGACTCGCTCGGCCACGGAGCCGAGCTGATCCGCGAGGGCAGCGCGGACGTCGTGCTCGCCGGGGCCGCCGAGGCCCCGATCTCCCCCGTCGTCATGGCCTGTTGCGACATCGTCCGGATCACCTCGCGGCGCAACGCGGAGCCTTCGAGCGCCGCGCGGCCCTTCGACCGGACCCGTGACGGGTTCGTGCTCGGCGAGGGCGCGGGCGTCCTGGTCCTGGAGGAGCGGGAGCGGGCCCGCCGCCGCGGCGCCCGCATCTACGCGGAGCTCTCCGGCTACGCGAGCCGGGCAGCCGCCCAGCACATGACGGGGCTCAGCCCGGACGGCACGGAGCTGGCCGCGGCCATCGGTGCCGCGCTGGAGGAGGCCCGCCTGGACGCGTCCGCCGTCGAGTACGTCAGCGCGCACGGCTCGGGCACCCGGCAGAGCGACCGGCACGAGACCGCGGCCATCAAGCGCGCGCTCGGCCGGCACGCCCGCAACGTGCCCGTCAGCGCGATCGCCTCGATGACCGGATACCCCCTCGGCGCGGTCGGTGCCTTCCAGGCCGCCGCCGGGGCCCTGGCGATCGAGTACGGAACGGTGCCGCCCACCGCACACCTGCGGGTGCCCGACCCGGAGTGCGATCTCGACTTCGTCCCCGGGACTGCCCGTCACCAGCACACGAGCGCGGTGCTGGCCCTCGGCAGCGGATTCGGCGGGTTCCAGAGCGCGCTCGTGCTGACCCGGCCGGAGACCGACTGACCGGACCGGCCGGACCGACCCGCGAGAGAGGGACACCTCCCATGGACCACCCCGATCCGTGCCCCGCCACCGGCGCCGAGACCGAGACCGACGTGTGCGTCGTCGGCGCCGGGCCCGCCGGGCTGGCACTGACCCTCATGCTGCTGCGCTCCGGCGTCCGCGTAACGCTCATCGAGCGATCCACCGCCCTGCGGCGGGAGTTCCACGGCGAGATCCTCCAGCCGGGCGGCCAGCGCATCCTCGACGAGCTCGGCGTCCTCGGACCGGCGCGGTCCCGCGGCTCGCTCGCCCTGACCGGCTTCCAGGTGCTGGACCGCGACCGGGTGCTGCTCGACATCGACTACGGGCGGCTGCCCGCCCCGTACGACCACCTGCTGGCCCTCCCGCAGCCGCACCTGCTGGCCGAACTCCTGGACGCCTGCCGGGAGCTGCCCGGCTTCACGCACCTGGAGGGCCACCGGGTGTCGGCCCTGCTGGAGAAGCGGCCCGGCAGCCCGTGCACCGGGGTCGTCGCCAGGGGCCCCGACCGGGCGCCCGTCACCGTACGCGCCCTGGCCGTGGTCGGCGCGGACGGACGGTTCTCCAAGACCCGGGCGCTGGCCGGGATCGGAGCCGGGCGCTCGGACTCCTTCGCCCACGACGTGGTGTGGTTCTCGCTGCACGCGCCCGGCCGGGCCACCGGGAAGGTCAGGGTGCACCGGGCCGGCGGCAGCGCGGTCCTGGTCCAGGACAGCCATCCCGACCGGCTGCGGATCGGCTGGACCCTGCCGCACGGCGGATGGAGCCGGCCGGGCCGCGGGATCGAGGACATCCGGCGCGAACTGGCGGGGGTGCTGCCGCAGTTCGCGGACCTGCTGCACGAGCAGCTCACCTCGCTCAACCAGCTCACCCTGCTCGACGTCTTCGCCTCGCACGCCGAGGAGTGGACCCGCGACGGCCTCGTCCTGATCGGGGACAGCGCGCACACGCACGGCCCGATCGGCGCCCAGGGCATCAACCTCGCGCTCCAGGACGCCGCCGCCCTGCACCCCGTGCTCGTGGAGGCGCTGGGCCGGGGTGCGGTCACGGGAGTGGGCCTGGAACCGTACGCCCGGCGCCGGGCGTACGCGGCCGCGGCGGTCCACCGGATGCAGCGGATGCAGGCGCGCGCGATGTTCGGGGCGGACGGGGCGTTCGCCCGGTTCGCGCTGGCCCGCACCGCCGGGATCGTCACGCGCACCCCCATAGGGGGGAAGATCACGCGCAAGGTCGCGTACGGGACCGATCCGGTGGCCGTGCGCACCGATCTGTTCACCGCGGCGGCGGCGCACCGGCCGGGCTGACCGGGCTGACCGGGCCGGCCGGGGCTGCCGCAAGGCCCGTCAGCGGAAGCGGGCCTTCGGGTGGTCGGCGACATCGCCGAGCAGCCCGAAGTAGTCGGCGCGCAGCTGCCGGATGCGGGCCTCGGAGAACACGGACGAGTCGTACGTGAACACGCAGTGCGCGGCGCGCTCGTCGTGCCGCAGCATCAGGGTCAGCGGCCGGGCCGCCGGGGCGGGAGCGGAGGTGAACGGCTCGGCGCGCAGTCGGCCGCCCCAGGAGGCCGCGCCCCGCCGGGGCCCGTCGGCGGCCGGGCCGGCGCCGAACTGCACCTCGCCCAGTTGCTCCACCAGCCGCGGCCGGCGCAGCTGCGCGGCGACCGGCTCCAGCGGCACCTCGTGGTGCGCGAAGTCCCATGCGCTGGTGTGCCGGACCCGGTCGACGACCTCGCCGAAGGCGGGCGCGCCGGTCAGGTCGGTCCGCAGCGCCACCGCGTGGGACAGCGGGCCCAGCATGCGCTGCTCCCGGCCCCGCGCGCGCTCGGGGACGGGCCCGCGGACAGTGATGTCCCGCTGGCCCGACCAGCAGGCCAGCAGCAGCTGGAAGGCGGCCAGGCCCACCACCTGCACGCCGGCCCGGTGCCGGCGCGCGGCCTCCGAGATCTTGGCGGACAGCTCCTGCGGCAGCGGGAACGACAGGGCCCGCCCGGCGCCCGGGGTGCGCCCGGGCGCACCCGGCGCGCTCAGGTCCCAGGGCAGGACGGCCGGTTCGGCGCCGTTGAGCCGTTGCAGCCAGTACTCGGTGCTCTCGTCGATGCGTCCCTGCGCCGCGCGCTGCAGCTGCCAGGCGGCGAGGTCGGCGTACTGGGCGGCCGGACGGTCCGCCGGCACGCCGCGGTAGGCGGCCGCGAGTTCCGCGACGAGCCCGCCGAGCGCGGCGGCGTCGGCGATCAGCTCGTGCAGGACGAAGACGGCCACGTGGTCGCCCGGGCCCTGGCGCAGCAGCCGGAGCCGGGCCAGCGGTCCGCGCGCCGGGTCGAACGCCTGCTCCCGCTCCGCCGCGACGGCCGCGGGCACCTGCGACGGGCGGACCTCCGCCAGCGAGATGGGCACGGTCGGACCGGCCTGCGCCGCGACGACCTGGGTGAGCCGGCCCTCGTGCACGAGGTAGCGGCTGCGCAGGATCTCGTGCCGGCCGGCGACGGCTTGCCAGGCGGCCGCCAGGGCGCGGGTGTCCAGGTGTCCCGTCAGCCGGAGCGCCGCCGTCACCACCGGCGGGCGGGCCCGGTGCGGGAGTCCGGCCCAGAGCGCCTCCTGGCTCGGTGAGGCCGCGAAGTACAAGGGGCCGGGACCGGCCGGACGGGGCAGCCGCGCGACGGCGTCCGGCTCCGGCTCGGGTCTGGGTCTGTGCTCGGGATCGGGGTCCGCGACCAGCGCGGCCGGGGTCCCGGCTTCGTCCATGAGTACCGTCGTCACCATCGGTTCAACGCCTCCTCGGCGATCAGCGCCGTGGGGCTCGCCGGCTTCCGGCCCGGCGGGCCGGGCGCGGTACCCCCGGCGGAAGTCCGGGTAGTGCGAGGTCATGCGAACGATAGGCACGGCCGTGGGCACCGGCCCGATTCCTCGAGCGGCCGTCCATCGCACGCGTGGCGGTCGTCGATTCCGGCCACCGCGCGACAACCATCGCGACGTGTCCTGTGGCCCGGCTTGAGTGCGCTTCGAAGCTCCTTCGAGCACGAATGCCGACGGTGGTACCCGACACCCGCAGGAGCCGCCCGCCGGCCCGCCCCCCGGCCCACCGCAAGCCGCCCGGCCCCCGGACCGCCCGACCGTCAGCCGCCCGACCAGTGAGGACAGCCGTGCCGCGATTCACGTATCCCGAACTCCCGCTGGACACCCTGCTGCGCCGGGCCGCCGTCCGCGACCCCGGCGGCTGCGCCATCGCGGCGGGCGCCGACACGGTCACCTTCGCCGAGCTCGACGACCGGGTCGACCGGTACGCGAGCTACCTGGAGCACCGGCTCGGCCGCCGGGGCGCCCGCGTGGGCGTCGCCAACGTCCTGGACGCGGACTTCGCCGCCGCCTACTACGGCACCGTCCGCAGCGGCAACACGGTCGTCCTGGTCAACCCGCTGATCAAGGAGGCCGGGCTGGTCCACGTCTGCGCCACGGCCCGGGTGGAGGTGGCCCTGGTCCCGACGGCGACGGCCGAACTGCTCGTCAAGGCGCGCGAGCAGCTGCCCGCCCTCGCCGAGATCGTCGTGACCGACGCGCCCGACGGGGTGGTGCCCGCGGACACCCTGCCGCTGGCCGTCGTCCTGGACCGGGCGCCCGCCGTCGGGCACGGCCCCGCCGGACTCGGCGCCGGCAGCGCCGACCTGGCCGCCGACGCCTGCATCCAGTTCACGACGGGCACGACGGGCCTGCCCCGCGGAGTCCGCCTCAGCCACCGCAATCTGGTGGCCAACGCCGCCCAGACCGCCGGTGCGCACGGCCTCGGCAGCGACAGCGTGACCCTGAACCACCTGCCGCTCTACCACGTCATGCACCTCAACTCGGCGATCTACGCGGGAGCCCGCCAGGTGCTGTGCTCCGACCCGGCCCCGACGGCCGCGCTCGAGCTGGCCGCCCGCAGCGGAGCCACCCACTTCTACGGGCTGCCGGCCCGCCTGCACCAGCTCGCCGCCGCCGTCCGCCTCGGCGAGGAGGACGGCGCCGGCCGGGCCGCCCCGCCCGCCGGGCTGCGGCTGAAGGCCGTCCTGTCCGGCGGCACGGGGCTGGCCCCCGCCGCCACCCGGCAGCTCCAGGACTGGCTGGGCGTCCCCGTCGTCCAGGGCTACGGGATGGCCGAACTCTCCCCGCTCGCCCACAGCCAGGACCCCGAGCACCCCCTGACCGGCTCGGTCGGTGCCCCCGTGGCGGGCACCCGGTGCCGGATCGTCGACCTCGCCTCCCGGGAGCCGGTCGACGTGTACAGCACCGGCGAGGTCCAGATCCGCGGACCGCAGGTGATGACCGGATACCTCGGCGACGAGGGCCACGGGCACCTGGATGCCGAGGGCTGGTTCTCCACCGGCGACGTCGGCTACGTCACCCCGGACAACGTGCTCTTCCTCGTGGACCGGCTCGGCGATGTCTTCAAGTACGACAACGAACTCGTCTCACCGACCGCCGTCGAGCGGATCCTCGCCGAGGACCCGCGCGTCGCCGACTGCGTGGTCGTGGGCTGGCCCGACCCCGTCCACGGGGCCCTGGTGTGGGCGGGGATCGTGCTGCGCGAACCGACCGCCCCGGGACTGCTCGACCTCGTCGACTCGATCGTGGTGCGGGCCAACGAGCGGCTCGCGCCCTTCGAGCAGATCCGCCGCGTCGAGGTCGTCGACTCCGTTCCGCGCACGCCCGTCGGCAAGCCGGAGCGCCGCGGCCTGCGCCGCACCCTCCACGAACGGGCGGCCGCCGAGGCCGCCGCCTGATCCCCGAACCGTCCACCGTCTTCGTTCCCCCCGATTTGAGGAGAGACCATGACCACCTTCATCAACAAGCTGACCGTGCAGGGCGACGTCAACGAGTTCCTGGCCGCCAAGGAGCCGATCACGGCCTTCATGAGCTCGCAGCCCGGCCACATCGGCAACCGCACCCTGCGCAACCTGAACGAGCCCGGCGTCTTCGTCGAGGTAGCCCACTGGGACGACCAGGCCGCCCACCAGGCCGCCGTGGGCAGCGAGGAGTTCCGCGCCCTCGTCGCCCCGCTCGCCGCGCTCGCCAAGCCCGAGCCGGGCCTCTACGAGGTGGTCGAGGCGGGCGCCCGCCTGCAGGAGGACGGCACCTACGCCTGATCAGGCCAGGCGAACCGTCCCCCCTTTTTTCATCCCCACCGATAACCCCGATTCGAGGAGAACCACCATGGTGACTTTGATCAAGAAGATGACCGTGCTCGGCGACATCAACGAGTTCCTGGCCGCCAAGGACCCGGTCACGGCCCACCTCGCCGCGACGGAGGGCCACGTCGGCAACCGCACGCTGCGCAACCTCGGCCAGCCCGGGCTCTTCATCGAGATCGCCCACTGGAACGACCTCGACCAGTACGAGGCCGCCGTGGGCAGTGCGGAGTTCCTCGCCCTCGCCGCCGTGCTCTCCCCGCTCGTCACGACCGAGGCGGGCCTCTACGAGGTGGTCCCCGTGGGCGCCCGCCTGGACGCGGCCGGTACCTATGCCTGATCAGGCCCAGGACCGGACCGGTGCCCGGACGCAGACCGGGGCCGCCCAGGTCCTGGTCGTCGGCGCCGGGCCGGTCGGTCTGACGGCCGCCCACGAACTGGCCCGCAGGGGCCTGCGGGTGCGGCTGATCGACGGCGCCGACGGGCCCGCGCGCACCAGCCGCGCGGTGGCCGTGCACCCGCGCACCCTGGAGACCTTCGACCAGATGGGCGTCGTGGCGCCGGTGATCGAGGCCGGGCGCCGCAACCGGGCCTTCACCATGTTCGCCCGCGGGCGCAAGCTGGTGCGGCTGGACGCCGACTACTCCTCCATGCCCACCCGGTACCCGTACACCGTCATCATCGAGCAGACCCGCACCGAGGCGGTGCTGCGCGAGGCCGTGGCCCGGCTCGGCGTCCGCGTCGAATGGGGCGTGCGGCTCACGGACCTCGCCCAGGACCCCTCCGGGGTGCGGGCCCGCCTGGAACGTGCCGACGGCACGCGGGAGGAGTACGAGGTTCCCTGGCTGGTCGGCTGCGACGGCGGCCACAGCACGGTCCGCAAGCAGTTGGAGCTGCCGCTGATCGGCGAGTCCAGCGAGACCTGGGAACTGGCCGACGCGCCGGTGGTCACCGGCCTCGCACAGGACAGCATCTACTGGGTGCACACCGGCCGGCAGGCGATGATGATGGTGCCGTACAGCCGCCAGGGGCACTGGCGGCTGCTGGACACCGCGCCCGCCGGTGACACGGCGGGCAGCACCGCGAGCCGCTTCGGCGCCAAGCTCAGCGCGGGGCTCGGACAGAGCGTCAGCGTGGGCGAGCCGCAGTGGACCTCCGTCTTCACCTTCCAGCAGCGCATGGTGCCCCGGATGCACGAGGGCCGCTGCTTCGTGGCCGGTGACGCCGCGCACGTGCACAGCCCCGCCTCCGGGCAGGGCATGAACACCGGTGTGCAGGAGGCGTACAACCTGGCGTGGAAGCTCGCCCAGGTCGAACAGGGCTGGGCCGGGCGCGAACTGCTCGACACCTACGGCCAGGAGCGCGTGCCGATCGGCAAGGCGCTGCTCGGCAGCACCCGTACGGCCACCTTCCTGGTCCAGTTCAAGAACGTGATGGCCGGGCTGATGCTGCCGGTCGTCTTCGGCGTGGTGCGCAATGTCCCGCCGCTGCGCCGGGCCATCCAGCGCAAGGTGCTCGGCGGCATGTCCGGGCTGCGCCTGGCCTACCCCGAGTCCTCACTGACCACCCCGGACCCCGGCATCGGGACCCCGGCGGGCAGCCGTGCGTCGGCCGCCGCCGCCCGCTTCCCCGGCGACCCGGGTGCGGACGCGCTCCAGGAGGAACTGCGCGACACCCGCTGGTCGCTGCTGTACGCCGCGGGCGGCCGCGGCGCGGCCCGCCGTGCCGCGGTCAACGCGGCCGCCGAGCACGGCCCGTGGCTGTCGGTACGAACCGTCGGCGGGGCCCCCGGCGAGGGCCCCGGAGCGCTGGCCGACCCGGACGGCCGGCTGCGTCAGGCGCTGGGCCTGGTGCCCGGCGGCTGGGTGCTGATCCGGCCCGACGGGTACTTCGCCACCAGCGGCGCCTCGCTGACCGGCGAGATCCTGCGGCGGGCACTGGCCCCGCTGGGCCCTGAGGCCGTACGGGTACGCGAGCCCGCCGGCGCTGTCTGAACCGCCCCCCGACGGTCAGACGGCGCCGGCGAGCGAGGCGGTCAGCCGCGCCGACACCGTGCGCAGCACGGCGGCCGTGTGGTCGCTCAGGTAGAAGTGCCCGCCCGTGAACACCTCCGAGTGGAAGTCGCCCGTGGTGTGCCGCTGCCAGGCCAGCGCCTCCTCGACGGTGACCTTCGGGTCCGCGTCGCCGGTGAACGCCGTCACCGGGCAGCGCACCGCGGCTCCGGGCCGGTAGACGTGCGTCTCCACGGCCTTGTAGTCGCCGCGGATCGTCGGCAGCAGCATCGCCCGCATCTCGGGGTCGTCCAGCAGCTCGGAGCCCGCCGCCTGGTGGGACTGGATCTCGGCGACCAGCGCCGCGTCACTCACGTCGTGCCAGCGCTCGCCGCGGCTGACCGAGGGGGCCCGGCGGCCCGAGACGAACAGCTCGACGGGCCCGTCCCCCCGCTCCTCGAGGCGCTGGGCGACCTCGAAGCCGAGGACGGCTCCCATGCTGTGCCCGAACAGGGCGAGCGGCTTGTCCCGGTACGCCGAGAGCTCCTCGGTGATCCGGTCGGCGAGGGTGTGGATGTCGTCGATCAACGGCTCCATGCGCCGGTCCTGGCGGCCGGGATACTGCACGGCCAGCACCTCGACCGAGGGCGAAAGCGCCTGGGCGACCGGGAAGTAGAAGCTGGCGGAGCCGCCCGCGTGCGGCAGGCAGAGCAGGCGTACGGCCGCGTCGGGGGCGGAACTGAAGAGGCGGAACCATTCCGGATCGCCGCTGGGCCCGTTCATCTGCTTCTCCGCTCGCCGCTCTTGATCGTTCTTGATCACTCTCGATGACCGGTTCCAGGGTGCAGGTCGGGGCGGCTGCGCGAAACCCCGGACCGGCCGCCACGGCCGCTCGCTCGACGGGACCTCGACCGGATCTCCGGCGCGCCTCCGGCCGTCCGGGAAACCCTGTCGATCAGCGGGTGTCACCGAACCCGCCGTGATCCGTACGACCCGGCCCACCCCCGTCCCGGTCGTACGGCTCGCAGCGCCCCGGCCGGCGCGCTGCACCAGATCCGAGGCCGTCGCCCCTCCTGACGAGGACGCGACGGCCTCGGATCGTTGCGTCCGGCGCGCCCGGCCGCCCGGATCCTCGAGGGCCCCTGGAGAGGTCGAGACGGATTCAAGCGGCTCTCCGGTGGATCTTGTCAATCTCGAGAGCCAGGGCGAGAGAGGTTGAGCCGATGACGGGTGACCGAGTGCACCGCAGGACATACGCGGTGGACGTGGCGGCGCCGGCAGGCGTGGTCTACGGGTTGATCGCGGACACCACCCAGTGGCCGCTGTTCGTGCCGCCGAGCATCCATGTCGAACGGCTCGACTTCGACGGGATCCGCGACCGGTTCCAGATGTGGGTCACCGCCAACGGCACGGTCAAGTCCTGGCTCTCGCACCGCACTCTGGACGCGCAGGCCCACCGCATCGACTTCCACCAGGAGGTCCCGGCCGGGCCCGCCGCGTCCCTGGGCGGCCGCTGGACGGTCGAGGCACAGGGCGCCGCAGGCTCCCGGCTGACGCTGGACCACGAGTTCACCGTCGCCGACGACCGGCCCGAGGACCTGTCCTGGGTGGAACGGGCGACGGACACCAACAGCCGGGCCGAGCTGGCACGGCTGAAGGAGACCGCCGAACGCTGGACCTCCCTGGACTCCCTGCTCCTGTCCTTCGAGGAGTCCGTACGCGTCAAGGGACCGGCCGAACTCGTCTACGACTTCCTCTGCGGCATCGCGGACTGGCCCGGCCAGGTCCCGCACGTCTCGCGCGCCGACGTCGCCGAGGACCAGCCCGGCGTGCAGCTGGTCCGCATGGAGACCGTGTCCGGACCGGACCAGGCACAGACCACGGAAGAGGTCCGGATCTGCTTCCCGCACGCCTTGCGGATCGTCCACAAGCAGACCCGGACGCCGCTGCTGCTGGAAGCGCACACCGGGGAATGGTCGGTGATCCCGGACGAGACGGGCGTCACGGCCGTGGCCCGGCACAACGTCCTGCTGCGCGAGGAGGCCGTCGAGGCGGTGCTCGGCCGGGGCGCCGGAATCCAGGACGCGCGCCGCCACGTACGCGAACTCCTCGGCGGGCAGAGCGCCACCGTCCTGAGCCTCGCCAAGCGGCACGCGGAATCCACCATTCGAACCCTCTGAACCGGGAGTTGATCAACGCCATCATGACCACCTCCCTGCACGCCCCTGACTCCCTGTCGGCCACGGACGCCACCGCCTCCGCCTCCCACGAGGCGGCGGCGCTGCGCCGGGCCGCCCGGCTGGAGGCCCTCCTCGGCGCCCCCCAGGACCCCGCCAACCCGCACGGCATCGCCGCACTGTGCGCCGCCGACTCCCGCGGGGAGCTTCCGGCCGCCACCGAACGGCTGCTGACCGGGACCGGCCTCGCGGCCGAGTTCGTCCCGGCCGAGTTCGGCGGCCGCCTCACCCGCGCCGACCTGCTCGCCAAGGTGCTGCGCCCGGTCTTCCGCCGCGACCTGGCCCTCGGCTTCGGCTTCGGCATCACCTCGCTCTTCGCGAGCGCCGCGGTATGGGCCGCCGGCACCCCCCGCCAGCGCGAGCGGACCGCGGACCTGCTGCTCGGGGGCGGACGGGCCTCGATCGTCCACCACGAACTCGCCCACGCCAACGCCATCCTGCGCGACGAGCTCGTCGCCACCCCGGACCCGCGCGGCGGCTACACGCTCGACGGCCGCAAGAACGTGATCATGAACGCGTCGCGGGCGGGCGCGTACGTGGTCTACGCCCGCACCGCGCCCGAACGCGGCCCCCGCAGCCACTCCGTGCTGCTCCTGGACCCCTCAGAGCTGCCCGCCGACGGCATCCGGAAACTGCCCCGCGTGCCCACCCCCGGCATGCGCGGCGGGATCTTCTCCGGCCTGGAGTTCACCGGATGCCCGGTCCCCGAGGACGCCCTGGTCGGCAGCCCGGGCGAAGGCGTCTCGCTGGCCCTGCGCACCTTCCAGGTCAACCGCTGCCTCATCCCCGGCGTCGCCATCGCGGCCGCCGACACCGTGCTGCGCTCGGCCGTGCGCGCCGCGTCCACCGGACGCAGCACACCCGTGGCCAAGCGCTGGCACAAGCCGCTCGCCGGGGTCTTCGCCGACCTCCTGGCCTGCGACAGCATGGCCACCGTCGCGCTGCGCTCGCTCAGCCTGCTGCCCGAGCGCGCCCACATCCTGGCCGCGGCCGTCAAGTACGTGGTGCCGGACCTGCTGCGCGAGAGCCTGGAGGAACTGTCCACCGTCCTCGGCGCGCACGGCTACGAACACGGCAGCCCGAGTTACGGATCCGTCGACAAGCTCGTGCGCGACCTGCCGGTCGCGGGCCTCGGCCACGCCGGCACGGCCGCCTGCCACGCCGTCATCGTCCCCCAGCTGCGCAGCCTCGCCGAGCGCTCCTGGTTCCTCGCCGAGGAGCCGCCGCCCGAGCTGTTCCGCAGCGGGGCGACCCTGCCCGTGCTCGACTACCGGCTGCTGGGCATCGCCAGCGGCGAGGACTTCCTGTCCGCCTCCCTCATCGGCTCGGCCGGGCGCCTCGCCGCGACCCGGGGCGTCGGCGGCCAGATGGCCGTCCTCAGCGACCTCGCCGAGGGCTTCGTCAACGAACTGCGCGCGCTGCGCGCCGAGTGCGCGGCCCTGCCCGCCACCCGGGCCGCCCTGACGGACCCCGCCGTCGTGATCCTCAGTGACCGGTACGCCATCGTGCAGGCCGCCGCGGCCGTACTGGGCATCTGGGAGGGGCAGGACGGCGCCGACCCCTTCCTCGCCGACCCGGCCTGGGCGGTCCTCGCGCTGTCCCGGCTCGCCGGGCGGCTGGGCATCGTCGTACCGGACCTGCCCGAGAGCTGTCTTCGCCAGGTGCTGGACGAACTCGTACGCCGCTACCGCGGGGGCCTCAGCTGCGACCTCGACGGCAGTGAGCTGAGCCAGTGAGAGGGAACCAGCGGGGGAACCAGGAGAATCGGAGAGGGAACCACTCCATGCCTCACCAGATCGCACCGGAAGAGCGGACCATCGCACCGCCCATCCACGTCTCCGGACCCGGCGGGCCCTGGGACACGGTGTGCGAGAACCTCGAACGCGACGGCTACGCCGTGGTGTTCGCCACCTGGGGGGAATGGCTGACCGCGGCCCTCTCGGATCCCGAGCTGCGCCCGCTGCTCGGCCGTGACTGGCAGCGCTACCGGCGGACCGAGAACGCGGCGATGCGCTACTGCTTCGTCGCCTCCCGCATGGTCGTGAAGTACACGGCCGCCGCGGCCTTGAGGACGGGTCCCGCCTCGCTCGACCTCGCGTACAAAATCGGCGGAAGGCCGTACATCCGCGGATTCGACCAGATCGACATCAGCCTGAGCCACACCGACGACCTGATCGTGGTCGGTGTCAGCAGGACGGGACGGATCGGTGTCGACACGGAATCCGCCGGGCGCAAGATCTCCTTCGAGCTGTTCCACGACCACATGTGCACCCCCGCCGAACTCGCGGAGCTCAAGCGCATGTCCCAGGACCGCCAGAGCTCCGAGATGCTCCGGCTGTGGACCCTGAAAGAGGCCTACACCAAGGCGCTGGGGCAGGGACTGCGGCTGGGCTTCACCGAATTCGGCTTCGGTCTGGAGAGCGGTGACCTGCTCGCCCCGGACGGCTCCCCCGCCTCCCGCGGGGAGTGGGCGTTCGCGACCTACCCGGTGCTCGGCGACCGCTACCTGGTGAGCGTGGCCTGCCACGACACCGGGCTCGACACCGCCCGCGACACCGCCGTCCACACCATGCTCGACGAGGGCTTCATGGGCGCGGTCGAGGAAGGCCTGGCGAGCGCGTGAAGCCGATGAGCAGGCCGTGTCAGCGCCGCGTCAGCGCCGTGTGGCCGCTGCTCGCATACTCGTTCACCTTTCCATGCCCGATGCACGCAGCCGACCGAGGAGGGAGCAGATGGCCGCGCCCGTGACGGTGATCGTCACTCCCGGCCCGCCGCCTTCGCTCGACCTCCACGGACCGCTCACGCAACGGGCCCTGGAGGCGGCGCTCGCGGCGCTGCCGCCGTGCACCCCCACGCTGCACCGGCACACCGAGACCCATCACACGCTCCAGGTGCCCCCGCCGCCGTTTCCCGCGGGCGTCCTCGCGGACCTGCTGGCCGCGCCGCGCTCCGAGGACGCCGCGCCCCGCCCGCGCGGCGCCGACGACCTGAACTCCGGTCCGCCCGGGGAGGCCGGCGCGCCCGAACCGGTTCAGGCCGCGGCCCCCGCCGCCCCGCTCCAGCGGGACGTCCTGCTCGACGCGCTGGCCCGGCCCGGCGCCGGGCTGCACGCCGGGCAGGTGTACTGGCGCTGGCACGGCCCCCTGGACGTCGCCCGGTTCACCGCCGCCTGGCAGTCGCTCGCCGACCGCGAGGCGGTGCTGCGCGCCGCCCTGGCCCCGCCCGTGCGCGACGCCGGCCCGCAGATTGCCGTCCATCCGCACGCCGCCGTGGAGATCCTGCGCCACCGGCACGACGCGACCGACTGGAGCACCCTGCTGGTCGCCGAGCGCGCCCGCGCCTTCGACCTGCGCCACCCCGGACCGCTGCGCATCGCCCTGCTGGACGATCCGCCGCCCGGGGAGGGCGGCGCCCGCTCCACCCGGATCCTGATCACCTATCACCAGGCCCTGCTGGACAGCAGCAGCGTCCGTACCCTGCTCGGCGCCTTCTACCGGGCCTACCTCGCCGACGGCCGGGTGCCCGGCGGGGAGCGCCGCCCCGACGTACGGGACCACCTGCACTGGCTGCACGCCCAGAACCTGGGACCCGCCCGCGCGTTCTGGTCGCGGGCCGCACCCTCGCCCGACGCCGCGACCCTGCCGGCCCGACCCGCCGCCCGCACCACCGGCGGACTCGGCCACGGCCGGAGCCGGCTCACCCTCACCGCCGCCGAGGCGGTCCGGCTGCGCGAATGGGCCGCCCAGTGGGGTGCGACCGAGAGCACCGCTCTGCACGCGGCCTGGGCACTCCAGCTCTACCGGCCGTCCGCCGACCTCGACGCGAACCCGCGTTCCGTGGCCTTCGCCGTCTCCGTCTCGGGCCGCGGCATCTTCCTGGAGGGCGTCGAGGCGCTGCCGGGCCCGTTGCACAACCCGCTGCCCGTGCAGCTCGTCGTCGACCCGGCCGCGACCGTGTCCCGGCTGCTGGCCGACCTGACCTGCCGGGCACTGGACGCCGCCGCCTACGAATGGGTGTCGGCCGGGCAGATCCAGGCGTGGGCGGGCACCTCCCCGGACGCGGGCCGGCTCACCGAATCCCTGATCGTGTTCGAGCCCCCGGCGCAGCGCGGACACGGGTACGGAGAGAACGCGTACCGCGAGGACGTGTACCGCGAGGAGCTCGCCGCCGAGGGCATCCGGGTGGACCCGCCCGAGGCCGTCGGCCCGCTCACAGGCGTGCCCTTCACCCTCGCCGCCCGCCACGAGGCGGACGGCTCCCTGGTGCTGACCGCCGTACACGACCGCACCCGCTTCTCCGACAACGCGGCCGCGCTGATCCTGTCGCAGACCGCGGGCCTGCTGCGCGAACTGCCCTTCTCCACCGACGGGTTGACGACCGTAGCCGAGGCGCTCGGGCTGCTCTCGGGGGCCCGCGTGCCCCCGGTCACCATCCGCCCGACCGGCGCGCTGCGCCTGCTGCGCGAAGCCGCCCACCCGGGCGCCGGCACGATCTGCCTGATCCCGCCGCCGGACGCGCCGCCGGACTGCTACGGCGGGCTCGCCGATCTCCACCCGGGACCGGAGGCGCTGGCCACCCTGACCGCTCCTGCGGACGCGGCGGACTTCCTGACCGGGCTGCGCCCCGTACTCGCCACCGGGGAGCCCCTCGTCCTGGGCTGCTTCTCCGGCGCGGGCGCCCTCGCCTGCGAGATCGCCGACCGGATCGCCGCGCACGGCTGGTACCCGCCGCTCGTCGTGATCGCGGGCGCCGCCGACGGCGGACCGGATTCCGCCCGCGCCCTCACCGGGGCACTCAACTCCGCGACCGCGAGACCCGGATGAGCCGCTGACCTGCGGCCGCTGCCTGTCGACCCGGGCACGCGCACCTCGTCCGTCCGGGCTCTCCCACCATCGCTCTGCCATGGGCCGAGCGACCTCTCCCACCCTGGAGCACTATGTCCCGCCGACTGTTCACCTCAGAGTCCGTCACCGAAGGCCACCCCGACAAGATCGCCGACCAGATCAGCGACACGATCCTCGACGCGCTCCTCACCCAGGACCCGACCTCCCGCGTCGCCGTCGAGACCCTCATCACGACCGGTCTCGTGCACATCGCCGGCGAGGTGACGACGAAGGCCTACGCGCCGATCCCGCAGCTCGTCCGCGACAAGATCCTCGAGATCGGCTACGACTCGTCCGCCAAGGGCTTCGACGGCGCCTCCTGCGGCGTCTCCGTCTCCATCGGCTCGCAGTCCCCGGACATCGCGCAGGGCGTCGACACCGCGTATGAGAACCGGGTCGAGGGTGATGAGGACGAGCTCGACAAGCAGGGCGCCGGCGACCAGGGCCTGATGTTCGGCTACGCCACCGACGAGACCCCCGAGCTGATGCCGCTGCCGATCCACCTGGCGCACCGGCTCTCGCGCCGGCTGTCCGAGGTCCGCAAGAACGGCACGCTCCCGTACCTGCGCCCCGACGGCAAGACCCAGGTCACCATCGAGTACGACGGCGACACCGCGGTGCGCCTGGACACCGTGGTCGTCTCCTCGCAGCACGCCTCCGACATCGACCTGGAGGGCCTGCTGGCCCCCGACATCCAGGAGCACGTGGTCGAGTACGTGCTGGCCCAGCTGGCCGAGGACGGCATCAAGCTGGACACCGAGGGCTACCGGCTGCTGGTGAACCCGACCGGCCGCTTCGAGATCGGCGGCCCGATGGGCGACGCCGGCCTGACCGGCCGCAAGATCATCATCGACACGTACGGCGGCATGGCCCGCCACGGCGGCGGGGCCTTCTCCGGCAAGGACCCGTCCAAGGTCGACCGCTCCGCCGCCTACGCCATGCGCTGGGTGGCCAAGAACGTGGTCGCCGCCGGTCTCGCCTCGCGCTGCGAGGTCCAGGTCGCGTACGCGATCGGCAAGGCCGAGCCCGTCGGCCTGTTCGTCGAGACCTTCGGCACCGCCAAGGTCGACACGCAGAAGATCGAGGACGCCATCGGCGAGGTCTTCGACCTCCGCCCGGCCGCGATCATCCGCGACCTCGACCTGCTGCGCCCGATCTACGCCCAGACCGCCGCCTACGGCCACTTCGGCCGCGAGCTGCCGGACTTCACCTGGGAGCGCACCGACCGCGCCGAGCAGCTCAAGGCAGCGGTCGCCCGCTGACACCCGTACGACCGCCACCCAACCGCCCCGCCGACGGCGGGACTCCGGCCCACTCCGTCCCGATCAGGAGACCACGTGCGTATCGCGGTGACTGGATCCATCGCCACGGATCACCTCATGGCCTTCCCGGGCCGTTTCGTCGACCAGCTGCTCCCGGACCAGCTGGAACACGTCTCGCTCTCGTTCCTCGTCGACTCGCTCGAGGTGCGGCGGGGCGGGGTGGCGGCCAACATCGCCTACGGTCTCGGCGGACTGGGCCTCGCCCCCGTCCTCGCCGGGGCGGTGGGCATCGACTTCCACGAGTACGAGGTCTGGCTCAAGGAACACGGAGTCGACACCAGCGGGGTGTACGTCTCCGACACCTGCCAGACCGCGCGCTTCATGTGCATGACCGACGAGGACTCCAACCAGATCGCGTCCTTCTACGCCGGTGCGATGGCGGAGGCGGCCGAGATCGACCTGCGCGCCCTCAACGCAGCCGGGGACGCGCCCGTCGACCTGGTGCTCGTCTCGCCCAACGACCCGGCCGCGATGCTCCGGCACACCCGCCAGTGCCGGGGGCTGGGCATCCCGTTCGCCGCCGACCCCTCCCAGCAGCTCGCCCGCCTGGACGGCGACGAGGTACGGGAGCTGGTGACGGGGGCGCGCTGGCTGTTCACCAACGCGTACGAGGCCGCGCTGCTGCGCGAGCGGACCGGCTGGGACGTGGAGCAGATCCTCGACCGGGTCGGCATCTGGGTGACCACCCTGGGCGCCGAGGGCGTCCGCATCGAGCGCAAGGGCGAGCCCGCCCTCACCGTGGCGGCCGTGCCCGACATCCGCCCCGAGGACCCGACGGGCGTCGGCGACGCCTTCCGGGCCGGGTTCCTCGCCGCCGTCAGCTGGTACCTGCCGCTGGAGACGGCCGCGCAGCTGGGCTGCGCGATGGCCGCCCTGGTCCTCCAGGCCGTGGGCTCGCAGGACTACGAGGTCGAAGGCGAGCGGCTGCTGGCCACCGTCGAGACGGTCTACGGGCCCGAGTCGGCCCGGCTGCTGGGCCCGGCGCTGCGGGCGCTGACATGAGCCGCACCAGGGCCGATGCCCTCAGGGAGGCGCTCGCCACGCGTGTGGTCGTCGCCGACGGAGCCATGGGGACGATGCTCCAGGCGCAGGACCCCTCGATGGAGGACTTCCAGCAGCTGGAGGGCTGCAATGAGGTCCTCAACGTCACCCGTCCGGACATCGTGCGCACCGTCCACGAGGCGTACTTCTCCGTGGGCGTGGACTGCGTCGAGACGAACACCTTCGGTGCGAACTACGCGGCGCTGGCCGAGTACGACATCGCGGAGCGCAACTTCGAGCTGTCGGAGTCGGGCGCCCGGATCGCCCGCGAGGTCGCCGACGAGTTCACCGCCTCCACCGGGCAGCAGCGCTGGGTCCTGGGCTCCATCGGTCCCGGCACCAAGCTGCCCACCCTCGGCCACATCACCTACGCCCAGATCCGCGACGCCTACCAGGTCAACGCGGAGGGCCTGCTGACCGGCGGCGCCGACGCGCTGCTGGTGGAGACCACGCAGGACCTGCTCCAGACCAAGTCCTCGATCATCGGTGCCCGGCGGGCGATGGAGGCGCTGGGCGTTTCCGTCCCGCTGATCTGTTCGGTGACGGTGGAGACGACCGGCACGATGCTGCTGGGTTCGGAGATCGGTGCGGCGCTGACGGCGCTGGAGCCGCTGGGCATCGACATGATCGGTCTGAACTGCGCCACCGGCCCCGCCGAGATGAGCGAGCACCTGCGCTATCTGGCGCGGCACTCGCGTGTTCCGCTGTCCTGCATGCCCAACGCCGGTCTCCCGGTGCTGACCAAGGACGGCGCGCACTACCCGTTGTCGGCCTCCGAGCTGGCGGACGCGCAGGAGACCTTCGTACGGGACTACGGTCTCTCGCTGGTCGGCGGCTGCTGCGGTACGACTCCGGAGCACCTGCGGCAGGTCGTGGAGCGCGTTCGCGGCACCGCGATCACTCAGCGGACCCCCCAGCCCGAGCCCGGCGCGGCCTCGCTGTACCAGACGGTGCCGTTCCGGCAGGACACCTCGTACATGGCGATCGGTGAGCGGACGAACGCGAACGGGTCGAAGAAGTTCCGTGAGGCGATGCTGGATGCCCGCTGGGACGACTGTGTGGAGATGGCGCGGGACCAGATCCGCGAGGGCGCGCACATGCTGGACCTGTGTGTGGACTACGTGGGCCGTGATGGTGTCGCGGACATGGAGGAGCTGGCGGGGCGTTTCGCGACGGCCTCGACGCTGCCGATCGTGCTGGACTCCACCGAGGTTCCGGTGATCCAGGCGGGTCTGGAGAAGCTGGGCGGGCGCGCGGTCATCAACTCGGTGAACTACGAGGATGGTGACGGTCCGGAGTCGCGTTTCGCGAAGGTGACGGGGCTGGCGCGGGAGCACGGGGCGGCGCTGATCGCGCTGACCATCGACGAGGAGGGCCAGGCCCGTACCGTCGAGCACAAGGTCGCCATCGCCGAACGCCTCATCGGCGACCTGACGGGGAACTGGGGGATCCATGAGTCGGACATCCTCATCGACACCCTGACGTTCACGATCTGCACCGGTCAGGAGGAGTCCCGGGGCGACGGCATCGCCACGATCGAGGCGATCCGTGAGCTCAAGCGCCGCCACCCCGACGTCCAGACCACGCTGGGTCTGTCGAACATTTCCTTCGGTCTGAATCCGGCTGCCCGTGTGCTGCTGAACTCGGTGTTCCTTGACGAGTGTGTCAAGGCGGGTCTGGATTCGGCGATCGTGCACGCGTCGAAGATCCTGCCGATCGCCCGGTTCGACGAGGAGCAGGTCACCACCGCGCTGGACCTGATCTACGACCGGCGGGCCGAGGGCTATGACCCGCTGCAGAAGCTGATGGCGCTGTTCGAGGGTGTGAACACCAAGTCGATGAAGGCCGGCCGCGCTGAGGAACTCCTCGCGCTGCCGCTGGACGAGCGGCTGCAGCGGCGGATCATCGACGGTGAGAAGAACGGTCTGGAGGCCGACCTCGCCGAGGCGCTCCAGACCCGTCCCGCGCTCGACATCGTCAACGACACGCTGCTGGAGGGCATGAAGGTCGTCGGTGAGCTGTTCGGCTCCGGCCAGATGCAGCTGCCGTTCGTGCTGCAGTCGGCCGAGGTCATGAAGACGGCGGTCGCCTATCTCGAGCCGCACATGGAGAAGACCGACGACGAGGGCAAGGGCACCATCGTGCTGGCGACGGTTCGCGGTGACGTCCATGACATCGGCAAGAACCTGGTCGACATCATCTTGACCAACAACGGCTACAACGTCGTGAACATCGGCATCAAGCAGCCGGTGTCCGCGATCCTGGAGGCCGCGCAGGAGCACCGGGCCGATGTGATCGGCATGTCCGGTCTGCTGGTGAAGTCGACCGTGATCATGAAGGAGAACCTGCAGGAGCTCAACCAGCGCAAGCTGGCCGCCGACTACCCGGTCATCCTCGGCGGCGCCGCCCTGACCCGCGCCTACGTCGAACAGGACCTCCACGAAATCTACGAAGGCGAAGTCCGCTACGCCCGCGACGCCTTCGAAGGCCTGCGCCTGATGGACGCCCTGATGGGCGTCAAGCGCGGAGTCCCCGGAGTCGAGCTCCCGCCCCTGAAGCAGCGGCGCGTTCCCAAGCGGGACGCTCCGCTCCTGGTGGCGGAACCCGAGGAGGGCGGCCGCTCGGACGTGGCCGTCGACAACCCGGTCCCCGCCCCGCCGTTCTGGGGCACCCGCGTGGTCAAGGGCATCGCGCTCAAGGAGTACGCCTCCTGGCTCGACGAGAGCGCCCTGTTCAAGGGCCAGTGGGGTCTGAAGGACGCCGACACCATCGAAACGGACGGCCGGCCCCGGCTGCGCGGCTGGCTCGACCGGCTGCACACCGACGGACTGCTCGAAGCGGCCGTCGTGCACGGCTACTTCCCCTGCGTGTCCAAGGGCGAGGACCTGATCATCCTCGACGAGTTCGGCGGGGAGCGGACCCGCTTCACCTTCCCGCGCCAGCGCCGCGGCCGCCGCCTGTGCCTCGCGGACTTCTTCCGCCCCGAGGAGTCCGGCGAGACCGACGTGGTCGGCCTCCAGGTCGTCACCGTCGGCAGCCGCATCGGGGAGGAGACGGCCCGACTCTTCGCCGCCGACGCGTACCGCGAGTACATGGAACTGCACGGCCTCTCCGTCCAGCTGGCCGAGGCCCTCGCCGAGTACTGGCACGCCCGCGTCCGCGCCGAACTGGGCATCGCCGGGTCCGACCCGGGCTCCATGGACGGCATGTTCCGCACCGAGTACCAGGGCTGCCGCTACTCGCTCGGCTACCCCGCCTGCCCCGACCTGGAGGACCGCGCGAAGATCGCCAACCTCCTCCGGCCGGAGCGGATCGGCGTGCACCTGTCCGAGGAGTTCCAGCTCCACCCCGAGCAGTCCACCGACGCGATCGTCATCCACCACCCCGCGGCCACGTACTTCAACGCACGCTGACACCGGAAGGAACGATCCTTTGGCAGCCGTCATCGCAGAACGCCCCACCCTGGTCCGGCTCCGCCCCGCCGCCCGGCCCGGTGTGCGCGAGATCCTGGCCAGCGGCCGGCGCTCGTACTCCTTCGAGTTCTTCCCGCCCAAGACCGAGGCGGGCGAACGCACCCTGTGGAACGCGATCCGCCGCATCGAGGCCTTCGGCCCCTCCTTCGTGTCCGTCACCTACGGGGCCGGCGGCTCCTCCCGCGACCGGACCGTCGAGGTCACCAAGCGGATCGCCGCCGAGACGACCCTGCGCCCGGTCGCGCACCTGACGGCGGTCGGCCACTCCCGGGCCGAGCTGCGCCACATCATCGGCCAGTACGCCGACGCGGGCATCCGCGACGTGCTCGCCCTGCGCGGCGACCCGCCGGGCGACCCGAAGGGCGTGTGGACCCCGCATCCGCAGGGCTTCACGCACGCCCACGAGCTGGTCAGCATGATCCGGCAGCTGGGCGACTTCAGCGTGGGGGTGGCCGCGTTCCCCGAGCGGCACCCGCGCTCCCCGGGCTGGACCGAGGACGTCCGGCACTTCGCCGCCAAGTGCAAGGCGGGCGCCGACTACGCCATCACGCAGATGTTCTTCCACGTCGAGGACTACCTGCGGCTGCGCGACCGGCTGGACTCGGTGGGCTGCCTGACCCCGGTGATCCCCGAGATCATGCCCGCCACCGACGCGCGCCAGATCCGCCGCTTCGCCGAACTGAGCGACGCCCGCTTCCCCGACGCCCTGGCCCGCCGCCTGGAGGCCGTGCAGGACAACCCGGCCGACGGCCACAAGGTGGGCGTGGAGTACGCGACCGCGATGGCCCAGCGCCTGCTGGCCGAAGGCGCCCCGGGTCTCCACTACATCACCCTCAACCGTTCCACCGCGACGCTCGAGATCCATCAGAACCTGGGCGTCACCGCCTAGCCCCGCCATCCACCACCGGAGTAAGTCACCATGACCAGCCAGACCCCTGCCGATTTCACGGACTACAAGGTCGCCGACATCACCCTCGCGGAGTTCGGCCGCAAGGAGATCACCCTCGCCGAGCACGAGATGCCCGGCCTGATGTCGATCCGCGCCGAGTACGCCGCCACGCAGCCGCTCGCCGGCGCGCGGATCACCGGCTCCCTGCACATGACCGTGCAGACCGCCGTCCTGATCGAGACCCTGGTCGCCCTCGGCGCGGAGGTCCGCTGGGTCTCCTGCAACATCTACTCCACCCAGGACCACGCGGCCGCCGCGATCGCCGCCGCGGGCATTCCCGTCTTCGCCTGGAAGGGCGAGACGCTGGAGGAGTACTGGTGGTGCACGGAGCAGGCCCTGACCTGGCCCGGCGCCGACGGCCCGAACATGATCCTCGACGACGGCGGTGACGCCACCCTCCTGGTCCACAAGGGCGTCGAGTACCAGAAGGCCGGCGAGGTCCCCGACCCGTCCACCGCCGACAACGAGGAGATGGCCCTCGTCCTGGGCCTGCTGGCCGACACCGGGATCGACTGGGTCAAGCTCGCCGCCGGCATCCGCGGCGTCACCGAGGAGACCACCACGGGCGTCCACCGCCTCTACGAGATGCACCAGGCGGGCGAGCTCCTCTTCCCGGCGATCAACGTGAACGACGCCGTGACGAAGTCGAAGTTCGACAACAAGTACGGCTGCCGCCACTCCCTGATCGACGGCATCAACCGTGCCACGGACGTCCTGATCGGCGGCAAGGTCGCGGTGGTCTGCGGTTACGGCGACGTCGGCAAGGGCTCTGCCGAGTCGCTGCGCGGGCAGGGTGCGCGGGTCATCGTCACCGAGATCGACCCGATCTGTGCGCTCCAGGCGGCGATGGACGGCTACCAGGTCGCCACGCTCCAGGACGTCGTGGAGACGGCGGACATCTTCATCACCACGACCGGCAACAAGGACATCATCATGGCCGCGGACATGGCCAAGATGAAGCACCAGGCGATCGTGGGCAACATCGGTCACTTCGACAACGAGATCGACATGGCCGGTCTGGCGAAGATCGAGGGCATCGTCAAGGACGAGGTCAAGCCGCAGGTCCACACGTGGAAGTTCCCCGACGGCAAGGTTCTGATCGTGCTGTCCGAGGGCCGTCTGCTGAACCTGGGCAACGCGACGGGTCACCCGTCGTTCGTGATGTCGAACTCCTTCGCGGACCAGACGCTGGCCCAGATCGAGCTGTTCACCAAGCCGTCGGAGTACCCGACCGACGTGTACGTGCTTCCCAAGCACCTGGACGAGAAGGTCGCCCGCCTCCACCTGGACGCGCTGGGCGTCAAGCTCACCACCCTGCGCCCCGAGCAGGCCGCCTACATCGGCGTCCAGGTCGAGGGCCCGTACAAGCCCGACCACTACCGCTACTGACGGCCCCTCACGGCGGACACCCGCGTTCGAGCCGGGCTTGAGAGCCCGGCCGGATGCTGGGATGTCGGGCACGGGCCACCGGAGCAACGTCGAGGAGAGTCAGTTGGAGAGTCTGCGAGAGCGCGCCACGGAGCTCGCGGCGATACGGGCCCTGGCCGTGGCCGGACCCGGTGACCGCGCGACGGCCGCGCAGCACGCCAAGGGCAAACTGACGGCTCGCGAGCGCATCGAGATCCTCTTCGACGAGGGCTCCTTCTGCGAGGTCGAGGGCCTGCGCAGGCACCGTGCGACGGGCTTCGGCCTGGAGGACAAGAGGCCCTACACCGATGGTGTGGTGACGGGCTGGGGCACCGTCCACGGCCGCACCGTGTTCACCTACGCGCACGACTTCCGCATTTTCGGCGGCGCGCTGGGCGAGGCCCACGCGGAGAAGATCCACAAGCTGATGGACCTCGCGGAGGCCGCCGGCGCCCCGATCGTGGGCCTGTGCGACGGCGCCGGCGCCCGCATCCAGGAAGGCGTGACGGCCCTCGCCGGGTACGGCGGCATCTTCAAGCGCAACGTGCGCAACTCCGGGGTGATCCCGCAGATCTCGGTGATCCTGGGCCCGTGCGCCGGCGGCGCCGCGTACTCCCCGGCGCTGACGGACTTCGTGTTCATGGTGCGCGGCACCTCGCAGATGTTCATCACGGGCCCGGACGTGGTCCAGGCCGTCACCGGCGAGGCCGTGACCATGGAGCACCTGGGCGGCGCGGACAGCCACGGAGCGGTGTCCGGCGTCGCCTCGTTCGTCTACGACGACGAGCGCGGCTGCCTGGAGGACGTCCGCCACCTGCTGTCCCTGCTGCCGTCCAACAACCGCGAACTGGCCCCGGCCGGTGACCTGGAGGACCCGGCGGACCGCCGCAACGACAAGCTGCTGGACCTGGTCCCGGCGCGCCCGACCCAGGGCTACGACATCCGCGACGTGATCGAGGAGATCGTCGACCACGGCGACTACTTCGAGGTCCACGGCCAGTGGGCGCGCAACATGGTCTGCGCGCTGGCGCGCCTGGACGGCCGGCTGGTGGGTGTGGTGGCGAACCAGCCCTCGCACCTGGCGGGCGTGCTGGACATCGGGGCGTCCGAGAAGGCGGCGCGGTTCGTGCAGTTCTGCGACGCGTTCTCCATCCCGCTGGTCACCCTGATCGACGTGCCGGGGTTCCTGCCGGGCGTGAACCAGGAGCACCAGGGGATCATCCGCCACGGCGCGAAGCTCCTGTACGCGTACTGCAACGCGACGGTGCCGCGGATCAGCCTGGTCCTGCGCAAGGCGTACGGCGGCGCGTACATCGTGATGGACTCGAGCGCGATCGGCGCGGACGTGGCCCTGGCCTGGCCGACGAACGAGATCGCGGTCATGGGCGCGGAGGGCGCGGCGAACGTGATCTTCCGCCGGGAGATCGCCGACTCCGCCGATCCCGAGGCGACCCGGGCGCAGCGGATCAAGGAGTACCAGTCGGAGCTGATGCACCCGTACTACGCGGCCGAACGCGGCCTGGTGGACGACGTCATCGACCCCGCCGAGACCCGCTCCCGGCTGATCGCCACCCTGCGCATGCTGCGCGCCAAGAACGCGCCGCAGCCGAGCCGCAAGCACGGCAACCTGCCGCTCTAGCACGTACGCAAGCCCGCAACGCAGTGGAGCCGGGACGGGGATCACCCGTCCCGGCTCCACGCTTGTCCGCGCCCCGCCCGACGGATCACGCCGGGCGGGGCGCGGGGTCAGGTGGCGGTGCGGAAGGCCCGCTGATACCAGAGCAGCGGCCGGTCCGAGCCCGCCAAACGCACCTCCAGCACCCGGCCGACCAGCAGGTCGTGGTCGCCCAGGGTGATCCGGTCCGCGAGCGCGCAGCGCAGCGCGAGCGCGTCGGGCACGTGCGGCAGGCCGGGGCTGTCCGGCCACTCCTCCAGCGGCGCACCGGCGAACCGGTCGACGCCGCTGGTCGCGAAGCGGCCCGCGAGGTCGCGGTGCTCGTCCCCGAGCACGTTGATCACGAACTCGGGGACCTGCGTCAGCGCCTCGTGGCAGCTGGAGGTGTGCGCGATGCCGACCAGCACGAGGGGCGGCTCCAGCGACACCGAGGTCACCGCGCTGGCGGTGAACCCCCAGGGCTGCCCCTGTGCGTCACGTGTGGTGACCACGGTCAGCGGCGCCGCCAGCAGGGACATGGCTTTCTTGAAGGTCGACCCGTCGACGGCGGGCCACTTCTCTTGCAGTTTGGTCGACATGTTGGCTCCGTCCGTGGTGGGGGTCAGCGGGGGGCCGTGGCCTGGGCCGTGGCCTGGGCCGCGGCCTCCCGGGCCTGTGCGGCAAAGCCGTTCTTGTTCTCCGAGACCCACTTCTGGGACGCGCGACGGCTGTCGAGGGCGCCGGTGAAGTGCGGTGCCACGTAGCGGGCGAGCAGCTCGTAGCTGCGCTTGGTCTGCTCGCGGGTGGCCCAGTCCTGGGTGTTGACCAGCAGGGTGCCGAAGCCGCCGCTCTCGCGCTGCATGCGCTCGATGCCCTCGATGGCGTCCTCGACGGAGCCGATGATCGCGGTGTGGGTCTCGACGGCCACCTCGGCCTCGCGGCCCTCGGGCAGCTTCGCGGAGGCGCCGACGGTGTCGCGCACGTACTCGCGGAACCAGTGGCTCATTCCGGCGCGGACCTGGTCGAGGGCCTCCTCGCGGGTCTCCGCGATGTGCACGCAGATCGCCACGCGCCACTTGGAGCGGTCCACGGTCTGGCCGTGCTTGGCGGCCTCCTCCTCGCCGGCGGCCCACAGCTGGGCCAGCGGCGGCTCCGACATGCCCGGGCGGCCCGCGAAGGTCAGCGCCTCCAGGCCGTACTGGCCCGCGAGGCGCATGCCGCGCTCGGTGCCGGCGCTGGCGACGGCCATGTCGAACCGCGGCTTGGTGTACGGGCGCAGGTGCAGCATGGCGTCGCGCAGCTCGAACCAGTCGGTCTTCATGGTGACCGGCTCGTCGCCCTTGAACAGGCGGACCAGCGCCTCCAGCGACTCGGCCATCATGCGGCGCTGGTCACCGGCCGAGATGCCCATCATGTGGGCGTCGGCGGGCGAGACCCCGGCGCCCATGCCGAACATGGCACGCCCGCCGCTCTGGTGGTCCAGCTGCACGATGCGGTTGGCCGCGGTCAGCGGGTGGTGGTACGGCAGGCTCACCACGCCGGTGCCGAGCTTGATGCGGCGGGTGCGCTCGGCCGCGGCGGCGAGGAAGACCTCGGGGGAGCTGACCGTGGACCAGCCGCCCGAGTGGTGCTCGCCCACCCAGGCCTCGTCGAGGCCGAGCTCGTCCAGCCAGTGGATCAGGTCCAGGTCCCGCCAGAAGGCGGTGGTGGGGTCCTCGCCCAGGGAGTGGAAGGGAGGAATGAAAGCACCGAACTTCAGCGTCATGACTGTATTCCTTCGAGGGGTCGGGCCGCCGATCCGGCGAGCCAGAGGGACAGCTGGTCGGCCAGCAGCCGCAGGCGCGGAGACTGCATGACCGTGTAGTGATCGCCCGGCAGCGCGACATAGTGGAAACCGGAGGGGAACAGCTGCGACCAGGCGGCGACCGCCTCGTCGGTGGAACCGTCCTCGGCGCGCAGGAACGCGGTCGCTCCCGCGTACGGCTGCGGCGCGTAGGACAGCAGGGCCCGGAAGTTGCGGGCGAAGCGGGTGTGGATCTCGCTGAACATCTCGAGACCGACGCCCGCGGGGAGAACATCGAGTTCCGCCGCCTTGGTGTACAGGATCTCGAAGGCCGCCTCGGGGCAGTCCGCCGCGCGGAACAGCTCCGGGTCCGGCTCCCACGAGGTCCCGGCCAGGCCCGCCAGGTCCCGGCCGAACCACGAGAGCAGCACGGCGTCGTCGATCTCCGCCCGCTCCGGCGCCGGGCCCGGGGGCTCGAGCAGGTCGATCACCGCGAGGTGTTCGACCTGGTGCCCGGCGGCGGTCAGCTGCTGGGCCATCTCCAGGGCGATGACCCCGCCCATGGACCAGCCGCCGAGCCGGTACGGTCCCTGCGGAACCGCGGCGGTGAGGGCGGCGGCGTAGTGCGCGGCCAGCTCGGGCACGGTCTCGAGGACCTCGTCGTCCGGCACCTGGAGGGCGTAGAACGGCTGGTCCTCACCGAGCAGGCCGGCCAGTTCGCCGTAGCAGAGCACGTCTCCGCCGACCGGGTGGACGAAGAACAGCGGGGTCTGAGTGCCCCCGGTGCGGATGGGCACCAGCGCGGTGCGGCGCACCGACCCGCCGGCCTCCCGGATCGCCGCGGCGAGCAGGGCGATCGTGGGCCGGGCGAACAGGGTGGACAGCGGCAGCGAACAGCCGAGCCGGGCCCGGATCTCGGCCATCAGCCGGACCGCGAGCAGCGAGTTCCCGCCCAGGGCGAAGAAGTCGGTGTGCACCCCGAAGCCGGCGTCGGGGAAGAACTCGACCCAGATCGAGGCGAGTTCGCCCTCCGTCAGATCCCGGGGGGCCTGTGCGGCGTCGCCGTCGGCGGCCTCGGCGCCGGGCACCGGCAGCGAGGAGCGGTCGACCTTGCCGTTGGCGGTCAGCGGCAGCTCGTCGAGGATCAGGATGTACTGCGGGACCATGTACGAGGGCAGGGCCGCGCCGATCGTCTTCGCGAGCAGCTCGGGCGTCACCTCGCAGCTGCGGTCCTCGTCGAGGACGACGTAGGCCACCAGGCGCTTGGCGCCCTGGCGTTCGCCGACCGCCGAGGCGACCGCGGCGCGCACCCCGTCGCAGGCCAGCAGTGCGGCCTCGATCTCGCCGAGCTCGATCCGGTACCCCTGGATCTTGACCTGGAAGTCCTCCCGGCCCAGGAACTCGATGTTCCCGTCCGGCAGGTACCGGCCCAGGTCGCCCGTGCGGTACAGCCGCTCGCCGGTGGCCGGGTGGCGCAGGAACGCCGCCCGGGTCTTGGCCTCGTCGCCGAGGTAGCCGCGGGCCAGGCCCACGCCGGAGATGTAGAGCTGGCCGGGCACCCACACCGGGCTGGGCTGCATGGCCTCGTTGAACACGTGGAACTGCTGGTTGAGCAGCGGCTTGCCGTACGGGACCGAGGTCAGCGACGGGTCGGCGTCACCGGTCACGTGGTGCGCGATCGACCAGATCGACGCCTCGGTCGCCCCGCCCAGGCTCCACACGGCAGCCTCGGGCGCCAGCGTGGCGATGCGCTCCGGGAGGGTCAGCGGGATCCAGTCGCCGCTCATCATCACCGTGCGCAGCGGCAGGGTCCCGGCCATCTGGGCGCCCAGCGCGTGCTCGGTGAACATCTCCATCAGCGTCGGCACGCTGTTCCACACGGTGACCGCGTGCGCGGTGACCAGCTCGGCCCAGCGGCCGGGCTCGCGGTGGGCGTCCGGGGCCGGCAGGACGATCGCGCCGCCTGCGGCCAGGATGCCGAACACGTCGTACACCGACAGGTCGAAGTTGAGCGCGGACAGGGCCAGGACCCGGTCCTCGTGCGTGATGCCGAACCGCTCGTTGATGTCGAGACAGGTGTTCAGGGCGCCCGTGTGCTCGATCATCACGCCCTTGGGCTGGCCCGTGGAGCCGGAGGTGAAGATGACGTACGCGAGGTCGTCGGGGCGCGCGGCCGAGGCGGGCACGGCGCCGGCGGGCACGGCGAGCGCCTCGGGGCCGTCCACGTTGAGCCGGACGGTGCCGTCCGGCCACCGGGTGTCGGCCTCGACGCGGCTCTGCGTCAGGACGAGGCGGATGTCCGACTTCTCGCACAGCAGCCGCAGCCGCTCGGTGGGCACCCCGGCGTCGATGGGCACGTACGCGGCGCCCGCCTTCAGCACACCGATGGTGGCGGCGACCTGCTCCCAGCCCTTCTCCATCACGATGCCGACGAAGGTGCCGGGGCCGGCGCCCTGCTCCAGGAGCCAGCGGCCCAGCCGGTCGGTGTGCTCGTCCAGTTCGCCGTAGGTGAGCTCGCGGCCGGGGGCGATCACCGCGACCCGTTCGGGGTGGTCGGCGGCCTGCGCGGCGAACGGCTCGTGCAGCAGCCCCGCGGGCAGCGGTCCGGCCGTCGCGTTGGCCGACCGGCGCACCTCGAGCTCGGCGGTCGGGGCCAGGGCGGGCGCCGGGCGGCGCCAGGCGTCCTCCTCGACGCACAGGCCGCGCAGCACGTCGAGGTACGCGCCGAACATCGCGTCGATCATCCCGGCGGGGAAGAGCTCCTCGATGACGTCCCAGTTCACGATCAGCGCGCCGGCGTCCTCGACCACCTGGTGGTCGAGCCACACCTGCGGGGTGCGGATCGAGCTGGAGACCTCCTCGCCGCCCTCGCCGATGGAGGTGAGGTGCTGGGCCAGGCCCATGGAGGCCGCGGAGTCCTCCTTGGCCGCGAAGTTGACGGTGCTGGCGAAGACGACCGGCATGTTGGCGCGGGCGTTGCCGCCGCGGGCCCGGTTGAGCTCGCGCAGCACCGCGACACCGCTGACGTGGCTGTGCTCCAGGTCGTTCCACAGCTGGCGCTGGATGCGCCCGGCCCGCTCGCCGAAGGCGACCGAGGCGGTGGAGTCGATCTCCAGCAGGGTGGTGGCGCTGAAGTTGCCGAGCACGCTGCCGACCTGCTCGTGCAGCGGCAGCCGGTTGAAGAAGAGCACGTTCAGCGTGAAGCGGCTGGACTTGCTCCAGGAGGCCAGCACCTGGGAGTACGCCGTGCACAGCGCGGCCGACGGGGTGACACCGGCCGCCGAGGCGTACGCCTTGAACCGGGACCAGTCCTCGGCCTCGATCCGGCTGGAGCGGTGGGTGAACGCCGGAGCCTCGAGCGAGCCCGGGTCGGTGGCCAGCGGCAGTTCGGGAGCCGGCGGCAGGGTGTCGAGCCGCTCGCGCCAGTAGGCGAGCGAGGTCGCGTGCAGGTCAGTCTCCTCGACGGCCTTGGCCGTCACCACGTAGTCCCGGTAGGTGAGCGGGACCTCGGGCAGCTCGCCGGCCTCGCCGCGGTAGGCGGCGGCCCACTCGCGGAACATCATCGAGGTGCTCCACGCGTCGATGATCAGCGCGTCGAGTCCGATGTGCAGGCGGGTGCGGCCCTCGGTGACGCGGGTGGCGCGGATGTCGAACAGCGGCCACACCGCGGTGTCGAAGACCTGTCCGGCGACCTCGTCGTGGAGTTCGGCCAGGCGCGCGCCGCGCTCCTGTTCGCCGCAGCCGCGCAGATCGGTCGTGCGGATCTCGTACGGGGCGACCTCGGGCAGCACCTTCTGGTAGCCGTCCTCGGTCATCACGGCGCGCAGCATGTCGTGGCGGTCGATCACCAGGCGCAGGGAGTCCTGCAGCCGGTCCACGTCCACCCCGTCGAGGTCGACCTCGATGAAGAAGTACGTGGAGACGTTGCCCAGTTCGAAGGCGCTGGAGCGGCCCACCAGATAGGCCTGCTGGAGGTCGGTCAGCGGGAACGGCTCGTAGCGGGCCGCATCGTCGCGGATCAGCTCCGGCAGCCGCCCGCCGCCCGCGGTGGGCTGCGTCGCGGCGTCCTGGGTGCCCGCACCGGCCGGGGACTCCTCGGGGGTGCCGAGGGTCTCCAGGATCTGGTCGCCGAGCGTGCTGACGCTGCGGCCCTCCAGGAAGGCCACCAGCGGCAGGGAGACCCCGAGCGCGACGGACAGGGCCTCCTTGACCTCCAGGGCCATCAGCGAGTCCAGGCCGAGGTTCTGCAGGGGCTCGTCGCGGTCGACCGCGTCCGGGGAGGTGCCCAGTGCGCGGGCGACCGTCGCCGTCAGCAGCTCCCGTACGCCCGCGGCGTCCAGCGACTGCGGGGCGGCGGCCGGGGCGAGCGGGGCCGCGGCGGGCAGCGCCCGGGCAGCCGGGGCGGCCGCGCCGTCGGTGCGCAGCAGCTGGTCCTTCTCTGCGCGGCGCAGGCACACCCCGGTGGCCTCGACCACCGTGCGGCCCTGGGCGTCGTACAGCGCGGCCTCGGCGAGGAGCATCCCCTGCGGGTCGGGCGACGGCAGCAGCCGCACCCGGCAGTACGTCTCGCCCTGCGCGCCGGAGAACCCGTGGAAGGCGAACCGGTCGATGCCCACCAGCATGAAGGTGGCGTCCGCCGGGGTGCCCTCGGGCAGGCAGGCGAACAGGGACTGGAACAGCGCGTCGGTCTGGCCGGGGTGCAGCCGGTAGCCGTCGGCCTCGCCCGGGCGCGGGGCGCGCATCCTCGCGACGGCCTCGCCCTCACCGCTCCACACGTGCTCGATCCACTGGGCGGTGGGGCCGAGGTACAGCTTGCGGCGCCACATCCGGCGGTAGAACTCCTCGCCGGTGGTCTCCTCGGCGAGCGGGGCGCGCAGCGCGTCCAGGTCGGTCGCGGCCGGTGCGCCCGCGGGGAGTTCGGCCAGCTTGCCCTGCGAGTGCAGCAGCCAGCCGGCGCCGTCCCGCCGGGCGGAGTAGAAGCGGTACGCGGTGCGGCCGCCGGGCGCCGGGTCCAGCACGAGCTGCACCCGGGCCCGCTGGTCCTCTTCGAGGATCATGCTCTGCAGGACCAGGCACTCCTCGATCAGCGCGCCCGCGCCGCCGCCGTCGGCCCGGGCGGCCTCCAGGGCCGACTCCAGGTAGACGCCGATGTTGACGACGGGCAGCCCGTCCATCACACAGTCGCCCAGACAGGGGTGGCCGGTGGTGTCGAGCACCGCCGAATACTGCGTGGACTCCAGCGGGGAGGGCACCAGCTCACCCAGCAGACGCGCGGAGCCGGCCTCGCCCGTGGCGGGCGCGGCCGACACCGGGCGGGCACTCGGCGTGAACCAGTGACGGGTGCGCTGGAAGGGGTACGTCGGCAGCGCGGCGCGCCGCCGGCCCCGGCCCGCGTCGTACGCGGCCCAGTCCACCGGCGCGCCCAGCGCGTACAGGGCGCCCAGGCTGTCCAGCGCCACCCGGTCGTCTTCGTGGCCCTTGCGCAGCGACGGCAGGAAGACCGGGGCCTGTTCGCCGTCCACCGCGCCGGGCACGAACCGCTTGGCCATGCCGGAGAGCGCGGGCTGCGGGCCGGTCTCCACGAAGACGCGGAAGCCCAGCCCGTGCAGGGCGGTCATGCCCCGCAGGAAGTCCACGGGGCGGCGGATGTGCTCGCGCAGATAGCCCGCGGAGAAGGCCTGCGGGCCGGTCAGCGGCTCGCCGGTGACGTTGGAGACGACCGGGATGCGGGGGGCCGCGTACGTCAGGGCGGCCGCCGCGGCCTCGAACTCGGCCAGCACCGGGTCCATCAGCGGCGAGTGGAAGCCGCGGGTGACCGTGAGCCGCTTGGACTTGACGCCCGCCGCGGCCAGCTCGTCCAGCAGCTGGTCCAGCGCCTTGGCGCCGCCGGACACGACCAGGGACTCGGGGCCGTTGACCGCGGCCAGCGACAGCTCGCCCTCGTACGGCGCCAGCGCCGCGGCGAGCTGCTCCTCGGTGGTGAAGACCGCCGCCATGGCGCCCTCCACCGACAGTTCCTGCATCATGCTGCCGCGGCGCACCGCGAGGGTCAGCGCGTCCTCGAGGGACAGGACGCCCGCCACGCAGGCCGCGACGATCTCGCCGATGCTGTGGCCGAGTACGGCGCCCGGTGTGACGCCCCAGGAGCGCCACAGCTCCGCGAGCGCGTACTCGACGGCGAACAGGGCCGGCTGGGTCCAGCGGGTCTCGTCCACCAGCGCGGCGTCGGCGGGCGCCGGGTGCAGCACGGAGCGCAGCGAGCGGTCCGTCAGCTCCGAGACGATGGCGTCGCAGCGGTCGATGGCGTCCCGGAAGACCGGCTCGCTCGCGTAGAGGCCCGCGCCCATGCCCGCGTACTGCGAGCCCTGGCCGGTGAAGAGGAAGGCCACCTTCGGCTGCGCGCCGCCGGGCACGTGGCCCGTGCGGACGCCGGCCGGCAGGAGCGCGCCGGGCGCGTACGCGGCCAGCTTCTCCCGCATCTCCCCGGCGGAGCCGGCGACCACCGTCAGCCGGTGGGAGAGGGGGGCGCGGCCGGTGGCGGCGGTGTGGCAGACGTCGGCGAGCGGGGCCGCGTCCGGCCCGCCCAGGTAGGCGGCGTGGCGGGCGGCCACCTCGGCGAGCGCGGCCGGGCTCTTGGCGGACAGCGCCAGCAGCTGCGCGGTGCGCTCGCCGTCGGCTCCGTCGGCGCCGTCGGCTCCGTCGGCTCCGTCGGCGGCGGGCTCGGCGGCGGGCACGGGGGCCGGCGCCTCCTCGATGACGAGGTGGGCGTTGGTGCCGCTCGCGCCGAAGGAACTGATGCCCGCGAGACGGGGCCTGTCGCCGCGGGGCCAGGCGACGGCGGTGCGCGGGAAGGTGACCGAGAGGTCCTCGATGCCGATCTCCGGGTTCACCTCCTCCAGGTGCAGCTGCGCCGGGATCTCCTCGTTCTGCAGCGAGAGCACGACCTTGATCAGCCCGGCGATGCCGGCGGCGGGCTCCAGGTGCCCGATGGTGCTCTTGACCGAGCCGACGACCAGCTCCTCGCCCGGCGCGCGGCCGCCCAGTACGGCGTCCAGGGCGCGCAGTTCCAGCGGGTCGCCCAGCGGGGTGCCGGTGCCGTGCGCCTCCACGTAGCCGATCTCCGCCGGCTCCACGCGGGCCGAGGCCAGCGCGGCACGGATCACGTCCTGCTGGGCGGCGGCGTTCGGGACGGTGATGCCGCCGCTGCGGCCGTCCTGGTTGACGGCGGAGCCGCGGATGACGCCGAGGACGCGGTCACCGGCCGCCTGCGCGTCGGAGAGCCGCTTGAGGACGACGACTCCGCAGCCCTCGCTGCGTACGTAGCCGTCGGCGCGGGAGTCGAAGGTCTTGCAGTGGCCGTCCGGCGCCAGCATGTTCGCCTTGTCGGCGATGGTGAACCACTCGGGCGACAGCAGGACGTTGACGCCGCCCGCCAGCGCCATGCCGGTCTCGCCGGAGCGCAGGCTCTGACACGCCAGGTGCACGCCGACCAGCGAGGACGAACACGCGGTGTCGACGGAGAGGCTGGGGCCCTGCAGGCCCAGCCAGTACGAGAACCGGCCGGCCGCGAAGGTGGAGGCGTTGCTGGTGAGGCTGTACGCCTCCAGCTCGGCCGGGTCGATCTGCTGCATCTGTCTTTGTACGTAGTCGTACGTGGTGACGCCGAAGTACACCCCGGTGTCCGTGCCGGTCAGGCCGGCCGGCGAGATGCCCGCGTGCTCCAGGGCCTCCCAGCCCACCTCCAGCAGCAGGCGCTGCTGGGGGTCCAGGGTGGCGGCCTCGCGCGGCGAGATCCCGAAGAACGGGGCGTCGAACCCGTCGACCCGGTCGAGGAAGCCGCCGAGGCGGCTGCCGTGCCGTGCGGTGTCCCAGCGGTCCTCGGGCACCTGGCGGATGCCGTCGCGGCCCGAGCTCAGGAACTCCCAGAACTCCTCGGGCGTCTCGGCGCCTCCGGGCATCCGGCAGGCCAGGCCGACGATGGCGATCGGTTCGGTGCGGGCGCGCTCGGCGGCGTCGAGCTCCCCGCGCAGGCGGCGGATCTCGCGCACGCTCTGCGCGAGTACGTTCTGCCGCTCGTGGTCCTTGTCGGTCATCGGGCTCCTCCGGCTGCGTGCGTCGGGGAACCGGACTCCGCGGCCAGCACGGCGAGGAGTTCGGCTTCGGAAAGGTCGTCGAGGGATGTGTCGTCCCCGGACCCGAAAAGGTCCGAAGGCACCTGCAGTGCGGGGGTGGGGATGGCGGTGGGGATGGGTGCGGCGGACGGGGCCGCGGACGGGTCCGCGGAAGACTGCGGGCCGGCGTCGGCCGCCGCCCGCTCCGCCAGCGCCAGCAGATGCGCGGACAGCGCCTCCACCGACGGGTGTTCGAACATCACGGTCGCCGGGAGGCGGCGGCCGAGCAGGGTCTCCAGCCGGATGCGGGCATCGCGGGCGAGCGTGGAGTCCATGCCCATCTGGAAGAAGCCGGCCGTCCGGTCGACCCGGTCGGGGCTCAGTTCCAGGGTTCCGGCCACCGCCGCGGCGACCTCGCCGCGGACCAGCTCGGCGCGGGCGTCGCCGGGCTCGGCGGCGGCCACGGCCGCCACCAGCCTGGGCAGCCGCTCGCGGCCCTCCGCGGTGTCCGGCTCGGGCATCGCGCCACCGGCGAGGGCGACGGCCGGCACCGGGCCGGCGGCGCCCGACGCGCGGAACCAGAAGCTCTCGTGCTGCCAGGCGTACGCGGGCAGCGGTACGGGACGCGCGGGCGCCGCCGGCAGCAGCTCGGTCAGGCGGGCGGGCAGGCCGTGCGTGTGCAGGGCGGCCAGGATCTCCAGCAGGCCGTGCGCCTCCGGCTCGTCGCGCCGCATGGACGGCAGGGCCAGCCCCTCGCGGCCGGTGTGCTCGAAGGCCTGCTCGACGGCGGACAGCAGCGTCGGGTGGGGGCTCATTTCGACGAACACCCCGTGGTCGCTGTCGATCAGCCGGCCCACCGCGTCCCAGAAGAGCACCGGCTCGCGCAGGTTGCCCGCCCAGTACTCGGCGTCGAAACCGGAGCCGTCGCACAGTTCGCCGGTGACGGTCGACAGGACCGGCACCTTGCCCGCGCGGGGCTCGATGCCCTCCAGCTCGGCCAGCAGGTCCTCGCGCAGGGCGTCGACCTGGGGGCTGTGCGAGGCCACGTCCACCTTGACGTGGCGGGAGAAGACGTTGCGGGCCTCGAGGGCCTTGGCGAGCTTGGCCAGCACCTCCGGGTCACCGGAGAGCACCGTGGAGGTGGGGCTGTTGCTGACCGCGACCGAGACCCGGTCGCTGTGGTCCGCGATGAACTCGGCGGCCTGGTCGAACGGCAGGCCCACCACCAGCATCGCGCCCTGCCCGCTGATGCGGCGCAGCAGGAAGCTGCGGCGGCAGATGACGCGGGCCGCGTCGTCCAGGCTCAGCACGCCCGCCACGTACGCGGCGGCGACTTCGCCCATGCTGTGGCCGACCACCGCGTCGGGCTCGACGCCGAAGGCCCGGGCCCGGGCGGCGAGTCCGACCGCGATGGCGAACAGGGCCGGCTGGATGACGTCGATCCGCTCCAGCGGTGCCCCGTCCTCCAGACCCATGATCGTGTCGATGACGGAGAACCCGCCGTCGGTCCAGCGCTTGAAGGCCTCGTCGCACTCGGTCACGGCGGCCTTGAACACCGGGCAGACGCGCATCAGTTCGCGGCCCATCCCGGCCCGCTGGGCGCCCTGGCCGGGGAAGACGAAGACGACCTTGTCGGCGATGTCGCCGCCCGTGCGGCCGGTGATCACGGAAGCCGGGGACTTGTCCGCCAGCCACATGTCCAGCCGCTCGGCGGCCTCGGCGTGCGTGCTCGCGGCGACCGCGAGCCGGTGTGCGTGCCGGGTGCGCCGGGTGGCGGCGCCGTGCACCAGCGCGGAGAACGGCTCCTGCCGCGTCTGCGGGTCCTGGAGGTGGTCGCGCCAGGCACGGGCCATCGGGACCAGCGCGTCGGCGGTGCCCGCGTAGACCGGCAGCAGCCAGGGGCCCTGCGCGGCCTGCGGCACGCCGGGGGCCACAGCCTCCTGGACGCCTTCGTCCTGCGGGGCCGGGCCGAGGACGACATGGGCGTTGGTGCCGCCCGCGCCGAAGGAGCTGACGGCGCCGTGGCGGCGCTCGGCGGGCTCGTCCCAGCCCGCCGCCTCGGTCGGGATGCGCAACCGTCCGCCCTTGAGCGAGATGTGCGGGTTGACCTCCTCCAGGTGGAGGTTGGGCGCGATGGCCCGGTGGTGGATGCTCAGCGCCACCTTGATCAGGCCGGCCAGGCCGGCGCCCGCCTCCAGGTGGCCGATGTTGGTCTTCACCGACCCGAGCGTGCAGCTCCCGCCGCCTGCGTCCGCGGTCCCGTACACCTCGTGCAGTGCCTCGACCTCGATCGGGTCGCCGAGGCTGGTGCCGGTGCCGTGCGCCTCCAGCAGGGTGACCTGCGAGGGCTCCAGCCGGGCGGAGCGCAGCGCCGCCTTGATGACATCGCGCTGGGACAGGCCGCTGGGCGCGGTCAGGCCGTTGGTCAGGCCGTCCTGGTTGACGGCGGAGCCGCGGATGACGGCCCAGATCCGGTCGCCGTCCGCGACGGCGTCCGAGAGCCGCTTCAGGACGAGCACGCCGACGCCCTCGCCGCGGGTGTAGCCGTCGGCCTTCGCGTCGAAGGTCTTGCAGCGGCCGTCGGGGGCGAGCGGCAGGCCCTTGGAGTGGGCGACCGTCATCGTCGGCGACAGGATCAGGTTCATCCCGGCGGCGACCGCGGTGGAGCACTCCTGGGTGCGCAGGGACTGGCAGGCCAGGTGCACGGCCACCAGCGAGGACGAGCAGGCCGTGTCGACGGTCATGCTCGGTCCGCGCAGGTCGAGCTGGTACGAGAGCCGGTTGGAGATGATGCAGTTGGTGCCGCCGACGACGGTGTACGTGTCGAGGCCGGCCGGGTCCTCCAGCTGCATCTGGAGGTAGTCGGTGGCGTTGGCGCCGACGAACACGCCCGTCGCGCTGCCCTGGAGCTTCTCCCGGGGCAGGCCCGCGTCCTCCAGCGCCTCCCAGGCCACCTCCAGGAAGTGCCGCTGCTGGGGGTCCATGCGGGCGGCCTCGCGCGGGGATATGCCGAAGAAGTACGGGTCGAACCGGTCCACCCCGTCGATGAACCCGCCGAAGCGCATGGTGGTGCGGCCCGCGGCGTTCGGGTCGGGGTCGTAGTAGGCGTCGGCGTCCCAGCGGTCGCCGGGCACACCGGTGATCGCGTCGGTGCCGGAACTGATCATCTGCCAGAAGTCGCCGGGGGAGCGGACCCCTCCCGGCAGCCGACAGCCCATGCCGACGATGGCGATGGGCTCGTGGCGCTTCTGCTCCAGTGCGTCCAGCCGGCCCCGCAGCATGCGGACGGCGGACAGTGCCTTGACGAGGGCGTCCCCGGAGCGGTCTTCGGCCGGGGCGGCCCCGGCGGCGGTGCTGCTGCTCACTAGAAGGTCTCCATCCGCTCGCTCAGTTCCGCGAGTTCACGTTCAAGGAGGGCCTCGAGGCTCTCCGGGTCTGCGTCACCGTCCGCCGCCGGGGGCAGGACGGGGGCTTCGGCTTCGGGGCTCTGCTCGAGGGCCTCGTCGCCGTCGAGCGCGATGCCCGCCTTGCCGGCCAGGAACGGCGCGATGTCGCGTACGGTCGGGTAGTTCCAGATGAGCGTGGCCGACAGCTCCACGCCGAAGGCCGCCTCCAGGCGGTTGCGCAGCTCCAGCGACATCAGCGAGTCGATGCCGAGCGAGCGCAGCGGGGTGTCGGGGTCGATGCGGCGGGCGGGGAGCTTGACCACCTGCGCGGTGATCTCCCGTACGGCGGTCTCGAAGGCGGCCCGCCGCTCCGCCACGGGCAGTTCGGCCAGCCCGGCGGCGATCGCCCCGTCCGCCGGTCCGCTCTGCGCGTCGTCCTGGCTCGCGGCCAGGACGGGTACGGAATCCAGCCTGACGACGCGCAGCCCCTCGGCCTCGGCCAGCAGGGTGCCGTCGGAGGACAGGATCCGCACGCGGGCCTGCCAGTGCCGGTCGTCGCCGGCCTGCTCGCACTGCGCGTACGCCCACAGCTCGCCGGCGAGCGCTCCGTACACCGTCAGCCGGCCGATGGACTCGCTGACGAAGCACTGGGTGACGCCCTCGCCCCACGCGGCGCCGAGCAGCGGGGCCACGGCGGACTGCAGGGCGGAGTCGAGCAGCGAGGGGTGCACCCGGTAGCCGGGGTCGGCGGGCAGGGCCGCCGGGTCGGGTGCGATCCGGGCCAGGGCGGCGCCTTCGCCGCGCGAGAGGCTGGTGATTCCCTGGAAGGCGGGCCCGTAGCCCAGGCCGCAGGCGGCGAGCGCCCGGTAGTAGGCCGGTCCCTCGAGGGTCTCGGTCAGCGAACCTGCCAGCGAGGCCGGATCGCAGGGCTCGCCCGGGTCCGGCGCGGCGCCGAAGACCGCCTGGGTCTCGGCCACGCACAGCGGGCCGTCGTCCTCGCGGACGAAGAAGCGGATCTGCGCCCGCTCGCCGTCCGAGCCCTCCAGTACGGCCTGCACCCGGCGCACGCCCTGCGCGGGCAGGATCAGCGGCTCCCGGAAGGCGAACTCCTCCAGTACGGGCTCCTCGCCGGGCCGGACCTGGGCGCACATCGCGAGGGCCATCTCCGCGAATCCGGCGCCCGGCAGGACCGCGGCCCCGCCGATGCGGTGGTCCGAGGCGGTGGCGGCCGTACTGTCGAAGTCCATCTGCCAGTAGTGCGTCCCCGGGGTGACGGGGGAGTCGAGGCGCTCGCCGAGCAGGCCGCGGCGCAGGGCCCGGCCGCCCGCGGCGCCGGTGCCCGGGCCGGGGGCGTCGATCCAGAACCGCTCCCGCTGCCACGGGTAGTGGGGCAGCTTCGCCGCGGGGGCCGGGGTCAGCGCGCGGTCCACCCGGGCCGGGGCGCCCAGGACGTGCAGCCGGCCCAGCGAGCCGAGCAGGGTGTCGCGTTCCTCCTCGCGGCGGCGCAGCGAGGGCAGCGCGGCCACGGCCGTACCGCTCTCCGCGGCCACCTGCTCCACGGCGGGCAGCAGGATCGGGTGCGGGCTCATCTCGATGAAGACGCTCACGCCGTCCTCGACGAGCCGGGCCACCTGGTCGGCGAAGAGCACCGGCTCGCGCAGGTTGTCGGCCCAGTAGTGGATGTTCATCTCGGTGCCGGAGGCCACCGAGCCGGTCACGGTCGAGTAGACGGGGACGGTTCCGGCCCGCGGGGCGATGCCGTCCAGCGCGGACAGCAGGTCCTCGCGCAGCGGGTCCATCTGCGGGCTGTGTGAGGCCACGTCCACCTTGACCCAGCGGCAGAAGACCTGGTCGGCCTCCAGCCGCTCGGCGATCGCGGCGAGCGCGTCACGGTCTCCGGAGAGCACGGTGGAGCGGGGGCTGTTGTTCACGCCGACCGACACCAGGTGCTCCTGGCCGGCGAGGAGCTCGCGGGCCTGGGCCATCGTCAGCTCGCAGGCGAGCATGGCGCCCTGGCCGGCGGCGCGGCGCAGCAGCAGGCTGCGGCGGCAGATGATCCTGGTCGCGTCCTCGATGCCCAGCGCGTCGCTGACGTGCGCGGCGGCGACCTCGCCCATGCTGTGCCCGATGACCGCGGCGGGCTCGATGCCCCACGAGCGCCACAGTGCGGCGAGCGCGACCTCGACGGCGAACAGCATCGGCTGGACGACGTCGATGCGGGTCAGCTGCGAGCTCTCCTCGTCGGCGCACAGCTCGGCCTCGATCGACCAGTCGATCCAGGCCCGGGCGGCGGCGTCGGTGGTACGGATGGACGCGGCGAACGCCGGTTCCGTGCGGAGCAGTTCGCGGCCCATCCCGATCCACTGGGAGCCCTGGCCGGGGAAGACGAACGCGGTCCGCGGCCTGGATTCCGCCGGCTTCGCGCCCTCGTACAGCTGCGGCGGGCGCTCGCCGTCCGCGTGGGCGGCCAGCGCCTCGGCGAGCTCGGCCGTGTCACGGGCGACGAGCGAGAGGCGGTAGGGGTGGTGGGCCCGGTCCAGGCCCGCGCGGGCCAGGGCCGGCAGCCGGTCCGCGTCCGGCGCGGCGTCCGCGAGGGCGGCGGCGACGGAGCGGGAGAGGTCGCGCAGGGCCTGCGGGGTGCGCGCGGAGAGGGTGAACAGCTGGGCGGCGGGCGGGCGTTCGTCCGGCAGCCGCACTTCGAAGCCGAGCCCGGCGAGGGCGGTGAGGGTGTCCACCAGCCCCGCGCGGTCGTCGTCGCCCTCGCGGCGCATGGTGGTCAGTACGGACGCGGTGCCTCCGTACTCCTCGGCGGACTGGCGCAGCGCGGGGGCCAGCACCGGGTTGGCGCTGATCTCCACCAGGACGCCGGTTCCGCTGGTCAGCAGATGGGCGGTGGCCGGGGCCAGCAGTACGGGCCGGCGCAGGTTGCGGACGAAGTACGAGGCGTCCGCCTCCCGCCAGTCGAGCGGTTCGCCCGTCACGGAGGAGATCATCGGGATGCGGCCGGGCCGCGGGGTGAGCGTGCCGATGGCCGCTTCGAGATCGGCGGTGATCGGGTCGATGCCGGCGCTGTGGGCCGGCAGGTCGACGCGGATCATGCTGCACAGCACGCCCTGGGCCTTCAGCTCGGCGACCAGGGCCTCCAGCGCGGCGCGGGGGCCGGCGAGGCCGGTGGTGCGGGGGCCGTTCTGGGTGGCGACCGAGATGTCCTCGCCGCCGATGCGGTCGTCGATGCGCTGCTGGATGTCGGCGGCGGAGAGTTCGACGACGGCCATGCCGCTGCCGGAGCCGGCGACGCGGCGCTGCTGGTCGCTGTAGTGGTGGATGAGGCGGACCGCGTCCGGCAGGTCCAGGATGCCGGCGATGACGGCGGCGGCGATTTCTCCGAGGCTGTGGCCGACGACGGCGTCCGGGCGGACTCCGGAGGCCTCGAGCCAGGCGGCGATGCCGACCTGGATGGCGAAGAGTACGGGCTGCATCACCCCGACGTCGCCGCTGCGGGAGGTGTCCTCACCTGCGTGCAGTTCGTCCAGGAGCGACCACCCGGTGTGCCGGGCGAGTTCGCGGTCGCACTCCTCCAGTACGGAGCGGAAGACCGGTTCCGTACGGAGCATGGTGCGGGCCATCCCGATCCACTGCTGGCCGTACGGGGAACATACGAAGGCCACCTGCGGGCGGCCGGCGGAGTCGGCTTCGGTGCCGGGGCCGGGTCTCTCGAGCAGGGTCAGCGGCGCGGGCGCGGTGACGGCCTCGAGCACGACGTGCACGTTGGTGCCGCCCCAGCCGAAGGCGCTCACCCCGGCCCGGGCCGGGCCCTGCCCGGTCTCGGGCCACGGCTCCTGGGCCGCGGCGACCCGCAGGCCGAGCTCGTCGAAGGGTATGTGCGGGTTCGGCGTCTCGAAGTGGATGCTGGGCGGAATGCGGCGGTGGCGCAGCGCGAGGGCCGTCTTGACCACGCCGGCGATGCCGGCGGCCGCCTCCAGGTGGCCGATGTTGCTCTTGACCGACCCGATGCGCAGGGGCGCGTCCGCGTCGCGGCCGCGTCCGTAGACCGCGCCGAGCGCGGTGGCCTCGACCGGGTCGCCGAGCGCGGTGCCCGTGCCGTGGGTCTCGACGTACTGGACCTCGGCGGGGGAGACGCCGGCCTGGCGGCAGGCGGCGCGCAGTACGGCCTCCTGTGCGAGGGGGTTGGGGGCGGTGAGTCCGTTGCTCAGGCCGTCGTTGTTGGTGGCCGTGCCGCGGATCGTGCACCAGATGTCGTCGCCGTCGGCCAGCGCCTTGGACAGCGGCTTGAGGACGATGGCCCCGGCGCCCTCGCCGCGGCCGAAGCCGTCGCCGCGGGCGTCGAAGGCCTTGCACCGGCCGTCCTGGGAGAGGCCGCCGAACTTGCTGAGCGAGACCATCGTCTCCGGGCTCAGCAGCAGGTTCACCCCGCCCGCGACGGCGGTCTCGGACTCGCCGGACCAGATGCTCTGGCAGGCCAGGTGGACCGCGAGCAGGGACGAGGAGCACGCCGAGTCCAGGACGACGCTGGGGCCGGTGAGCCCGAGGACGTAACTGAGCCGGTTGGCGACCATGTTCAGGGCCCGGCCGGTGGCCGAGTGCAGGGAGGCGCCGGCGGGGTCGGCCGCGCCGAGGTCGGCGTAGTCGTGCCAGATCGCCCCGGCGAAGACACCGGTCGCGGTGCCGGACAGCCGGCCGTCGGAGAGGCCCGCGTCCTCCAGGGCCTCCCAGGCGACCTCCAGGAAGAGCCGCTGCTGCGGGTCCATCTCCTGCGCCTCGCGCGGGGAGATGCCGAAGAAGAGCGGGTCGAAGGTGTCCACCGGGCCGCGCAGGAAGCCGGCCTGGGAGGTGACCATCTTGCCGGCGGCGGCCGGGTTGGCGTCGAGGTAGGCGGCGGCGTCCCAGCGCTCGGCCGGCACCTCGCTCACCGCGTCGGTGCCCGAGCTGAGCAGCTCCCAGAACTCCTCGAGGCTCTCGGCCTGCGGGAGCCGGCACGCCATGCCCGTGATGGCGATCGGCTCGCGCTCGCGGGGAGCGGCCCGGAAGGTGTCCGGGAGCTCGGCGGGCGCATCGGGCTCGCCCGCGACGACGCGGGCGGCGAGCGCCGCGATGCTGGGGTGCGACCACATGAGTGCCGGGGAGAGCCGGGTACCGGTCAGCTCCGAGAGGTCGCCCATGAGGGCGACGGCGCGCATCGAGTCGATACCGATGGTCGTGAAGAGATCGTCGTCGCGGATCTCGTCGGGCGCGCGTCCCGACCGTACGGCGATCTCGCTCCGCAACCAGTGCGACACTGCCTCGACGTTGTCCATACGGGACCCGTCGACGTGCCCAGAGTCCTTGCCCATCTGCATGAGAACCCCCTCCGCTTGTACATAACGCTGAAACACTTGAGCGCTGATGGATCGTTCTTCGACCGGTCGCGGGGGCGGGACGGCTTGTCCCGCCATGTCCGGGATGCTTTGAACTGGGCCTGCAATAAAGGGAGTTGGATTCCGTTTATCGGCAGAATGGACAGTGCCCGCCGACCCCGAAGGGTGGGCGGGCACTGAGGGCGGCGCGGCGCGCGCCGGGTCAGGGACGGAGGCTCGGCTCGTCCTTCACCGGGGCGGGCGGGGCCGCGGGGGCGCCCGGTGCCGTGGCACCCGGCGCAGTGGCGCCGGGGGCCGTGGCACCCGGGGCGGCCGCGCCCGGCGGGGGTCCGGGCGGGGCCGGCGGGGTCTTGGGGAGCCAGCGCAGGGCCACGAGGACCGAGACGAGGGCGACACCGGCGACCACGAACAGCGTGGACTGCATGCCGCTGACGTAGGCGTCGGAGGCCTTGGCCAGCAGGGCCGGGGCCTGGTCGCCCAGCTTGGCGGCCTGGACGGCGCGTACGGTGCCGCCGATGGATCCGGCGGCCTCGTCACGCAGGGCCTCCGGAAGGACGTTCACCGCGTCACCGATCGAGGAGCGGTAGCCGGAGCTCAGCAGGCTTCCGATGATCGCGATGCCGAGGGCGCCTGCCACCTGACGGGCGGTCTGCGAGACAGCCTGACCCGCGCCCGCCTTGACCGGAGGCACGACGGACATCAGCGAGGCGGTGGCGGGAGCCATGATGGAGCCCCAGCCGATGCCCAGGAGCAGCTGCGCGACGACCAGCAGCCAGGTCGGCGTACCGGCGTCGAAGAAGGCCGCGCCCACGGCGTACAGGGCGATGGCCGTGGAGCCGGCGGCGACCACGGCGCGGGGGCCGAACTTCATGACGAGCTTGGGGCAGCGGGCCGAGACGACCATGGAGCCGATGCCCATGGGCAGGACGAGCAGACCGGCTTCCAGCGGCGAGAAGCCGAGGACTGCCTGGAAGTAGAACTGCGAGATGAAGATCGAGCTGATGAGTGCGAAGAAGCACAGGGCGATGGCGCCGGTGCCGGCCGCGAAGCGCGAGTTCTTCAGGAGGCTGACGTCGAGCGAGGGAGCGGCGATCTTCTTCTCGAAGAGGACCAGCGCGACCAGCAGGACCACACCGCCCGCGATGGCGCCGAGCGCACCGGTGCTGGTCCAGCCGTCCTCGCCCGCGAGGACGATGCCGTAGACCAGCAGGCCGACGGAGACGATGGACAGCAGCACGCCGAGCGGGTCGAACGCGGTGCGGACCGGGTTCTTCGACTCGGGCACCAGCGCGATCATCAGGGCGACGGCGATGACGATGAGCGGGGCGTTGATGAGGAAGATCGAGCCCCACCAGAAGTACTCGAGCAGCACGCCGCCGAGTACCGGACCGACCGCCATGGCCACACCGGCGGCCGCGGCCCAGCCCGCGATGGCCTTGGGACGCTCGGCCGGCGGGAAGACGTTCATGAGGATGGCGAGGGTGACCGTGGGCACCACGGCCGCGCCGACGCCCATGACGGCGCGCCAGATGATGAGCTGGACGATGTCGGTCGCGAAGGCGCCGAGCACCGAGCTGACACCGAACAGGACGAGACCGGTGATCAGGGTCTTCTTGCGGCCGAACCGGTCGGCGCAGACGCCACCGGTGAAGAGGAACGCCGCGAAGGTGATCAGGTACGAGTCCAGCGCCCACTGGAGCTCGCCGTTGGTCGCATCAAGGCTCTGCTGAATGGGATTGAGTGCGACGTTGATGATCGTGAGGTCCATGACCACGACCAGCACCGTGGATGCGAGCAGAGCCAGGATCGCCCGGCGGCGCCCGCTGCTGACTTCGGGATTCATTGCCCGTCCTTCGTAGAGTTTTTCCTCTGATGGCCGCTGCCGCTGCCGCTGCCGAAGTCCGCGCTGCGAACGCAGCGCGGACCTCGGTTCAGGTCGCCGGGCCGACCGAACTACTCGGCCCAGGGAAGCGGAATCTTCTTGTCCTCGTTGCCCGGCATGCTGGCCTTGCCGCCGACCACCATGGCGACGAGCGCCTGGGTGTCACCGACCGCGGTGAGCTGACGCACGGCGCCGCCGGGGATCGCCAGGGCCTCGCCGGCCTTGACCTGCCCGTCCTCGCCGTCGATGGTCACCTTGAACGCGCCCGAGAGCGGCATCCAGATCTGCTCGCGGTCGATGATGTGGACCGGGGTCGCCGAGTCCGCGCCGAGCTCCACGCGCCAGGTGCTGACCTCGGTGCTGCCCTGGCTGGGGGCGGCGAGGCCGAACATCGCACCCGAAGGGGTACGGGTAGTCCGCTGCTCGCTCTCGCTGACCACGTTCATTGCGACCTCCTGTGTAAAGAAGCTTTACTTCGCTTGCTCCACGAGTAAAGCTGCTTTAGTCGTAGGTGTCAAACGGCAAGGGGAACCGCGCCGAGACTGTTCCCACAGGTAACCGAGAACCGCTGGAGTCCGGCTGGAGCGAGGGAGGGAACGTGGGAGTAAAGCGTCTTTCCAGGGTGTGGCAGCATGGCCGGATGGAGTCCACAGCAGAGACAGGAAGCAACGGAGCGGGAGCAGGCCAGGCCGGAGACCCGCTGGCCAGAGCCGAGCTGACCTATCTGCTCGGCATGTCCTTCCAGCTGGTCCTGTCCGAATTCGTATCCCGGCTGGACTCGGCCGGGTACGACGACCTGCGTCCGATGCACGGACTTGTGTTTCAGGCGCTTTACGGGGACGGCGCCACCAGCAGCGAACTGGCGGAGCAGCTCGGCGTCACCAAGCAGGCGGCCGGCCAGATCGTCGACGACCTGGCGGCGCGCGGCTACGTGGAGCGGCGACCCCACCCGGCGGGCGGGCGGCGCAAACTCGTCGTCCTGACCGACCGGGCGCTGGAGCACCTCGCGGTCGCCGGACGGGTCATGTTCGAGATGGAGAGCGAGCTGGACGAGCGCCTGGGAGCCCAGAACCGCCGCGTCCCCCGCGCCGAACTCGCCGCCCTCATCAGAGCCATGACAAAGGGCGACCTGCCACCGCTGCGCCCGCTGTGGTGAGCGGCGCGGCCGGTAGCGGGCTCAGGCGGCCTCTTTCTTGAGCGCGGGCAAGGATCGCCCCCATTTCGTCACCCTGACGCGATTTGGGCGAACCGGGGGCTCTCTCAGGACGGTTCTGCGATGCTGGTGGTCGATCGAGAGGGGCCGCAGCGATGCAGTGGAAGATCCACGGTGAACGTCCGATCTACGAGAACAAGTGGGTGAACCTGTGGCTCACCGACATCGAGACGCCGGACGGCCACCGCTGGGAACACCACGTCGTCAAGCTCCGCCACCTGGCCGTGGCCGCCGTTGTCAACGACCGCCAAGAGGTCCTGATGATGTGGCGCCACCGCTTCATCACCGACGCCTGGGCCTGGGAGCTCCCGATGGGCCTGGTCGAGGCAGACGAAACCCCGGACGAGGCTGCCGCGCGCGAAGCCCTCGAAGAGACGGGCTGGCGCCCGGGGCCGATGAAGCCCCTCGTCTACGCCGAGCCGGCCAACGGCATCACGGACTCCCAGCACCACTTGTTCCGTGCCGACGGTGCGACGTACGAGGGGCCGCCGACTGAGAAGAACGAGTCGGACCGCATCGAGTGGATCCCGCTGGCGAACATCCGCAGCATGATCGACCGCCGCGAGATCGTCAGCAGCGGCTCCCTCGTCGGCCTCCTCTACGTCCTGATGGACGAGGGGGTCCGCTGACCGGGAGCCGGCAGCACCTCACGTAGACGGGCCTCAAAGGCAACTGCGGCCGGCACCTCGCGATGGGGCGCAAGCTGCTCGTAGAACTCGCGCAGGTGCCCGGCCACCCGTTCCGAGGTCACCGCCGACGCAGGCACCAGTGCCTGCGTCGCCGTGTGACACGCCTGGTCGACCTTGCCCCGCTGGAGCTGCGTACGGGCGAGCCAGAAGGCGTGGAAGGCCCGGCCCCGTTGGTTCGACTGGTCTTCCCGCTCCAGGGCATCCGCGATCAAGGGTTCAGCGATGGCGGCCTCACCGAGACGGCCATGCGCGATACCGGTGTCCACGATGAGCTTCGGCTCATCGAAGTAGGCCACCCATGCCGGGTCGGGGTCTCCCGGCCGGATGCGCTCGAACTGGCTGTGGGCCTCGGAGATCGCGGTGTGAGCAGCTCTCTTGTCGCCCAAGGCGGCGTGGGCGAAGGCTTCCCGCATGGCCAGCATGGAACGCACCCTCGGTGTCGTCCCAGTGGCGGCGCGAGCTTGGTCCTGGGCGGCCGAGACCAGCCCCAGGGCGTCCGCCGGCTTATCCTGGTAGGTCGCTTGCAGGCTCATGCACGCCAGCACGTTGGCCATGAAGGGATGGTCGTCAATCGCCCTGGCCAGTTGAAGGGCTTCCGAGAAGTACGCGCGGGCCTGGTGGTACTGGCGGGCGTCGAAGTACGTCCACCCGGTGAGCCGAGCCAGCTCGGCGGCGACGCCGTACAGGCCATGCTGTATCTGCGTCGGCCGCCGGTCCTTGAGCAGACCTTCGACGTATCGCAGCTGGCCGACGACGGCCGGTCGAAGGGTCTCCCCTCCGTGCTCGTCGTCGCGTCGCCAGTAGTCCTCGATCGAGGACCGGAGCGCCTGGAGCGTGGACGGGCTCGGATTGGTACCGGCGGCCAGGGCAAGGATGCTGTCCACCTCCACCCCGGGTAAGGCCGCAAGCGGCCTGGGCCCGGCAGGTAGGTGCACGGGCTCTGGTGGCTCGCGCTCTGCCACGGCAAGTGCAACCGGCGTTTCCCACTCCCGTCGGGCAAGCCCGAGCATGTGGCCCGGGATGCGCAACCCGTCGGCAATCCGCTCGATCACGTCCATGTGGAGTAGCTGCCGTTGGCCCGCGATTACCTCCCCCACCCGGCTCGGCGTCAGCTCACACTGGCGCCCGATCATCGACGGGTAGATGCCTGCGCGAGCCTTGACCAGGCGAAAGACCTTCGCGAAGTCGCGCACGCGGCACGCGTCGATCATCTCAGGATCGGTGAGCAGACTTGCCGGTAGTTCCTTCGTGCGACGTGACACGGGCATCGGGCACGCTCCGGAGGAAGACTACGGATCGCTTCAAGGTCTCAACCGAACGTGATGTTACCCAAGTTGGGTAATCCGCTGGGCCTTTCTGGCCCGTCGTCCTGATCGCGATCCTTCCGGACATGGCGAAGCGACCGAGGACGACCGCCTTGAACGAGTCGGCGGGCACTCCTGACACAGAGCGAACGGCCCTCGGGAAGACCCCTGACCTGGGCATAGAACCCCGCGTCCTGATGAACATCCGGGTATCGCGGGACTCGGGCCGGACGTGGTCGCCGAGCACGCGGGTCCTGGAAGGCGACCCGTTCGACATCCTCTCCAACCCCGGCCGCTACCCCCCGTGCGAGTGCCCCCGCTGCGGCGGTACGTCGTCGTCGGCCGGTGCCCTTCGGCTGGCATCCATCACGCCGGGGGGCGGCGTAGTGACCACTTCCCGACAGTGAAAGCCCCTTTAGATCGGGATTCCCGGGTACGTGGTCGAGCTCCGTGGGGCTGGCGCCAACAACTCGCCGTGCTCCTCTACGCCGCTGCCGTCATCGTCCTGGTGGTCGCCCTGGCCATTGCTGGTGATCCCGGCCGCTGACCTGCAACCAGCTTCCGGCACGAATCCCGAGTTCGCTCGATCCGTGGCCTCGCGCCACCCCTGTCTCCTCGCCGACCCGGAAACCACAGGGCTGGTGAGGCACGCCCCATCGGGGCTGGGCCGGCACCCGTCGGCCCTGAACTTCCAGGAAACGGAGACACACATGGCAGCGCAGAAGGAAGACCTGCTGATCGGCGTCGAGAGCCTGATCAAGGTCCAGGACCGCTTCACCGCTGCGGCGGCGGAGTCCGACTGCACCGGCACCTCCGCGGGCGACGACGGTGAGAACCGCGACGGCCTGAACCTCCCGCAGGAGTAGCGCCACCAGCACGCCACAGCACCAACCGGGGGCTCGTCATCCACGGCGGGCCCCCGGCCTTCACCCGCCATGACGCCGACCGGAGGAACACATGGACCACCACTTCGTCAACGCGATGGAGAAAGCCCTCGGCTGGGACGGCCCCAGGGAACTCGGAGCCGCTTTCGCCCGGGGAACGATCGAGGATCTTGATCTGCTCGATCGCCTGCTCAACCCCAGGAAGCTGCTGGACCTGGTGATGCGCCGCAGCGTCACCACTCCCCAGTTCCGCATCTTCCAAGACGGCGCCGAACTGCACCCCGGCCGCTACATCCACCCCTCCGTCACCCGGCGGGGACAAGCCATCCCCATGGCCGACATGAACCGTGTCGGCGCGCTGATGCGCGAGGGCTGCACCCTGGTTCTGGACGAGGTCGACTTCTTCGACCCGGCCATGGAAGCCACCTGCCGCGCCCTCCAGTGGTGGGCCCATGAGCTGGTGCAGGTGAACGCCTACCTGACCACCCAGGACGCCAGCGGCTTCAAGCTCCACTGGGACGACCACGACGTCGTAATCGTCCAGCTCGCCGGCCGCAAGAGCTGGGAAGTCCGCGATACCTCGCGCAAGGCGCCGATGTACCGCGACTCCGCCCCCAACTCCGAGCCCAGCGACGAGATCGTGTGGCAGGGCGTCATGGAGCCCGGCGGCGTGATGCACATCCCGCGCGGCTTCTGGCACCAGGCCACCCGGGACGACCAAGGCGACGGCTACAGCCTGCACGCCACCTTCGGCATCGTGAAGCGCGTCGGAGTGAACTGGCTGGCCTGGCTCGCCGACCAAGCCCGCACGCAGGAGCTGTTCCGGTACGACCTGGACCGATGGAACTCACCTGGCCAGTGGGAGGGGCAGCAGCGGCTCTTGGCCGACGCCGTCGCCGAGATGGCTAAGAAGCTGACCCCGCAGGACTTCTTCGATGCCCGGGAGCGGGAACGCTTGGCCGCCCGGCATGTCCCGGCCACCGGCCTGTTCGGCAAGCCCGCGGCCGTCGTGTGCGTCACCGACTTCGAGCCCGTGATCGAGCAGCACACCGACACCGTGGACGTCCTAGCGGCAGGCAAGAAGCTCTCCTTCTCCGGCAAGGCGTACCCCGCACTCGCCCTGCTGCTGAGCGGCCACCCCGTCGACATCGCCGACGCCGCCGAGAAGACCGGCCTGGACGTAGAACAGCTCGCCGAGATCCTAATGAAGGAGGAACTGTGCACGGAGCTGACCCCCGCCTTGTCCTCGGCCTACACCGGTCTCGTCACCACCGCGACATCCTGACGGCCGCACTCGACCTCGGCGTCACGGCCCTGGACACCGCAGCTCCCTACCTCGGCTTCCGCTCACACGCGGTACTGGCCGAGACCGCCCCTGATCTGCTGCCGCAGTTCACCCTCTCCACGAAGGTGGGCTTCTTCCCGGGCGCCGGAGAGGCTGAGCACTCCCTCGACCCGAGCCGGCTGCGCCTGGCCATCGAAAAGGCGGCCCGGGAACTCAGCAGGGAACCCGATACTGTTCTCCTCCACAACCCCGAGCGGAGCCTCACGAGCCTGTCCCCGGCCGATGGCCAGGCCCTCCTCGGCAGCGCTTGCACCGCCCTGGCCGACGCGGCCCGCGACGGCCTGTGCCGCACCTGGGGCGTGTCTTCCTGGGACACCCGGCCGCTCGGCATGGTCGGGGTGGACGCCCTGCCGTCTCCGGACGTCCTCATGGTCCGGGCCGGGTTCCTCGTGGGCATCGACCTCCTCGACACCACGACCGTCCTGCGCAATGCCTGGCAGGCGGGCGAGACCTGGGGCATGAGCCCCTTCGGGGGCGGCAACGGGAAGGTCTGGGAGGACTTCGACCCCCGCCCGTTCCTCCGACAGCCCCACGATGGCTTGTCCCGCGTGCAGGCGGCATTCCGTACGGCGTTCCACCTGCCGAGTGCTGCCGCGGTGGCGGTCGGCGCCGACGACCCCACTCACCTGGCCCAGCTGGTTCAGGCCCTGGGCGCAGAGGTGGACACCGCCGCTGTCAGTCAGTACCTGTGGGCCCTCCACGGACACCGTCAGAGCTGAAGCTCGGCCACCAGGCGCTCGGCCTCCTTCCGGGCCGGCGCCAGCAGCGGATCCTCCTCGTACGCGTGGGGTCCGACGATCTTCGACAGGAAGAACAGCGACATCAGCTTGCCGTCCCGGCTCTCCAAGTCCGTTTGCCGCTCCTGGCGGACGCGGTGCGCGAGCGCCGGGACGGCCAGCGCGTTGCCCCACAGCGTTGCGGCGTCCAGGCCCCGGGGCGCCATGCCCCAGTCCTCCCAGTCGATGATGGAGAACTCCGGTCCCATCACGTTGGCCCAGGTCAGATCCGCATGAGCCGGCGTCCACCGTTCGATCCGTGTATCGGCGATGCCGGGGAAGACCTCCCCGAGGGTCTGCGTCACCTGCTCCTGCGTGATCGTCACCGTGTCCGGTGTCGCGATCCGCGGCGTCTGCTGGTCCGCGAGGGCGCCCAGTGAGGCATTCAGCGCCTCCCACCACGCATCCGGCAGACCGGGATCTTCGAGCACCAGCGCGCCCTTGGCGACAGACGGCGACGCAAGCAGCTCCAGCTCATCCGCGCGCCACATCACCGGCTCGCCCCGCTCACGCCACGCCACGCCCTGGTACCACTCGGGCATCGCGACCCCTTGCAGCACGGCGGCGGCCTCGGTCCCGTTCCAGCCCTGCGGGCCGATCCTCTCGAAGCCGCGGCGCTCGATACGCACCCACGTGCCCCGCTCCGTCCGGCCGCCCAGGGACCGGCGCTTGCGTACCAGCGTGTGTCGTTCCAGTCGAGCATGCAGAGCTTGCTCCACGCGCTCCAGAACTTCTTCGATCGGCTGACGGCGGAGATCCACACGGGCAGCGACAGGCAGGGAAGCAGACATCACGACCTCCTCGGCGAACGGAAGACCGTAGCAGCAGAAGGCCCCCAGACACGCCCCGTCCGTCAACACTGACCGTCGTACCTCCGGCCGGTCTTTGGCAGAGTGGCCCATTGGATCACACTGCGCGAAAGTGCCCCCTCCTGCCCGGAGGAGAAGGCAAGCGGGGGCGCTGTGTTCCGTGTCAGGTGCGGGTGCGGGTGCGGGGCCAGAGGCGTTCGCCGCGCTGGTAGAGGAGTTCGGCGGGGACGCCGCGGGTGCGGCAGCGGTCCAGGAGGAGGTTCGTCTGGCGGATCTGCTCGGACTGCGGGTCGTAGCTGGAGCCGGTCAGGTGGCGCAGCCACGGTTCCAGGCCCAGGGCGTAGACGAAGACCTCGGCCGCGCCGAAGCGCTTGACCAGGCGTTCCGCCATGTCCGCGTCGCAGCCCTTGAGCCGGCGCGCCTGGTCGTGTGCGCGGTCCTGGGCGCCTTCCATCAGCGGGCCGTACAGCCACGACATCGGAGCGCCCACGCACTCCAGCCCGATGAAGACCGTGTCCACGTCCCCGGTGCTCTCCTGCACCCGGCGGTACAGGTCCGGGTCGATGTCCACCGCGTCGGTCGCGAACAGCACCCGCCGTCCGCCGATCTCCACCAGCGGGACCGCCTTGGAGCGGATGTCGAGGTCGCCGTGCTCGCCCAGGAACGGCAGCATCGTGACCTCGGCGTCCTCGCCGATCCGCGCCGACTCCATCTCCCCCAGCTCCACCACCGAGGTGAAGCCCAGCGCCCGGAGAAGGAGTTTCGGGCTCGGGTCCTCCAGCGAACCGCCGCCGCCCCGGGGTACGACGACCGTGTCCACCCGGTGCCGCAGCTGGAGCAGCGCCTCCACCGACACGTGGTCGCAGTGCAGGTGGCTCAGGACCACCGCGTCCAGCCGCTCGGGCAGGTCGGCCAGGGTGAGGTGGCGGTGGCCGTCGTCGGCGTAGCCGGGCAGCGGGTCCAGCAGTACGGCCGTGGAGTCCGTTTCCAGGAGGACTGTGGCGTGGTTGAGGTAGCGCATGCGCACCGCGTCCGGCGGCGCGGCCTCGTACGGGGCCGGGGCGGTCTCGGTGAACAGGTCCGCGAAGGCGGCCGTGCTCGCGTCCGACGCCTCGTCCCCGAGCAGCAGTTCGGCCAGGCCCGCGACATCGGCCGCGGTACGGCGCGACGCGTACAGCTGGTCCAGTCGGGGGTCGGCGAACGGGATGCGCAGGTCCATCCGCTCCCGCGTGCGCAGGATCGGGCTGCCGAAGGTGAAGGGCTGCTCCAGGTCCGTGCGCGGGGCCAGGGAGATCTCCTGGCCCTTGGCCAGCTCCGCCGCGAACGCCCGGTGGACCAGCGGCTCGAAGAAGCGCAGCCGCGGCCGGTTGCCGGTGTCGTAGACCAGCTCGACCAGCCCGCGCAGGCTTTGCGGCACCTGGGCGTACAGCGACTCCATCGGCTTGCCGTCGGCCTGCTCGGCGAGCATCCGCTGGGCTTCCTTGATGTCCTCGGCCAGCCGCAGCAGGGGGGCGGCGGCCTCCTCGGTGGCGGCCAGCAGCTCCTCGACGTCCTCGGGGGCGCCGCCGTACGGGGCGAGGAACGGGCCGCCGTACCGGGCCGGGTTGCTCAGCGCGGACGCGTGCACCTGCGGCGAGCGCAGGTAGCTGCGCAGCTGGGGCAGGTAGCGCTCGCGCAGGTTGAGCGCGGCGGTGTGCGGCGGCACCAGGTGGCACCAGGCGTACCAGCGGTGCAGCAGCGGTTGCGGGACGACGGACGGGTTCAGGTAACCCTTGGCAGGACGTCGTCCGTTGAAGACCGAGGCCGCCGAGGCCGCTGAGGTCAAGGCGCACCCCCGGGCTGCGCGACGGGCTGCGCGACGGTCTGTGCGGCGGGGAGCTGGTCGGCTTCCGGCGCGTCCGCGTCCGCGTCCTCGGCCGGGGCCGCCGCGAGTGCGGCGCGCGCGGACAGCAGGGCCGGGCCGCACAGCGCCAGCGCCAGGAAGATGCCCCCGCCGGCGATCACGAAGACCAGCCGGGGGTTGCCGTCGGGGCTCAGCAGGCTGCCGGCCAGGTAGCCGGCCGTGCTGCCGAAGAAGGCGGCGGAGGACAGCGTGCCGCCCACCCGGCCCAGCACCTCGGCGGGCACGGCCTTCTGCAGCAGGGTCTCCTCGCCGACGTTGGCCACGCCGTTGCCCAGTCCCGCGATCAGCTGCATGGCGATCGCCGCGAACAGCACCGGAGCGGCGGCCGTCAGCAGCAGGCCCAGCCCGGTGAAGAACCAGCCCGCGAGCAGCACCCACACCGGCGAGCGGCTCTCGGCGGCGCGGACCAGCCACAGCGAGGCGGCGACCATGGCGACGCCGAAGGACGCGGACAGCACGCCGAATCCGGTCTCACCCGTGTTCAGCGAGTGCTCGGCGAGGAAGACCAGCGCCAGGTTGTCCAGCGAGCCGAAGAACAGGCCGAGCAGGAGCAGCAGCACGATGGCGCGGGCCACCCGGTGGTGGCGTACGAACTTCAGCCCCTCGACGGTGTCGCCCAGCAGGGTGCGGCGCTCGCCGGTGCGCAGCGGCTCCAGCGCCGGGATGCGCGTCAGCAGCAGGGCGGAGACCAGGAAGGTGCCCGCGTTGATGGCGAGCGCGCCGTACGCGCTGCCCCAGGCGGAGAACACGCCGCCGAGCACCGGGCCGAGCGCGGCCTGCAGGTTGAAGGCGGTGCCCATCCACGCGTTGGCGGGCATCAGGTCCGCCTCGTCGACCAGGCGCGGCACCACCGTACGGCCGGCCGCGGAGAACACGGTGGAGGCCGCGGCGGCCACCGCGACCAGCGGCACCAGCACCACGAGGCCCGGGCGGGCCAGCACGATGACTCCGAACACCGCGGCCTGCACCAGCTCGGCGGCGATCAGCAGGCGCCGTACGCCCATCCGGTCCGCGAGCGCCCCGGCGAGTGGTCCGAAGAACCGCGGTACGGACTCGGCCAGGAGGATCAGCGACACGGCGGTGCCGGCGTGCTCGCCGCGGCTGACCAGCAGGACGAGGGCCACCATGGCGGCGCCGTCGCCGATCAGCGAGACGGCGCGCGCCAGCCAGAACCGGCGGAAGAGCCGGTGGCGTCGGATCAGATTCGGTTCTGCGGCCAAGGCCTTGGGTCCTTTCAAGGGGAAAGTGTCCGCCCGCGGATCGGGGTCAGACCACGGCCCGGCCGTGGTCGCCACGCCGGGAACCGGCGCTGCGCCGCAGATCGGCGGTGAGGTTGATGCGCTTGAGCCAGCGGTCGGTGCCGTCGTAGCGGGCCGCGAACGGACGGCGCCCGTGCACCGCGCGCTTGTTGTCGATGACGAAGAGGTCGCCGTTGCCGATCGTCACGTCGGTGAGCTTCGCCTCGATCGCGGCGAGCAGCGCGTCCTGCGCCTCGGCGGCCTGCGGGTCGAGCGGGTTGGAGTGCATGAACGGCGGGTCGACGCGCAGCCACGGAGCGGCGGGGTCGCCGTCCAGCAGTGCGATCGGCTCGGGCCGGTTCACCATCGTGTCGATGCGCCGGAACTGTTCGCCCTCGGTCGCCTCGGTGGCGTCGGCGGCCCCGGTGGCCTGGTTGAAGCTCTTGGTGTGCGACTGGTCCGGCAGGATCGCGAAGCGCTTCTCGAACAGGACCGCGCGGTGCTCCTCGGCGAGTTCGATGTCCTCCATGGCGGCGAAGGTCGTGGCCACCGCGTCGTGGTTGCGCAGGCCCATCAGGATCATCCAGTCCGCGCGGTGCGGGTGGAAGGCGTCCTCGGTGTGCCAGTCCAGCATGGCCGCGGAGCCGGAGCCGAGCTGGTCGAACTCGTGCCCGGCGACCGGGAAGAGGTCGAGGATCAGCCGACCGCGCTGCTGGCTGCTGAAGGAGAAGGGCTCGCCGAGGAGGGAGCCGACCAGCCGCAGCACGGCGTCCGCGTGGCGCAGTTCGGGGCGGTCGGGGCGCTCCTGGTAGCTCGCGGGGGTGGGCCCCAGCGCGTTCTCGTCGATGAGCAGCCCGCTGATCAGGAATCCCGCGTGCGGGACCCCGGACAGACGGAAGTCGGTCATCACCCGGCGCAGCGAACGCGGCAGCTCGTGGGCCATCAGGGCGGCGAGCTGAAGGGACCGCCGGGGGTCCAGGCCGGCCGCGTCCCGCGCGTACTCGTGGGCGAGCGCGGCCACCCGGTGACGTTCGTCGGGCAGGAGTTCGATGCGCGGGACCCCCGGTCCCGGCTGTGACACCGCGGCAGATGCCGCGGCGGGCGGTGCGATGGTCTGCATGGTGGCTCCTCAAGAGACGCGAGGTTGCCGCAGCCTCTCAGGGCCCACTCGAATTGCACTCGAAACCGCCGCACCCGCTGCCCGGTCCGCACCGCACTACACCATGCCGGAAGCTCCGGCACCCACTCTGGCCTCGATCTCTATCGGCCTTCAAGCGACCCTGTAGTCCCAGCGGTTGTGCTCATTCCCAGAACGGCGACGGTCCCCCCGTCCGGACCGGCCACGACAGGGAAGAGGTGAGCGAAGCGTGAGTACGACGGCCACGGTGAACGCTGCCAAGCGCAGGATCTACGTATCCGCCTTCAGCCGCTCCGCCTACCTTCCCGCCGTCTGGGGCGCCCTGCGCTCTTACGCCGACACCCAGCCCGACCTCGTCGAGGCCTACACCTTCGAGCAGCCGTTCTTCCTGCCCGAGCAGGCCAAGGACCCGGTCTCGCTCATGGAGGACCCGGCGGTCTTCGCGATGTCCTGCTACCTGTGGAACTTCAACAAGAACATGGCGGCCTGCCGTGCGGTGAAGGAGCGTTTCCCCGACGCGGTCACCGTGGTCGGCGGCCCCCACGTGCCGGACAACGCGACCGAGTTCCTCTCCAGGCACCCGTACATCGACTTCGCCATCCACAAGGAGGGCGAGGCGCCCTTCTCCGAGCTGCTGCGGGCGCTGCTCCAGGACGAACCCGACTTCGCCTCGGTCCCCTCGCTCAGCTACCGGGACCGGGACGGCAAGGTCCGCCGCAATCCGCTCGGCGGGCAGCTGCCGCGCGACATCGAGGTGCCCAGCCCCTGGCTCACCGGCCTGATGGAGCCCTCCTTCGAGGCGGCCCGGGCGGCCGGCTACCAGCCGACCGTGCTGTGGGAGACCAACCGCGGCTGCCCCTACAGCTGCACCTTCTGCGACTGGGGCTCCGCGAACCAGTCGAAGATCCGCAAGTTCGACGAGGACCGGCTGCACGCCGAGATCGACTACTTCACCGAGCAGAACGTGTCGGCGATCCTGTGCGCCGACGCCAACTTCGGCATCCTGCCGCGTGACGTGGGCCTCGCCGAGCACCTCGTGCGCAACAAGCAGGAGAGCGGCTTCCCCGGCAAGTTCGTCACCAGCTACGCGAAGAACGCCAACGACCGGATCGTGCAGATCAGCTCGATGTTCGCGCTCAACGGCATGTCGAACGGCACCATCCTCGCGATGCAGAGCGGCACCGCCGACGTACTGGAGCAGGTCAAGCGCTCCAACATGCCGGCCAAGAACTACGAGAAGCTCGCCGCGGCCTTCCGCGAGCGCGGGGTCGAGGCCTACACCGAGGTCATCGTCGGCCTGCCGCACGAGACACCCGAGACCTTCGCCCGCGGCCTGTGCCGGATGCTCGAGATGGGCATCCACGACGACATCATGATCTACGAGTGCGTGCTGCTGCCCAACTCCGAGATGGGCAGCGCCGCCCACCGCGAGAAGTACCAGCTGGACACCATCACCCGCACCTACCTCCCGGACGACGTGGAGGAGGTCGAGGTCGTCGTCGGGCACTCCACGATGACCCGCGAGGACTGGGTGCGCATGTACCTCTTCGGGGCCGTCCTGCAGTCCCTGCACAACCGGGGCATCACCCGCCAGCTCGCCATCTACCTGCACACCGAGGGAATCCTCGGCTACGAGGACTTCTACCGCTCGCTGGCCGACGCCGCGCTCGCCGACACCTCCACCGTCCTCGGCAAGGCCGTCGACCGGGCCCGCGCACTGCTCTGGGAGTACATCGAGTCGCCCACCGTCCCCAACGAGGGAAAGGTGGCCTCCCAGCCGGACATGATGGAGAGCCTGGCCCGCTGGGTGCCGGACAAGGAGTCCTGGCTCATCTACGAGTGGTGCTGGGCCTACGTGCAGAACGAGCTGGACCGGTTCTACGAGGACCTGCGGGGCCACCTCGAGACCGCCGGCGTGAAGATCGACGAACGCCTCGAGGAGCTGCTGCGCTACCAGCGCGCCTCGGTGTTCACCGTCGCCGAGTCGGGATCCAGCCGCGTCGAGCTCTTCTCGCACGACTGGACCAGCTACTTCCGTGCCCCCGCCGAGGGACTCCACCCCGGCGTGCACGTCACGAGCTTCCAGCCCCCGGAAGCGAGGATGCGATGACGAACCGGAGCCTCGCAGCCCGCGTCCTGGACCGGGCGGCACACGACCCGGACCGCATCGCGGTCGAACTCCCCGGCTTCCCCGGACGGGCCCTGAGCTACGGCGCCCTGGCCGGCGCCGCACGGGACCTGGCGGCCGCGCTGCACCGGCGCGGCGCCCGCCCCGGCGACACGGTGGCGCTGGTCGCCGCCAGCGTGCCCGAACTGGTCGTCGCCCTGCTGGCCACCGCCGGCGCGGGACTGGTGTGCGCCCCGCTCGACGACGCGCAGCCGCCCGCCCGGGTACGCCGTGCGATGCGGGTGGCCGGCGCCGGGATCGCCCTGGTCGCCTCCCCCGAGCGGGCGCCGTACTGGCTCGCGGAACTGGGGGAGCAGGCCCTGGAGGTCGGCCCCGGACACGGCACGGACCAGCCGCCCGGCTTCCCCGTACCGGTGGCCGAGGACGACGCGGCCTACCTGCTCTTCACCTCCGGATCCACCGGAGTGCCCAAGGGCGTACGGGTCGCGCACGGCCCCTTCGCCCGGCACTGCGAGGTGGCCGCCGAGGCCTACGCGCTCACCCCCGGCAGCGTCACGCTCCAGTTCGCCTCGCCCGGCTTCGACGTCGCGCTCGAGGAGATCTGGCCGACCCTGCTGTCCGGCGGACGGGTCGTGCTGCGCGGTGGCGGCCTGTGGTCGCTGCCCGAGCTGCTCGCGGTCACCGCCGCCCACGGCATCACGATGTGGCAGCTGCCCACCGCCTACTGGACCCTGCTCGGAGCCGAGGCCGCCGTACGCGGCGACCTGCGCCCGCCGCCCTCGCTGACCACCGTGCTGATCGGCGGGGAGGCCGCGACCACGGCCGCCGCCCGCCGCTGGCTCGGCTCGCCGATGGGCGCGGTCCGGCTGCTCAACGCCTACGGACCCACCGAGGGCGTGGTCACCTCGACGCTGTACGAGGTGCCGCGCGCTGCCGGGGCCCTGCCGTCCGGGGAGATCCTGCCCATCGGCCACCTGCTGGCCGGACGCTCAGGCCTGGTCCTGGACGAGGAGTTGCGGCCCGTTCCACCGGGCAGCGCCGGCGAACTGTTCGTCACCGGGCCCTGCCTGGCCGACGGCTACGCCGGGGACGAGGCGGCCACCGGCCGCGCCTTCCCCACCCTGCCCGACGGACGCCGGGCCTTCCGTACCGGTGACCTCGTCACCGAGACGGCCGACGGCGTCCTCGTCTACCACGGGCGCCGGGACCGGCAGTTGAAAATCTCCGGCGTACGCGTCGAGCCGGGCGAGGTCGAGGCCGCGCTCGCCGCCTGCACCGGGGTCACGGCAGCCGCCGTCACCGTTGCCGGCGAGGGCGACCGAAGCCGCCTGGTGGCCCACGTGGTGCTCGCCGAACCGCCCGGGGACTCGGCGCGCCGCGCCGGCGACCTGCGCGGTGAGCTCGCCGGCCGGCTGCCCGCGGCCATGGTGCCGGCCCGGGTCGAGTTCCACGACCGGCTGCCGCGCACGGTCAACGACAAGGTCGACCATCACGCCCTGGCCGCCCCGGCCCGTACCGAGAGCGAGGAGAGCCGGTGACCACGACATCCACGCCCGCCACGCCGCCCCCGACCACCACCGCGGCCACCCCGGTACGGGAGTTCGCGCAGACCCTGGCACAGGCGGAACTCGCCGACGCCGCCCGGGAGCTGACCGCCTTCGCGGACGCCCTGGACACCGCCACCGCCGTGCCCGAGCGGCCCGCGCCCGTCCCGGGCTGGGTCGAGGTCACCGGCGAGGGCGAGGACGCGGCCGTCTCGCTGGTGCCCGCCGGGGTCTCCCGGCTGTACGAGGAGCTGTGCCGCATCGCGGACCCCGTGCGGCTGCGCGCCGCCGTGGTGCTCCTCCTCAACCTGAGCGTCCGTCTCCAGCAGGTACCCGGCGGCGCGCAGGCCGCGGCCGCGGTGATGCAGTGCGGGGCGGAACTCGCCCCGGTGCTGGAGGCCGTCAACGGCGGCGCCCCGCCCCTGGTGGGCCGCGCCGCGCTCCAGCTGACCGTCGAAGGCGAGCAGGTGCTGCTCGCCGACGAGCAGGCGCGCTGGATCGCGGCCGAGCTGGACCGGCTCCCGGCCGGCCCGCGCCGCAGGTCCGTCCTCGGACTCGCCGCGCTCGCCGAGCAGCTGGAGACCGATCCGGACGCCGTGCGGGCCGCCCAGGCCCTGCGCACCGTCGCGGCGGACGCCGCCCGCGCTCTGGAAGGGGAGATCCGATGATCACCAGCCAGACGCTCGGGACGACGCTCTATCCCGTCAGCATCGGCGGCCACCTCGTGGAGGCCGCCGTGGAAATCGCCCGAGGAGCGGCGGCCCGGCTCAGCGCCGGGCTCGACCAGGAACGGCTGCGCGCACACGGTGACGCGGCGGCCGCCCTCCTCCGCCTCACGGCAGCGGAACAACCCGCTCCGTGACCCACAGACGCCGGACCCCGCACAAGGCGGGATCCGGAGCTCCACCAAAACACGACGAGGAGTCGACGTGACCCAGAACAACATGGACCAGCAGTCCGCCATCGCGCAGCAGTCCGCCCAGGCCGGCAACAAGCCGGTCGCCCAGGAGAAGGCGTCGATCAGCTCCCGCATCAGCAAGTACGGGAAGTACGACCGCCTCGAGGGCTGAGTTTGAGTCGTGTTCCGGGGTGCGAGTGATCGGCACTCGCACCCCGGCACGCCTTTACAGGGAGGTTTCCTTGAGCACCGCACAGCCCGTACCGATCAGCCCGGAGCAGTTCCGCAAGGTGTTCGGGGGTGACCTCGGAGACGTCTTCCTCCTGGTCACGTCGCCGGGCGTGCGCAGTGCGCTCGCCATCGAGAACAGCGCCACCCCGGTACAGGAATTCAACTGGACCGGCCCCGATTCCCGCGCGGGCCTGATCGCCGAGATGGCCGCCATCCGCGCCTCCGGCCGCCGCGCCTCCGTCCTGTGGATCGCCGACGACGAGTTCGTCCACTTCGACGACGAAGACCTCGTGGGCATGGCCATGGGCGCCTTCTCCAGCTTCTCGGTGCCCTTCTCCGAGGAGAGCCTGCGCAACAACATCCGCGTCGTGGCCGATGTCGACTACGAGCGCGAGCTCGGCATCGAGGAGGAGTTCCTGACCCTCCTCGACCAGGCCGACGACATGCTCTTCCTCGGCCGCGAGTTCGGCACCGAGGCCGTCTTCCAGCACCAGCTCTCCGAGCACTGGTTCTCGCTGCACGGCCCGCTCCTGCCCGGCCAGCAGGTCGTCCTGCCCACCGGCGAGCTCAGCTCGCTGGTCAACGCCTCGGGCGAGTTCGAGCTCCACACCCACTTCACGCTGAACGGCGAGATCACCCTCCAGGGCGCCCCCATCGTCCACCGCGGCGGTCACGAGACCAGCCTCGCCGAGACGGAGCAGGTCTACCGCGACCTCGCCTCCATGGCCGACCAGCCGGCGGTCATCACGCTGGCCGAGGGCCGCATCACGGCGGTCCGCCCGGCCGTCGCCGGACGCGGCGAGTTCGCCACCAACCTCGAGAAGCTGCTGGCCAAGGACGACCGCTACGCCAAGGTGCACGAGATCGGCTTCGGCACCAACACCAGCTGCGCCCCGCTGCTCCCCGGCAACCACTTCGCCAACGAGCGGCACCCCGGCGTCCACCTGGGCCTGGGCCTGGGCACCTTCACGCAGTTCCACATCGACCTGATGAGCACCGCCATCGACGTGCTGATGCGGGGTGTCGACGGCAAGGACGTCGCGCTCTTCCCGGCCCTCGGGGTGGCCCCGGCACGGATCGCCGCCGGGGTCTGATCTCAGGCGTCAGTCCGACGAGAGGGTGTGCCCGGCCGCTTCCAGAGCGGTCCGGGCGCGCTCGTACTTCTCGGCCGGTACGAGTACGAGATCCGCGTCGAAGGTCGACGCGGCGAACACGCCGATCCTGGCCCCGGCCAGCGGCACCAGCACACCCGCCAGCATGCCGGGCAGGTCCAGGCCGTGGGCATCGGCCCCGTACAGCCCGCGCCAGGGACCGCTGACGGACCCGGCGCCGGCCGGCAGACGCTCGGCGCACACCACGGTGAGCCCGTCCCGGGCCCGGGTGACCGAGGACCACGGCCCGGCCGGCAGCGGGGGCACGGCCGCATCCGGGGGCAGGCGGTGCACCCACAACTGGTCAGGGAGGACGTAGAGGTGCTGCGGAACGATGGTCACGGAGAGTTCGGCCATGGGAACGACCCTAAGGGGGCGCGTTTCGACGATCAGGCCGGGTTCTGGCTCCCGCGGCTGACAGGCGCCTGCCACGAACCCCTCCTCGAGCCCGAGGCCTCGCCGGCCGCCGCCCCCGGTGGGCCCGCCACGGTCGCTCCCGAAGCCGCCGCCGCCCTGCACGCGATGACCGGCGGCGCCCCCGAGGGCCTGCTGCTGCTCACCGTCGCCGCCGCCAGGATCGCGCTGGCCGGACTCACCACGGCCGGACTCACCGGGCACGGCGCCCAGGGCCGGGTGCCCGTCCTCGTACCCGCCCTCGGATCCTCCTCCGCCCAGGCGGAGTTCGCGCTGCTGGCCCCGCTGGACCCCGCCGCGCCCGCGACCTCCTTCCTGGAGGCCCTGCACGCCGAGCTGGAGCAGGCCGCCGCCCGCCCCTGGCAGGACCGGGACGCGCTGAGCGCCCGGCTGGACGCCGTCACCCCCGGGGCGTCCGCCGCCCTCTCCCAGCTCGCCGTCCTCTGCCCGGCCCTGTACGGGGACCGCGCGCCGGAGCCCCGCGCCGCACTGGTGCTGCGCGTCGAACAGGCCCCGGACGGCAGCCTGTCGGTCCGGGCCCACGGCACGGCCGCCCTCACCGGGGCCCTGCCCCGCTGCGTGGCCGCCGTACTCGAGGCCCTCGCCGCCGACCCGCGCCGGAGCCCGGCCGAGACCGACATCCTCGGCGCCCCGCTGCGCGCCGAACTCCTGGAACTGGCCGCTCTGCCCGCCCCCGCCGGATTCGCGGCCGCCACCCTCACCGGCCTGTTCGAGGAGTCCGTCCGCCGTACCCCCGACGCCGTCGCCGTCACCGGCGAGGGCCGCACCCTGACCTACCGGCAGCTCGCTGCCGAGGCCGGGCGGGCCGCCGCCGCGCTCACCGCACGCCACGGCATCGGACCCGGCGACGCGGTGGGCGTGCTGGCCCCGCGCGGCGCCGGTCTCCTCACCGCCTTCCTCGCCGTCCTGCGCACCGGCGCGCCGGCCGTGCCCCCTCGAACCCCGCCAGCCCGCCGCCCGCATCGCCCTGCTGGCCCGCCTGAGCGGCGCCCGGCTCGCACTGCGCGCCGAGGGCGTCGGCCCCGCCGACGCGGAACTGCCCGTACCGGTGGCCGGACTCGACGACCTGCTCGCCGACGAGGCGGTGGAAGGGGCTGCGGACGCAGCCGAGCCCGGCGCCCCCGCGATGATCCTGTTCACCTCCGGATCCACCGGAACCCCCCGGCCCGTCGCGGTGTACCACGACCAGCTGAGCCACAAGATGCTCACCGGGGCCCGCGAGATCGGCATCGACGCGCGGACCCGTACCGCCATGCTCTCCGCGGTCACCTCCGACGCGACCGCCTTCCAGGTCTTCGCCACGCTCCTCGCGGGCGGCACCCTCGTCGCCGTCGGCGACCCCGACCGGCTCGACCCCGACGCGCTGTGGACGCGGGTGCGCAGCGGCGAGGTCAACCTCGTCAACTGCGTGCCCGGACTGTTCTCGGTGCTCCTGCGCGCCCTGCCCGAGGGCGGCGAACTCCCGCTGCGCCACCTCCTGCTGGGCGGCGACACCATCCCGCGCGGCCTGCTGCCCCGCACCGCCGGCCGGCTGCGCATCGGCACCTTCGCGAACCTGTACGGACCCAGCGAGGCCACCGTCGAGGCCAGCATGTTCATCCGCGAGGGCGCGCTCGCCCAGCGGCTCGACCGGGTGCCGGTCGGCCGTCCCTCGCCCGGCTACGGCGTCTTCGTGGTCACCCCCTCCGGGGAACTCGCCCCGCCCGGCGTACCGGGCGAGATCCAGATCGCCGGACCCGGCGTCGCCCCCGGCTACCGGGGTGACGCCGAGGCCACCGCCGTCCGCTTCGGACGCTCCCCGCACGCCGGCGACGCCCGCGTCTTCCGTACGGGGGACCAGGGCCGCTGGAACGCCGAGGGCGAACTGGAGTTCCTGGGCCGCTCCGACGGGCAGGTGCAGATCTTCGGCACCCGGGTGGAGACCGGCGAGGTCGAGCAGACCCTGGTCCGGCACCCCGGCGTGGTCGAGGCCGTGGTCGTGCCCCGCACCGCAGCCGACGGCACCGTGACCCTGCACGCCTGGTACGTGGCCCACCGCAGCGCTTCCGATACCCCGGTCGAGCCCGCCGCACTGGCCGACTGGCTGCGCGAACGGCTGCCCGCGACGATGCTCCCGGCCGGCCTGCACCGGCTCGGCACCCTGCCGCTCACCGTCCACGGCAAGGTGGACCGGGCGGCGCTCCTCGCGCTCCCCACGGCCGCGCGGGGTCCCGTATGGCAGCCCACCGACCCCGTGGAACGCCTGGTCCACGAGGCCTGGACCGAGGTGCTGGGCCGCCCGCCGCTCTCCGCCGACGAGGACTTCTTCCGGGCCGAAGGACACAGCCTGTCCGCCGTCCAGCTCGTCGCCACGCTCTGCGAGGGCACCGGCCGCCCCGACGCCGCCCGGGTCCACGAGGTGTTCGACCTGCGCACCCCGGCCGCGCTGGCCGCCGTACTGCGCGAACGCGGGGCGCTGCCCCGAAGCCGCGCCGCGGGCGCCGCGGCCGCGCCGGCCGAGCCGGCCGCCCCGCGCGGCGGGGACACCTTCCCCGCCTCCAACGCCCAGCGCCGGATGTGGCTGCTGGACCGGATGGACGAGTCGCCCGTCCCCCCGTACACGATGGTCGAGGCCTACCGGCTCGACGGCGTCGTCGACGAGCCCCGGCTCGCGGCCGCCGTCGACGCGCTGGTGGCCCGGCACGCGTCCCTGCGCACCGTCCTGCGCCAGACCCCCGAGGGCCTGACCCAGGTCATCCTCGACCCGCCCGTCGGCGTCCTGCGCACCGAGCACGACACCACGCCGGACGAGGCCTTCGCCCGGGCCTGCCACCACCGCTTCGACCTCGCCGAGGGCCCGCCGGCCGAGGTCTCCTGGATACCCGACGGCCCGGCCGGCGGCGTCCTGCTCTTCACCGTGCACCACGCGGTGTGCGACGGCTGGTCCTTCGGCCTGCTGATGCGCGACCTGGTGCGCTCGCTGACCGGCCCGGCCGGCGCCCCGGAGCCCGCCCCCGCGTACACCGAGCACACCGAACGGCTCGCCGCACGGCTGGCGGGCCCGGCGGGCGAGGCGCACCGCGCGTACTGGCGGGAGCGGCTCGCCCGGCTGCCCGAGCCGCTGGAACTGCCCGCCGACCGCCGCCGCCCGGCCGCCCGCAGCGCCGCGGGCGGCACCGTACGCCTCAGCCTCGACCCGGAACTGGTCTACGCGCTGGGCGAACTGTGCCGGGAGAACGCGGCCACCTCCTTCATGGGCTTCACGGCGGCGCTGCGCGTGCTGCTGTGGCGGCTGTGCGCGCAGCCGGACGTCCTGCTGGGCTCCGTCGTCGCGGGCCGGCCCGACCGGCGCGCCGCCGAGACGGTCGGACTGTTCGCCAACACCGTCGTCCTGCGCACCCCGGTGGAGACCGGCGGCTCCTTCCGCGAGCTGCTGGCCGCCGTACGCACCACCGCGCAGGAGGCGATGACCCACCAGGAGTACCCCTTCGAGCAGCTCGTCGAGGACCTCGCGCTGCCCCGCGACCCCAGCCGCAACCCCGTCTTCGACGTGCTCGTCGAGACCGCCCTGGACGACGGCGTCACGGGCGGACCCGGCCTCGCCGTCCGTCACCTCCCCTTCGAACAGCCGGTCAGCGACTTCGACCTGGCCTTCAGCTTCCGCGACGGCCGGGCCGGGGCCGGCGGTGAGCTGTGGGTCGGCTACACCGACGACCTCTTCGACCGCGACAGCGCCCGGCGCACGGGGGAGCGGCTGATCCACCTCCTCAGCGGTCTGGTCGCCCGCCCGGACGCCCCGCTCGCCGAGGTCCCCGTGCTGCCCGCCGCCGAACGGCGGTTCCTGCTCGACGAGGTCAACGAGACCGCCGCCCCCTTCCCCGAGGACCGCACCCTCCTGGACCTGGTCGAGGAGCAGACCGCCGCGGGCCCGGACCGGCCCGCCGTCGTGCACGGCACCACGGTCCTCACCTTCGCCGAGCTCGACGCCCGGGCCGAAGCCGTCGCCGCGCGGCTGCGGGAGGCCTGCGCCGCGGGCCCCGGCGCGCTGGTGGCCGTGGTCACCGAGCGCACCGAGTGGATGGTGGTGAGCGCGCTCGCCGTCCTGAAGACCGGCGCCGCGTTCGTCCCCCTGGACCCGGAACAGCCCGGCGACCGGCTCGCCTTCGCCCTCGCCGACAGCGGGGCCCTCGCGGTGCTCGCCGACGGCGGCCACCACGCCAAGGCATCCGCCCTGACCACCCTGCCCGTCCTCGACCCGCGCACCGCCGCGGCGGGCGGCGGCTCCCCGGCCGTGCTGCCCCCGGCGCCCAGGGCCACCCCGCGCGACCTCGCCTACGTCATCTACACCTCGGGGTCCACCGGCCGCCCCAAGGGCGTCATGATCGAGCACCGGGGCATCGTCAACACCGTCCACTACCGGGCCGGCTACTACGGGTTCGGGCCGGACGCGGCCGTGCTCCAGGTGCCGCCGCTGCACTTCGACAGCGGGGTCAACGACATCTTCTCCGCGCTGATCGCCGGCACCCGGGTCGTGGTCCTCGGCAAGGACCGCCTGCTCGACGTCGAGCACGTGGCCGAGGAGATCGGGCGCAACCGGGTCACCCACATCATGCTGGTCCCCAGCCTCTACCAGCTGATGCTGGAACGCTGCGCCCCCCGGCTGGTCTCGGTCCGACAGATCGTCCTGGTCGGCGAACGGCTCCCCGAGGCCCTCGCCGCCCGCCACGCCGAACTGCTCCCGGACACCGTCCTCTACAACGAGTACGGGCCCACCGAGGACAGCGTGTGGACCACCGTCCACAAGATCACCGACCCGGGCGCGGACGTCCTGATCGGCCACCCCATCGCCAACAAGACCGTCGACGTCATCGACGCCCACGGGGACCTGGCCCCGGTCGGCGTGCCCGGCGAGCTGTGCATCTCCGGCGCCGGCCTGGCCCGCGGCTACCTCGGCAACGCGGAGCTGACGGCCGACCGGTTCACGCCCCACCCGCTGCGCCCCGGCCGGCTCATGTACCGCACCGGCGACCGCGCCGCCCGCCGGCCCGACGGCAATCTGCTCTTCCTCGGCCGCATCGACGACCAGGTCAAGATCCGCGGCCAGCGGGTCGAGCCGGGCGAGGTGGCGGCCGTACTGGCGGGGCACCCGGACGTACGGCGCTGCGCGGTCCTGCCGGTGCCCGACGAGCGCGGCGAACTGGGCCTGGTCGCCTACGTGGTGGGCGCGGCCGTTCCGCGCGTCCTGCGGGCCTACCTCACCGAGCGGCTTCCCGCCGCGATGGTGCCCGGGACGTACGTGGAGATCGCCGAGCTCCCGCTGAACCCGAACGGCAAGCTCGACCGCCGTGCGCTGCCGGCTCCGCCCCGCGGGGAAGCCGCGGCGCGCCCCGGCCTGAACCCCACCGAGGAGCGGGTGGCCAAGGTCTGGACGGACGTGCTCGCCGTGCCCGTCACCGACCTCGACGCCGACCTGTTCTCCCTCGGCGGGCACAGCCTGACCGCCGCCCGCCTCGCCGCCGCCCTCCAGGAGGAGTTCGGCGTACGGGTCCCGCTGGTCACCGTCTTCCAGCAGCAGACCGTACGGGCCCTCGCGGCCGTGCTCGAGACGCCGGACACCGCCCCGTCCGCCCCGTCCGCCACACCCGCCCTGCCCACCCCGCCTGTTCCGCCTGTTCCGCCGGCCCCGGAGCTCGCGCCCGCCCGCGACGGCGCCGTGCTGCCGCTCTCCCGCGCCCAGCGCCGGATCTGGATGGCGGCCCGCACCAGCCCCAGCCCGGTCGCCCTCAACATCAGCGACGCCGTACGGGCCGGCCGGCCGCTGGACACCGGCCTGCTGCGGGCGGCCGTCACCGCCCTGGCCGAGCGGCACGAGGTGCTGCGCACCCGGGTGGCCGTCGTCGACGGCACCGCCCGGCAGATCGTCATGGACCGGCTCCCGGACGGGCCGCCGCTGTCCGTCGTCCGCGTCGACCCCACGGACGAGGCGGTCGCCGCCGCGGTCACCGCCGCCCACGACACGCCCTTCACCCTCGCCACCGGACCGCTGTTCGCCGTCCGGCAGCTGACCGGCCACCCCGCCGGCGACGTGCTGGCGATCACCGCCCACCACCTCGTCTACGACGGCGACAGCGCCGCCATCGTCGCCCGCGACCTGCTCGCGGCGTACGACGCCCTCGAGGCGGGGGCGCGGCCCTGGGACGGCCGCCCCGCCCGCCCCTACCGCGACTGGGTGGCCGAGGAGGCCGCCTGGCTCGAGGGCCCCGAGGCCGCGGGCCAGCGCGCGTACTGGACCCGCACCCTCGCCGGGCCGCTGCCCCGGCTCGACCTGCCGGGCACCGGATCCCGCGAGGGCGCCGGACGCCAGGGCGCGGGACTGGTCCGGCGGGCGCTGCCCGCCGCCGTGCTGCACGCCGCGGCCGAAAGCGGCGCCGCCACCCCGTTCACCGCCCTGCTCACCGCCTGGGCGCTCGCACTGCACCGCCGCTCCGGCAGCGCAGAGGTGGTCATCGGCTGCCCGGCCGGCACCCGCGACCGGGCGGACATGGCCGAGGTGGTCGGCTGCTTCGTCAACGCCCTGCCGGTGCGGCTCGCACCCGGCACGGCACACAGCACCGCCGAACTGCTGACCCAGGTGCGCGACCGGCTCGCCGAGGCGTACGACAACGCCCGCTTCCCCTTCGACACCACCGTCGTGGAGATCGCGGAGCGGCCGGCCCCCGGCCGCCGCCCCGTCTACGACGCCGGACTGAGCTGGGAGACGGCCGAACGCTTCGAGGACGGGCCCGAGTTCCTCCCCGCGGACCCCTCGCAGGCCCCGCTCAGCGATGACCTGCGGATCTACGCGAGCGAGCACGACGGCCGGGTCCTGCTCGAACTCGTCCACGACCGGGCGCTGTTCACCGAAACCACCGCACGCGAGCTGCTCGACGAGGTGGTCGGCATCCTGCGATGCCACCCGAACTGGTACCTCGCCGCCGCGCAACGGCCCGCGGCGCACCGCGAAACCTCCTGCACCGAGGAAACCGACAGACTGCAACCCGCAGGGAGCGTACGGTCATGACCGCAGCACCCATCAGTTTTCCCGTGACGCGGGACCCGGCCACCGCGGCCACGGCGCTGCGGCCCCGGCTGACCCGCGGGGGCGTCCCCGGGCACACCAGGCGCAGCCTGCCCCTGCCCGCCGCCTCCCGTACCGCCCTGCGCGGGGCCGGCGGGCACCCCGTGGACGAACTGGTGCTGCTGTGCGCGGCGGCGGCCCTCGCCCTGGCCGCCGCGGAGGACACCGACACCCCGGCCCTGACGGTCACCGGCCCCGCCGGGCCCGTCGGCGTCACCGTCACCACCGCCCCGGCCGGCGGCCAGGACGACGGCACCGCCGGAGCCCTGCTGCGGCGGATCCGCGACGAGCTGCTCGTCGCCCGCCCCGCCGGAGCCCGCGCCGGGACCCTCACCGTCGCCGCCGAGGGGACGGCCCGGCCCGCCCCGGCCGGCGAGGCGCTGCTGCTCACCCTGGAGGGCGCCGGCGAGGACCGCACCCTGCACGCGGACGTGGACACCGGGCGCTGCGAGACCTGGTTCGCGGACGCCGTGCTGCGGGTCGTCGCCCACCTGCTGGCCCAGCTCGGCGACCCCGGCCGCGAACTCGCCGCCCTCACCCTGGCCGACGCCACCGACCGGGAGACCGTCAAGGGCTGGGGCCGGGCCGGATTCTGGCCGCCCGCCACACCGGCCACCCTGCTGGAGCGCCTGGACCGCGGCCACCAGGCGGGCGGCGACAGCCTGGCCGTCGTCACCGGCGGGGGAGCGGCCGAGGGCCCCGCCGAACTGGGCCACGCCCAGCTGCGCGCCGAGTCCGTGCGCGCCGCCCGCCGCCTGCACCACGCGTACGGGGTCGGCCGCGGCGACCGGGTCGCCCTGCTGGTCGGCAAGGGCCGCCACGCGCTCACCGCGCTGCTCGGCACCGTCCGGACCGGCGCCGCCTACGTACCGCTGGACCCGGCGCAGCCCGAGGAGCGGCTCGCGGCCGTCCTCGCCGACGTCGGCGCGGCCGCCCTGGTGGCCGAGCCCGAACACCTCGAACTGGCCCGCGCGCTGGCCGGGCGCACCGGCCTGCGCCTGCTGTCCGCCGCCGACCTGGCCGCGGACACCGCCGACCTGGCCGCCCTGCCGGAGGAGGAGCCCGAGCCGCCGCGCCCCGAGGACACGGCGTACGTCATCTACACCTCCGGGTCCACCGGGCAGCCCAAGGGCGTCGTCATCCGCCACTCGGCGATCGACAGCTACCTCGCCTGGAAGCACGACTACCACCGGCTCTCCCCCGACACCTGCCTGCTCCAGGTGCCCGCGCTGTCCTTCGACAGCTCCGTCTCGGACGTCTTCTCCGTGCTCGGCGCGGGCGGCGCCCTGGTCCTGGTCGACGGCGTGCGCCGGCTCGACGGGGCCCACCTGCGCGGGCTCGCCGAGCGGTACACGGCCACCCACGTCACCCTCGTGCCCAGCCTCTACGCCGCCGTGCTCGACGAGCTGGCCGCCGCGCGCACCCTGCGCGTGGTCACCGTCGCGGGCGAGGCCATGCCCGGCGAACTCGTCGCCCGCCACCAGCTCCAGCTGCCGCGCACCCGGCTGATCAACGAGTACGGGCCCACCGAGAACTCCGTCGGGGCCACCGCCTTCGACTACCCCGCGCACCCGCTGCCCGGCACGCCGATCGGCTGGCCGCTGTCCCACACGGTCGTCGAGGTGCTCGACGGCGCGGACCGGCCGGTGCCCCCCGGCTTCCCCGGCCAGCTGCACTTCTCGGGCCCCGGCCTCGCCGACGGCTACCTGCACCGGCCGGAGCTCACGGCGGCGGCCTTCCCCGCCGCGCCGGAGCAGCCCGGCGGCCGGCGCTACCGCTCCGGCGACCGGGGCTGGTGGCAGCCCAACGGCACCCTGCAGTTCCTCGGCCGCGCCGACGACCAGGTCAAGATCCGCGGCAACCGGGTCGAACTCGGCGACGTGGAGGCCGCCCTGGCCGCGCTGCCCGCCGTGGAGGCGGCCGTCGCCGTCGTCTGCCGGGGCGCGGGCGACCGGCCCTCGCTCGTCGCCTTCGTCACCGGCCCCGCCGCCGCGACCACCGCGGACGTCCACGCGTACGCGGGCACCGTGCTGCCCGCGCCCCTGGTCCCGGACCGCATCCTGCCGCTGGACCGGGTGCCGCTCACCACCAACGGGAAGATCGACCGGCGGGAACTGGCCGAGCGCGCCCAGGCGGCCGCGCCGGCCGACGAGCCCGTGCCGGCCGAGGCGCCCGAGTCCCCGCAGAGCCTGGAGGAGCGCGTCGGCGCCGTCTTCCGGGAGATCCTCGGCGTCGACGAGATCGGCCCCGACGACAACTTCTTCGCCTGCGGCGGCCACAGCCTGCTCGCCATCGACGTCATCGCCGCCCTCGAACAGCGCCACGGCCTGGTCCTGGGGATCGACGAACTCCTCGACGGCCCCTCGGTCAACGAGGCCTGCGCGGCCCTGCGCGGCCGCGGGGCGGACGACGGCGGCCCCGGGGCGGCCGCCACGGCCGAGGAGGGCGAGGACCACCCGCTGTCCGCCGCCCAGCACCAGCTGTGGACCCTCGCCCGGCTCGACGACGGCGCGGACAGCATCCACCACCTCACCGACGTCTTCCGGATCGACGGGCCGCTGGACGAGCGCCAGGTCGCCCAGGCCCTCGCCGACGAGGCCGCCTGCGCGCAGCTGCTGCGCGCCCGCTTCTTCGTCCGCGACGGCGAACCCCGCCAGCGCTTCGTCTACGGGGACCGGCCGCCGCTGACCGTCCTGTGGCCCGCACCCGGCACGGACACCGCCGCGACGCTGCGCGGCGAGGCCCAGCGCCCCTTCGACCTGGAGCGGCAGCCGCCGCTGCGCGCGGTCCTGCTGCGGCTCTCCCCGACCAGCGCGCTCCTCGCGCTGACGGTCCACCACATCGCCTGCGACGGCGAGTCCGCCGTCCTGCTGGCCGACCGGGTCTTCGCCCGGCTGCGGGCGCTGCGCACCGGCGCGGCCGCCCCCGGCCCGCCGACGGCAGCTACCTCACGCACATCGCCCGCGAGGCCGCCGCCCTCGCCGGCCCCGAGGCGGAGCGGGCCCGCGCCCACTGGCACACCGAGCTGGCCGGCCCGCTGCCCTTCCCGCTGCTGCCGGCCGACGGCGAGCGCGGCGCCGCGCCCGGCCCCGGCGGCTCGAGCCGGATCCGGCTCTCCGCAGGCGACAGCCGGGCCGTACGGACGCTGGCGCGCACCTGCGGCACCAGCATGTACGGGACCGGGCTGACCGCCCTGGCCGAGCTGCTCCAGCGGTTCACCGCGGAGCGCCGGATCCTCGTCGGCACGCCCGTCACCCGCCGCGACGATCCCTCGTACGCGGGCGTGATCGGCCCCTTCCTCAACACGGTGGTGCTGACCTGCGAGGTGGCACCGGACCTCGGCTTCGCCGAGCGCGCCGCCGCCACCCGCTCCGCCGTGGCCTCGGCCATGGCCCACCGGTCCCACCCCTTCGAGCGGCTCGTGAACGAGCTGCCGGGAGCCCGCGACGGCGGCCGCACGCCGCTGTTCACGGTCATGTTCACCGCCGACGAGCGCGGCGCGGCCGGCACCGGCGACGGCAGCGAGCTGGACGCCGGACCCGGACTGACCGTACGGCGGGAGCAGTACGCCGATCACGCGGCCGAGTTCGAAATCAGCTTCCACCTCGACAACTCCGCCGAACTCCTCGAGCTCACCGCCGAGTACGACGGCGCGCTGTTCAGCGCCGCCCGCGCCACCCGGCTGCTGCGGCACTGGGCCGACCTGCTGCTGCGCGCCGCCGCCGACCCCGGCCGCACCCCGGCCGGTACTCCGCTGCCCGACGCGGAGAGCGCGGAACTGGCCGCGCTGGCCGACAACTGCGCGGACCGCCCCGGCGCCCGGATCACCGACGCCGCCGGGCGGCCCGTACCGGTCGGCGTCCCCGGCGACCTGAGCACCGGAGCCGGGGCGACCGGGCTGCGGGCCCACTGGTCGGAGCGGGGCGAGCTGGTGCCGCGCGGCCGCGCCGGGCGCCTGGTGCCCGACCCGGACCGCCCCGGCACCCACCTCGACCCGGCCGAGGCCGAACTGCTGCTGCTGGCCCACCCGTCGGTGCGCGCCGCCGAGGTCCGCGCCGCGGCTCCCGGCGAGCCGGGGCCCCTGACCGCCCACGTCACCGCGCATCCCGGGCACACCGTGAGCCCCGGCGCGCTGCGCACCCTGCTGCGCCGGGCGCTGCCGCTGCGGCTGACCCCGGCGACGGTCCACGTCACGACGGAAGCGGACCGGCAGACGCAGACGCAGACGCAGACGCAGACGCAGACGCAGACGCAGGCGCCCGCCCCGGCTCCGGCGCCGGTCGCGCAGCCCGCCGCCGGTCCCGTTGAACTCGTCGCGCAGGCCGTCGCCGAGGCGCTCGGGCACGCGCGGGTGGGGCCGGACGAGGACTTCTTCGACCTCGGCGGCGGGTCCCTGGACGCCGTCGCCGTGGCCGCCCGGCTGCGGATCGCCCTCGGCAGGGACGTGTCGCCCCGGCTCGTCTTCGACTCCCGCACCCCGGCGGCCATCGCCGAGGCCATCGCGGCGGTCGCCCCCGCCCCCGGCCAAGCCGCCGCCCCCGATCAGGCCACTGCCGTCGGGCACGACGACGGGCCGGTGCGCGGATCGGTCACCGGCCCAGCACCGCTCAGCGCCGAACAGACCGAGATCTGGCAGGCCCTGCAAGGCGGCGCCGCCCCGGCCGCGTTCGTCGTGTTCGAGGCGCTGCGCGTCACCGCCCGGACCGTCGACCCGCACGCCCTGCGGCAGGCGGTCGAGCACACCGCCGCCCGCCACGACGCCCTCACCTCCCGGCTCGTCGTCACCGACGCCGGACCCCGGTGGCAGCCGCTGACCGTGCCCCGCACCGGCTGGGCCGAGGACGACCTCTCGGCGCTACCCGAGGCGGAGCGGGCGGCCGCACTCGACGCGCTGGCCCAGCGCCACCTGGAGCAGCCCTTCGACCTCGCGGCCGGACTGCTGCTGCGGGCCCGGCTGGTACGCCTGGCCGACCACGAGCACGTACTGCTGCTCGCCGTGCACCACATCGCCGTCGACGGCCGCTCCATGGAGCTGCTGGTGAACCAGACGGCCGCCGCCTACGAGGAGTTCGCCGCCGGAGGCTGGCCCGCGGACCCCGCCGGTGAGCCCCCGCTGCGGCTGGCCGACGTGGCCCGCTGGCAGCAGGAGCGCACCGCGGCCGGCGCGGACGGCGACTGGCGCCGTGCGCTGGCCGCCGGCCCGCCGCCGCAGCTCCCGCTGCCGTACGACCGGCCCCGCCTGGTACGCGGCGCGCTGATGCCGACGGAACTGCCCTTCGCGTTCCCGGCCCCCGGTGCCGGGTCCTTCGGCCGCGCCGACGGCCTGAGCCCGTTCACCCTCGGCCTCACCGCGCTGGTCGCGGCCCTGGCCCGGGGCGGCGGGGACACGGGCGGGACCCCGGACGAGGTGTGGCTCGCCACCGTCCTGAGCACCCGGTCCCGGCCCGGCCTCGCGGACGTCGTCGGTCCGCTCACCGGCACCGCCCTGCTGCGCGTGCCGATCGCGGGCGCCCGTACCCACCGCGAGCTGGCCCGCGCCGTCGGGCACGCCCTGCTCGCCGCCCACGACGACCCCGCCGCGGCCCTGGGCGCCGTGGCCGGCCTCGCCGAGGGCGAGTTCGGCGTGGACCGGGCCCGGCTCAGCCAGATCCTCGTGGTCGCCCAGGAGGACGCGGCCCCGGCCGCCGGCGCCCTGTTCACCCCGGACGGTTCGATCGCCGCCACCCGCCCCACCGCCACCGCCTTCGACCTCGTCTGGTCGCTGCGCACCGGTGAGGACGACGCGGACGGCGTCCTCACCTACAAGGGGGAGCTCTTCGACGACGCGACCGCGCAGGGGCTCGTGGACCGCACCCGGCAGGCCCTCGAGGCCCTGATCGCCCATCCCGACGAGCCCTGGCAGGAGCAGCGGTGACCACCTGGCGGCAGACCCTGGAGACGCTCAACGACACGGCCGCGCCCGTCCCGGACGGCCCGGTGGCCGAGCTGCTCGCCGCCCGGGCCCGCCCGGTCGCGGACCGGCCCGCCGTACTGGCCCGCGACCGGACGCTCACCCACGGGGAGCTGCACGGCCTCGCCGAGGCGCTCGCCGTGCGGCTGCGCGAGCACGGCGCGGGGCCGGGGGTCCTGGTGCGGGTCTGCCTGCCGCGCTCCGCCGAACTGGTCGTCGCCGTCCTCGCGGTGCTGCGCGCGGGAGCCGCGTACGTACCGCTGGACCCGGACCATCCGGCCGAGCGGCTCGCCCAGCTCGTCGACGGCGCCCCCGCGCCGATCACCCTGACCACGGCCCGGCTCGCCCACCTCCTGCCGCCCCAGGGCCTGATGACGGTGGACCTCGACGAGCTCGACGCACTGTCGCCGCTCGTGACCCCCGCCCGGTCCGTACCGCCGCCGTCCGGCCCGGCGCCGGGCCCGGCCGATCTCGCCTACGTCATCCACACCTCGGGCTCCACCGGCCGCCCCAAGGGCGTGGCCATCGAACAGCGCTCCCTGGCCAACCTGCTGGAGGCCACCGCCGTTCCCTTCGGGCTCGGCCCGGACCGGCGCGTGCTGCAGTTCGCGAGCCCCGCCTTCGACGTCTCGGTGTGGGAGATCCTCGCGCCGCTGTGGGCCGGCGCGGCCGTCGTCGTCTTCGACGAGCCCGTCGCCTCCGCCGAGGCCCTGGCCGCGCTCGTCCGCGAACGCCGCGCCGACACCGTCTTCCTGCTCGCCGCACTGCTGGCCCAGCTCGACCCGGCCGCCTTCCCGGACGTACGGACGGTCGTGACCGGCGGCGAGTCCTTCAGCCGGGCGCTGGTGGACCGCTGGGCCCCGGGCCGCGTCCTGATCTACGTCTACGGGCCCACCGAGGCGACGGTGTTCCAGTCCTGGCACCGCTGCCCGCCCGGAGTCCCTGGGGAGCCGCCCACCATCGGCCGTCCCATGGCGAACCTGCGCTACTTCGTGCGCGACGCCTCGGGCGCGCAGGTCGGCCCCGGCGTCGAGGGCGAGCTGTGGATCGGCGGCATCGGCGTGGGCCGCGGCTACCTGGGCCGCCCCGACGCGGGCGCGGCACGCTTCGTGCCCGACCCCGGCGACCCCCGCCCCGGGGCCCGGCTCTACCGGACCGGAGACCTTGCCCGCCACCGCCCGGACGGCACCCTCGACTTCCGCGGGCGCGCCGACCGGCAGGTGAAGATCCGCGGCTTCCGCATCGAGCCCGGCGAGGTGGAGACGGCGCTCGCCGCACTGCCGGGCATCGCGGCCGCCGCCGTCGTCGTACCCGAGGGGACGGCGCAGCCGCTGCTCGCCGGATACGTCGTCACCGACGGCCCGCTGCCCGCCGACTGGCGGGCCCGGCTGGCGCAGCGGCTGCCCTACTACATGGTGCCGGCGGCCGTGATCCCCGTGGAGCGGATGCCCAGCACCCCCAACGGGAAGATCGACCGCCGCGAACTGGCCGCCCGGCCGCTGTCGGACACCCCCGCCGGGCAGCCGTCCGGTGACGCCGGGGGCGAGAGCGGCGAAGAGGCCGACGAGGTACGGACCGTGCTGCGCGCCCTGTTCACCGAGGCGCTCGGCCGGCCCGTCGCGGACGACGGCGACTTCTTCCTCCTCGGCGGCACCAGCCTCAAGGCCGCCTCCCTGGCCGCGGCGGCCGCACGGCGGCTGTCCGCGCCGGTGCGGATCCGCGACGTGTTCGACTGCCCTAGCGTCGCCGCCCTCGCGGCGAGGCTCGCGCCCCGCGTCGGCACCGACTCCGGCTCCGGCTCCGACTTGCCGGCCGGGACCGCCGGGGCTCCGCAGCGCGCCTCCGCGGTCCAGCGCTGGCTCTGGCTGGAGGACCGCAGCCGGGGCGCGGGGACGGCGGGCACCGCCGCCTACCACGTGCCGATGCTGCTGGACTGCCACGGCGCCGCCGATCCCGCGGCCCTGCGCGCCGCCTTCGCCCGGCTCCAGGAACTCCAGCCGCAGCTGCGCACCGTGTTCCGCGAGGAGCGGGGGGAGCCGGTACCCGGCCCCGCGCCCGAGCCGGCCCGCCTGGAGGTCCTCGACCTGCCCGACGAGCCCGCCCGCGAGGCCGTCGTACGGGAGTGGTCCCACCGGCCCTTCGACCTGGCGGCCGGGCCGCTGGTGCGCGCGGCCCTGCTGCGCCGCCCGGGCGGCCGCGACCGGCTGCTCGTCGTCCTGCACCACATCGTCGCCGACCAGACCTCGCTCGAGGTCGTCGCCCGCGCCCTGGCCGGGGCCGGGGGGCACGCGGCAGAAGCCGCCCCCGAGCTGCCCGTCCCCGGGCCGCACGAGCAGTCGTACGACATGCAACTGGACTACTGGAAACGGCAGTTGACCCCGGCATCCGATCCGCTCCCGCTGCCCGTGGACCATCCGCGCACCGGCCCGGCCGGGCGCGGCACCGCCGTCACCTCCGTCCGTCTCGGCCCTGAGGAGCTCGGTGCGCTGGAGGAGCTCGCGCGCGGCCACCGCACCGGCCTGTTCGGCGTACTGGCCGCCGCCGTGGCCGCCACCCTGCACGAGGCGACCGGCGCCGCCGACATCAGCCTCGGCACCGCCGTCAGCCGCCGCCCCGCCCTCGGCCGGGCCGACGCGGTGGGCTGCCTGGTCAACACCGTGGTCCTGCGGACCGCAGTCCACGGGGAGCTGCCCTGCGCGGAGCTGATCGCGGACCTCGCCGACAAGACGGTCGGCGCGCTGGACCACGGCGGGCTGCCCTTCAGCGAGCTGGTCGGCGCCCTGGACCCGCCGCGCCGCCCGGGGCGCAACCCGCTCTTCGACGTGTGGGTGACCCTCTGGGACGAGATCGACACCGGGCCGGGGGAGCTGCGGCTGACGGGCGGTCCGATCCCGCTGGACGAGGGACTTTTCGACCTCTCGTTCCAGTTCGCGCGTTCCCCGCGCGGCCTGAGCCTGCTTCTCCAGTACGACCGCGCACTCTACGAACCGGGCACGGCCCGGGACCTGGCCGAGAAGGCCGCCGATGCCGCGCGCCGGCTCACAACGGCCGGTCCGCAGGCCCGGGTCTACTCGCTCGTACCCCCGGCCCCAGCGCCGCAGAGCCCCACCGGCGGCCCGGCGTTCGCGGGATTCTCCTGGGGCGCTCCCCGGCCCTGAACCCCGGACTCGGCCGTGTGGCGCGCCCCGGGTCAGCCGGTGCGGCGGTAGCTGGTCAGCAGCATGTCGCGGTAGCCGTACGCGCGGCCGGCCGCCGGGTCCAGGCGCACCGGTTCGGTGCCGTGCAGGATGCGGCGGTCGTCCGCGTACAGCGAGTCCAGCGGCGCGGCCAGCAGCGGCCGGGCCAGCGGGCGCTCGGCCGGATCGCAGATGATGCTGCGCCCGCCGGTCACCCCGGACCGGCCGATCAGGTGCAGCGAGATGTAGTCGAAGCCGTCCCGGTGCACGCCCTCGGGGGAGGGCAGCCCCTCCTCCTGGGCGCTGGCCCGGATGCGCACCAGATGCACGTCCAGTTCCCAGTCCAGGGTCCGCCCGGCCTCCGCGCCGGCCAGCTCGGAGAACACGCCGACGCCGTGCAGCAGCAGCCGCTGCAGGAACGGGTTGACCCGTACCGCCCCGGTGACGGGTGCGAACCAGCGCGGCGAGCCGCCCGCGAACGGGTTCACCTCGGCGCTCTGGTGGTAGGGGCCCGGCGGATGCGCGCGCAGCACCCCCGCCGAGGCGGCCCGGTGGGAGTAGCGGACATGGCGGCGGAAGCGGTACGCCCCGCCGTCGGCCAGGTATCCGTCCGGCTCGAGGTTCTCGTAGGCCTGGCTCAGCTGCCGGAACGCCTGAGCCCCGGAGCCGGTGTCGACAGCGGTCCCCGGGGCGAACACCCAGCCGTGCTTGCGGATCCCCTCCCCGATGTCCGTGCGGGTCAGCGGGCCGGGAAGAACTGCGGAGGGCATGTGAGGTCTCCTTGCGTCAGCCTCGTCGAATACGGAGAAATTCGGCCGGACGGCATGGGAAGTCGACCCTGAGTCGCCCGTCGGCCGGTTTCCCGATGGATTCCGGCTCGCCGCCGAGAGTCGTGTTCTGTATCTTCGGTGGGTGCGAGTCGAGCGTGTTGCCGTAGCCGCTGTAGGCCGGTGAGCTGCATCGACTGGCTCCCTTCGCTCGCTCTCGGTCCTGCCCGAAGAAATGGAAAAGGAATGCACAAAACGCAGGGACGGCGTCGTGGGAATTTCGCCCGCTGCCCTGTGGCTCGAATTGGATATTCGCTCTTCCTAGGCCTGTAGGTCATCTGCATAATGGCCTGGTGACTTTCTATACTGCGGCGCTCGAGTCGGAGTCGAGACCGGTGGACCGGTGCACCGCACCCGCCGTCGAGCTCCCCTTCTGGGGCCGGCTGCGGCCCGAGGTCTGCGCGCTGCGGGGCAACGCCACCGGCACCGCGCAGTTCTACCTCTGGGACCGGGCCGGCGGAGGGATCCGCCAGCTCACCGACGCCCCGCACGGTGTCGAACTCGGCCTGCTCGACCCGGCCGGACGCTGGCTGTGGTGGTACCACGACGAGGACGGCACCGAGCACGGCACCTGGATGCGGGCCCCGCTGCGCGGCGGTCCCGCCGTCCCCGCCCTGCCCGGCGTCCCGCCCGGCACCCCCGAGGGCCTGGCCGTCGGCGCCTCGGGCCTGGCCGTCGCCGGGGTCACCGCCGCGGACGGCCGTACGGACATCCACCTGCTGCGGGCCGGCGCGGACCGGGCCGAGGTGCTGTACGGCGCGGACACCCCGCTCTACCTCGGCGGCCTCAGCGACGACGAGGCGTACGTGCTGGTGCTGCACGCCGAGTACGGCGATCCGCAGCGGCCCTCGCTGCGCGTACTGGACCAGGGCGGCGCGCTGGTGGGGGAGCTCCGCGACTGGCCGCACAGCGGGCTGCACGTCGTGCCCTACGGTTCCCCCTTCCTGCCCGGCGGCCGGCTCGTGCTGGCCACGCACACCCGGGGCGGGCGCCCCGCCCCCCTGCTGTGGGACCCGGTCACCGGTGAGGTGCGGGAGATCGCCACCGGCCTGCCCGGCGACGTACGCGCCCGGTTCGTGCCCGACGGCACCGCGCTGCTGCTCCACCACCGCACGCACGGGCGCAGCGAGCTCTACCGCTACCGGCTCGCCGACGGGCACCTGGAGCAACTGCCCGTGGCGCCCGGCACCGTGCACGCCGCCGTGGCCCGGCCCGACGGCGACTGCTGGTACACCTTCTCCTCGGCCTCCACCCCGCCCGTCCTGCGCGACCTCGCCGGCAAGGAGCTGCTGTCCGTTCCCGGCCCGGTCGTCCCGGCCGCCCCGGTCACCGAAGTCCCCGTGCCGCACGGGGAGCTGACGGTCCCGGTCTTCCTCAGCGTGCCGGCCGCCGGCGAAGCCCCGTACCCGACGGTCTTCCTGCTGCACGGCGGCCCGCACATCGCCGACGGGGACGAGTACAACGGCCCCGCCGCCGCCTGGAACGACGCCGGCTACGCGGTGGCCCGCGTCAACTACCGGGGCTCCGCCGAGAACGGCACCGCCTGGCAGTTCGGCCACCGCGAGGCCGTCGGGCACACCGAACTCTCCGACGTCGCCGCCGTCCGCGCCCACCTGGTCGAGGCCGGCGTGGCCGACCCGGACCGCTGCGTACTCGCCGGCAGTTCCTGGGGCGGCTACCTGACCCTGCTCGGCCTCGGCACCCAGCCCGGGCTGTGGGCCTGCGGGCTCGCCGAGGGCGCCGTCGGCGACTACCCGGCCGCCTACCGCGAGCAGTTGCACAGCCTGCGCTGGGTGGACCGGGCCATGTTCGGCGGCACCCCCGACGAGGTGCCCGAGCGCTATGCCGCCGCCTCCCCGCACACGTACGCCGACGCGGTCCGCGCACCCCTGCTGGTGCTGGCCGGCGACCACGACGCGCGCTGCCCGGTCGGCCAGATCGAGTCGTACGTACGGGCGCTGGCCGCGCGCGGCGCGGACGTCGACCTCCGGCTGCGCTCCACCGGCCATGCCAGTGCCCGCGCCGAGGTCGGCGCGGACGCCATGTCAGCACAGATCGCCTTCGTGCGGAGCCGCATCGGCGGCGCCGCACCCACCGGAAAGCAGGACGCATGACCGAGCAGACCACCCCCAACGACGGCGCCGCCACCCCCGACGAGACCGCCGCCCCGGCCGCCCCGGCCGCCGCCCCGGCGCCGCGCCGCCGCTTCACCGTCCAGCGCGGCGGCTGCGGCTGCGAGGGCAAGCCCTCCCCGACCGCCCAGTCCAAGCCCACGCAGGACAGCCGATGACGCCGGAACCCGACTTCGCCGCACTCGCCCCGCTCGGCTGGCGCGGCGACCTCGCCGAGGCCTGGCCCGATCGGCTGGCCGCACTCGACCGGGCCGCACCCGGCCAGACCCGCTTCGCCGGCCGCGTCGGCCAGGTCGACCGCGGCGCCGCCACCGTGCTGACCCCCGACGGCGAGCTGCGCGCCCAGCTCGGCCCCCGGCTGTTCCGGGACGGCGAACCCCCGCTGGGCGGGGCCCAGCTGGCCACCGGCGACTGGGTCGTGGTGGGCGGACCCGCCCCGTACCTGATCCTCGACGTCCTGCCGCGCCGCTCGGCCTTCGTCCGCGGCACCGCGAACCGCAGGACCGAGTCCCAGATCGTCGCCACCAACGTCGACACCGTCTTCGTGGTCGCCGCCCTCACCGGCGAGCAGCGGCTGCGCCGCATCGAGCGCTACCTGGCCGTCGCCTGGCAGAGCGGCGCCCAGCCCGTCGTGGTGCTGAGCAAGGCCGATCTGCACCCCGATCCGGCCGCGGCGGCCGAGGAGGTGGAGCGCATCGCGCTCGGCTCCCCCGTCCACACCGTCTCCTCCCGCACCGGCGAGGGCCTCGACGCCCTGGACCGGTACGTCGAGCCGGGCCGCACCGTCGCCCTCGTGGGCCTGTCCGGCGTGGGCAAGTCCACGCTGACCAACCGGCTGCGCGGCGAGGAGGTGCTGTCCACCCAGGAGGTCCGATCGGACTTCAAGGGCCGGCACACCACCACGCACCGCGAGCTGGTCCCGCTGCCCGGCGGCGGCCTGCTCATCGACACCCCCGGCATGCGGGCGCTGGCCGTGTGGGACGCCGAGGAGGGCATCGACAAGGCCTTCGCGGACGTCGAATCCCTCACCGGCGACTGCCAGTTCCGCGACTGCGGCCACCAGGACGAGCCGGGCTGCGCGGTCCGGGGCGCGGTCGTCACCGGCTCCCTGGACGCGGACCGGCTCGGCAACTGGGAGAAGCTGCGCCGCGAACAGCGCATGCTGGAACTGCGCCAGGACGCCCGCGCCCGTTCCGAGGACAAGCAGCGCATCCGCACCCGGGCCCGCGCCCTGAAGAAGCGCCCCCACCGCTGACCCGGTCCCGGTTCACGGTTCCACGGCCGGGGCTCGAGCGTCCCTCAGGCCGCCCACCAGCGGCTCTTCCCCGGACCCCGGCACACTGCCGGGAGCGGCACCGCACGGGGGGAGAGCCGATGACACCGAGGCCGCAGGAACTTGTGCGGCGGGACCGGGAGCTCGGCAGGCTTCGGGAGCTGCTCGCGGTGACCCGGCGCGGCGAGGGCCGGGCCGCCCTGGTCACCGGCAGCCCCGGCACCGGCAAGACCGCGCTGGTCCGGGCGTTCACCGCCGAGGCGGCGGCCGCCGGAGCCTTCGTGCTGCACGCTTCCGCCTCCCCGGCGGAACAGGGCATCCCGCTCGGCGTCGCCGGGCAGCTGCTCAGCGCCGTACCCGGATTCACCGGGCCCGATCCCGATCCCGACGCCGCCCTGCCGGTGGTACGGGACGTCCTGGTGGAGCTGGCCGCCACCGCCCCGGCCGTCGTCATCGCCGTCGACGACATCGAGTACACCGACGAACTCTCCGCACGCTGCCTGCTCCACCTGTGCGGCCGGATCGGAGCCGCGCGCATCATGCTGCTCGGCGCGGGCTCCACGTACCAGCCGCCCCACCCGCCGGCCGCCGCCCTGCCGGTCGCCGAACTCGCCCGCCACCCCCGGTGCCTGGCCATCGCCCTCACCACCCTCGACGAGGACGGCGTCGCCGGGTTCCTGCGCACCCCGTACGGCGGGGCCGTGGACCCGGCCGAGGCCCGGCTGCTCGCCCCCGCCTGGCACCGGGCCACCGGCGGGAACCCCCGGCTGCTGCACGCCCTCGCCGAGGACCGGTCCCAGTGCGGACCGCTGCGCTCCGCCCGCCCGGTGGCCTCCGCCGCCTTCAAACGGGCCGTCACCGGCTGCCTGCGCCCCGGCGGAACCCGGGACGCGGCCCGGGCGCTCGCCGTACTCGGCCGCTCCGCCACCCTCACCACGCTCGCCCGGCTGCTCGGTGTCCACGAACGGGCCGTGGGGCCGCTGATGGACGTCCTCACCGACACCGGGCTGCTGGAGTCGGGACGGTTCCGCCACGAGGCGGCGCGGGCCGCCGTACTGGAGGAACTCCCGCCCCGCGAAAGCGCCCGGCTGCACACCGAGGCCGTCGAGCTGCTGCGCGCCGACGGAGCCGGAGCCGAGACCGTCGCCCGGCACCTGGTCGCCGCCGACGGGCCGGGTCCCGCGTCCGCGCAGCCGTGGGCCGTCGACGTACTGGCCGAGGCGGCCGAGCAGGCCCTGCGGGCCGTCCGGCCCAAGGCGGCCGCGGGATTCCTCGACGCCGCGCACCGCCGCTGCCCCGACCCGGTCCGCCGGGCAGCCCTGCTCGACGCACTGGCCGGCGCCGAATGGGAGAGCGACCCCGCCGCCGTGACCCGCCACCTCCCGGCCCTCGAACAGGCCCTGGACGCGGGGAGGTTCGAAGCGGACCGGGCCGCGGGCCCGCTCGGGCTGCTGCTGTGGCACGGCCGCCCGGACGCCGCGGCCCGCGCGCTCGACACCCTCGACGCCGTCGGCGCGGGCGAGCGGGCACGCGGGCTGAGGGCCGGGGCGGCGTACGTCTACCCGGAACTGGGCCCGGCGGACGGGCCGGCCGCCGAAGCCGACCGCACGGCCGCCGTGGAACGGGCCGCCGAGGCCCTCGTATCGCGCCAGCACCCGGCTCCCGGTGTGACGGCGGCCCTGTGCGCCCTGCTGTACGTGGGCGAGAGCGACCGGGCCGAGCACTGGCACGCCCTGCTGCGCGAGACGCGGACCACGCCGGGAGCCCTGGACACCCCGGCCCGCCGGGCGGTGACCGCGGCGGCCGCCGCCCTGGTGCACGGCCGGCTGGGCCGGCACGCGGAGGCGGCCGGCGAGGCGGAGCGGGCACTGGGCCTGCTGGCGCCGGAGGCCTGGGGGATCGCCGTCGGGATGCCGCTGGCCGCGGCCGTGCTGGCCGCGACCGGGCTCGGCGACCACGAGGAGGCGGCCCGGCTGCTGCGCATCCCCGTTCCGGAGGCGATGTTCCGCACCCGCGCCGCTCCCCACTACCTGCTCGCCCGCGGCCGGTTCCGGCTCGCCGCGGAGCAGCCGGTGGCCGCCCTCGGCGATCTGCACGCCTGCCGGGACCTGATGGCCCGCTGGGGCATCGAACCCTGCGAGGCCCTCGACTGGAGCACACCGGCGGCCCGGCACCAGGACCCCGTCGCACGGCTGAGCCGGGCGGAGCGGCGGGTGGCGGTACTGGCCGCCCAGGGCTGCACCAACCAGGTCATCGCCGCCCGGCTGTTCGTGACCGCGAGCACGGTCGAGCAGCATCTGACGAAGGTCTACCGCAAGCTGCGCGTGCGCTCGCGGACCGACCTCGCCGAGCTGGTCGGCCCGGGCCGCCCGGCCCAGGGAGTGCCGTCGTAGGGGGTGTCGTGCCGGTCCCTCAGCCGCGGCGCTCCCCGGTACGGAAGCCCCGCCGGTTCTTGCGGCCCAGCGCTCCCGCCGCGACCAGCTCGGCCAGGGCCGGCGAGGGCGCCAGCTCCGGCATCTCGAAGCTCTCGAAGAGCCGTTCCTGGATGGCGAGCGAGACGTCCAGCCCGATCGTGTCCAGCAGGGCGAACGGCCCCATCGGGTAGCCGTACCCCTCCTCGACGGCCGCGTCCGTCGCGGCGATGTCCGTGTCGGCACGCTCCAGCAGGTCCAGCGCGTCACCGAGGTACGGGAACAGCAGCCGGTTGACGATGAACCCGGTCCGGTCCGGGCACTCCACGGCCGTCTTGCCCAGGTCACGGCAGAGCGCCCGGGCGGTCGCCAGCGCGTCCGCATGCGCGTCCGGCGTGTGCGCCAGCTCCACCAGCCGCATCACCGGGGCCGGGTTGAAGAAGTGCAGGCCGATTACGTCGGCCGGGCGGCCCGACGCCTCGGCGCAGGCGGTGACGGACAGGCTCGAGGTGGTGGTGGCCAGGACCGTGCCCGGTGCGCAGACCTCACCGAGGCGCCCGAACAGCGCCTGCTTCGCGTCGAGCTCCTCGACGATGGCCTCCACGACCAGGTCGCGGTCGCCGAGCGCCGCCAGGTCGTGGGACGTCTCCAGCCGACCGAGCGCCGCCTCCCGCTCCGCGGGAGTGATCCGGCCCCTGCGCACCCGGCGGGTCAGCGAATCGCCGACCGCTTCCAGGGCCCGCGCGGCCTGTTCCGCGCCGCGCGCCACGAGCACCGTGTGCCGGCCGCCGACCGCCATGACCTCGGCGATGCCGCGGGCCATGGCGCCCGAGCCGACCACGCCGACGCGGGTGACCGGCCGGGCCGTGCCCGCGCTCGCGCCGCCTGCCGGCGGCGTCACCACGGCGCCCAGTTCGTCGTACGCGGCGAAGCCCTCGCCGCTCTTGCGGCCCAGGCGGCCGGCCGTGACCATCCGGCTGAGCAGCGGCGACGGTTCGAACGCGCAGTCCCCGGTGCGCCGCCAGCGGGAGAGGAGCGCCGCGTGGACCGAGTCGACGCCCATGAGGTCGAGCGTCTCCAGCGGGCCCAGCGGAAGACCGCAGCCCAGCCGCATCGCGGTGTCGATGTCCCGGGCGCTCGCGTAGCCCTCGTCGCACAGGATCGCGGCGCGGTTGAGGTAGGCCAGCACCAGGTCGTCGGCGTCCGCCGCCGACGGGACGGTGACGGGGACGGGCCGCAGGCCGAGCTCCGCCACGAGGGCGTCGAGCGCCGCCGCGGTGGCGGCCGAGGCCAGCGGGGAGTGGACGGGGCGGACGGGCCCACCGGAGGCGGGCGGAGTGAAGAACCGCAGGCCCGCGACCGATCCCGGGCTGCCCGAGGCGATGGCCAGCCGGGGCACGGACAGCGTCGTGGTGGTGGTCAGTACGGGCACGCCGGGCGCGCACCGGGCGACGATGTCGCACAGCACGGCCTTCTTGACGGCCTCGTCCTCGGATACGGCCTCGATCACCAGCTCCGCCCGGGAGAGGGCGGCCGGGTCGGTGGTCAGGGTGACGGCGGGCCGGGCGGGCCCGTCGGTCTCGTCCGTCCGCGCGGCGTCGGCGGCCTTGAGCCGCCGGGCGGTGCGGTCCAGCGCGTCCAGGGTCGTGTCGACCGCGATGACCTCGTGCCCGGCCTCGTGGGCCAGGCGCAGCAACGCCTCGCCGACCGTGCCCAGTCCGACGATCCCGGTGACCGGCTTGCGCTCCGTGGTCACTGGCCGGCCTCCTCGGTGTCGGTACGGAACCGGTTGATGGCGTCGAGGTGCGTGGCGCGCAGTTCGTGGTTCCGTACGCCCAGGCCTTCCCCCGGGGCCAGCGCGAGGACGCCGACCTTGCCGTGGTGGAGGTTCTGGTGGACCTCGTACGCGGCCTGGCCGGTCTCCTCCAGGGAGTGGACCTTCGAGAGGGTCGGGTGGATCTTGCCCTTGGCGACCAGGCGGTTGGCCTCCCACGCCTCGCGGTAGTTCGCGAAGTGCGAGCCGACGATCTTCTTCAGGGACATCCACAGGTAGCGGTTGTCGAACTCGTGCCGGTACCCGGAGGTCGAGGCGCAGGTGACGATCGTGCCGCCCTTGCGGGCCACGTAGACGGAGGCGCCGAAGGTCTCACGGCCCGGGTGCTCGAAGACGATGTCCACGTCCTCGCCGCCGGTCAGCTCGCGGATGCGCTTGCCGAAGCGCTTCCACTCCCGCGGGTCCTGGGTGTCCTCGTCCTTCCAGAACCTGTAGCCCTCGGCGCTGCGGTCGATGATCGCGGTCGCGCCCATCCTCCGGCAGATCTCGGCCTTCTGCGGACTGGACACCACGCACACGGGGTTGGCGCCGCCCGCCAGGGCCAGCTGGGTGGCGTAGGAGCCGAGTCCGCCGCTGGCGCCCCAGATCAGGACGTTGTCGCCCTGCTTCATGCCGGCGCCGTTGCGGGAGACCAGCTGGCGGTAAGCCGTGGAGTTGACCAGACCGGGGGAGGCGGCCTCCTCCCACGTCAGGTGCTCGGGCTTGGGCATCAGCTGGTTCGACTTCACCAGCGCGAGCTCCGCCAGGCCGCCGAAGTTGGTCTCGAAGCCCCAGATGCGCTGCTCGGGGTCGAGCATCGTGTCGTTGTGGCCCTCGGCGGACTCCAGCTCCACGGACAGGCAGTGGGCCACCACCCGGTCGCCGGGCTGCCAGCGGTTCACGCCGGGGCCGGTGCGCAGCACCACGCCGCAGAGGTCGGAGCCCAGCACGTGGTACGGGAGGTCGTGACGCCTGGTCAGTTCGCTGAGCCGGCCGTAGCGCTCCAGGAACCCGAAGGTCGGCAGCGGCTCGAAGATCGACGACCACACGGTGTTGTAGTTGACGGCACTCGCCATGACCGCGACCAGCGCCTCGCCCGGCCCCGGTTCGGGGGTCGGCACGTCCTGGAGGTGCAGGGACTTGCGGGGGTCCTTGTCCGCCGTCGCCATGCCTTCGAACATGCCGGTGTCTTCCTTGCGGACCACATTGCCGCGGTAGCTCTCCGGCAGCCGGAGGTTCCGGAAGTCACCCGGGGCCGCTTCCTCGGAGAGCAGAGCACTGATGATCTCGTCCACGTGATGTCCCTTGAAGTCGAGGAGCGCCTCAGCCAAACGTAGGAACGGGCTCCGGGCCCCGGCACCCCAGACGTTCCCCTAGGCCCGGACGGCGCCGGGGCCAGGGGGGTCCCAGGGGATCCGGACCCGGCCGCCGCACCCGCAGGCTGGGTATCGAGCTCTGTCCGGGAATGAGGAGATCCGATGACGCGAACGACCGACGGAAGTCCCTGGTTCAGGAACTACCGGCCCGCCCCGCAGGCGCCCGTCCGGCTGTTCGCCCTGCCGCACGCGGGCGGATCCGCAAGCTACTTCCACCCCATGGCCACCGTGCTCTCGCCCGCCGTGGACGTGCACGGCGTCCAGTACCCGGGCCGCCAGGACCGCCGCTCCGAACCGGGCGAGACCTCCCTGGAGCGGCTCGCCGACCGGGTCACCGCCGAGCTGCTGCGGCTCGACGACGGCCGCCCGTACGCGCTGTTCGGGCACAGCATGGGGGCGATGCTGGCCTTCGAGGTGGCCCGCAGGACGGAGGCGGCCGGGCAGGGCCCGGCCCACCTGTTCGTCTCCGGCCGCCCGGCCCCCTGCCAGGACAGCTACGAGGCATGGTTCCCCCGCACCGACGAGGAGGTCGTCGAGGAACTGCGTGCCCTGAACGCGACGGACGACGGACTGCTCGACGACCCGGAGGTGAGGCGGATGCTGCTGCCGCCCCTGCGCACCGACTACCGGGCGGTGCGCGAGTACCGCTTCCGGCCCGGGCCGCCGCTGCGCACCTCGATCACCGCCCTCACCGGCGACGACGACCACATGGCCCAGGTCGGCGCGGTGGACGCGTGGCGCACCCACACCGACGCCGGGTTCGAGCTGTGGGTGCTGCCGGGCGGCCACTTCTTCCTGAGCGACCGCCTCGAGGAGGTGGCGGCCGCCGTCACCGACGCGCTGGCGCGGCCCTCGGCGGTGGCCGCGTGAGCGTCCACTCGCCCGTCCTGGGATCCGTCGGCATCCTCGGCACCGGCTCGTACCTGCCCGAGCGGATCGTGCCCAACGAGACGATCGCCGCCCGCGTCGGCGTGACCCCGGCGTGGATCGAGCGCAAGACGGGGATCAGGGAACGGCGGTACGCGGCCCCGCACGAGGCCGCCTCCGACCTGGCCGTCGAGGCCGCCCTGCGGGCACTGGAGGACTCCGGCACCGACCCGGAGGACCTCGCCTGGATCGTGGTCGCCACCTCGACGCCCGACCACACCCAGCCGGCCACGGCCGCGCTGGTGCAGCACCGCCTCGGCGCCCACCGGTCGGCCGCCTTCGACGTGAACGCCGTGTGCAGCGGCTTCGCCGTGGCCCTGCACACCGGCGCCCGGCTCCTCGCCGCCCCCGAGGCGGACGGCCGGCGCCGCCCCGTGCTGGTCGTCGGAACCGACGTCTACTCCCGCATCGTCGACCCCGCCGACCGCAGGACCGCCCCCCTGTTCGGCGACGGCGCGGGCGCCGTCGTCCTCGGCCCGGTGCGCGAGGGGTACGGGCTGCTCGGTACCGGCCTGCGCACCGACGGCAGCCTGCACGGGCTGATCGGGGTCGGCGCCGGCGGCAGCCGCAAGCCGGCCGCCCTGAAGACGGTCGCCCGCGGCGAGCACTACTTCGCGATGCGGGGGCGCGACGTACGGGACTTCGTCGTACGGGAACTGCCCGGTGCGGTCGAGGAGACCCTTCGCACCTTCGGGTTCGGGCCCGAGGAAGTGGCCCACTTCGTCCCGCACCAGGCCAACGGCGAGATGCTCCGCTCCCTGGCGGGATCGCTCGGCCTGACCCGGGCCACCGTCCACCTGCCCGTGGAGTTCCACGGCAACACCGGCGCCGCCTCCATCCCGCTGGCGCTGGACCACGCCGTGCGCGGCGACGGGGGACCGGCCGACGGGGACCTCGTGCTGCTCGCCGGATTCGGCGGCGGCATGAGCGTGGGGACCGCGCTGGTGCGCTGGGGTGGCTGATCGCCGCTTTGCACGGATCTTCTAGCCGTGCTCCAGACCGAGCGGGGAGGCTCGCAGGACGGAAGCCGTTCCGCGGTGCGAGCCCGCCCGGCGCCGGGGGCCTGGAGGAAACACAGTGAAGGACAGTCGATGAGACGGGTAGTCATCACCGGAATCGGGGTCGTCTCCCCAGGCGGAGTGGGCACCAAGGAGTTCTGGGAGCTGCTCACGGCCGGCCGGACGGCGACCCGTGCCATCACCCTCTTCGACGCCTCCTCCTTCCGGTCCCGGATCGCGGCCGAGGCCGACTTCCACCCCGCCGCCCACGGGTTCGACGCGCAGGAGGCCGCCCGCCTGGACCGCGCCGCCCTGTTCGCGCTCACCAGCGCCCGCGAGGCGATCGCCGACAGCGGCGTCACCGACGGGCTGGACCCGCTGCGCACCGGTGTCAGCCTCGGCAGCGCCGTCGGCTGCACCACCGGGCTCGACAACGAGTACGCGGCCGTCAGTGAACTGGGCCGGCTCTGGAACGTGGACCACACCCGGGCCGTCTCCCACCTGTACGACTACTTCACCCCCAGCTCCCTGGCCGCCGAAGTGGCCCGGGACAGCGGCGCGCAGGGACCCGTCGCGCTCGTCTCCACCGGCTGCACCTCCGGACTCGACTCCATCGGCCACGCCGTCGAGCTGATCCGCGAGGGCACCGCCGACGTGATGGTCACCGGCGCCACCGAGGCGCCCATCTCGCCGATCACCGTGGCCTGCTTCGACGCGATCCGCGCCACCTCGACCCGCAACGACGACCCGGCGACCGCCTCGCGCCCCTTCGACCGCACCCGCAACGGCTTCGTCCTCGGCGAGGGCTCCGCCGTGCTGGTGATCGAGGAACTGGAACGGGCCCGCCGCCGCGGTGCCCGGATCTACGCCGAGATCTCCGGTTTCGCCAGCCGCAGCAACGCGTACCACATGACGGGACTGCGCTCCGACGGCACGGAGATGGCCGAGGCCATCACCGCCGCGCTCGCCGAGGCCCGGCTGGACGCCTCCGCCATCGACTACGTCAGCGCCCACGGCTCGGGCACCAAGCAGAACGACAAGCACGAGACCGCGGCCTTCAAGCGCAGCCTGGGACAGCGGGCCTACGAGGTGCCCGTCAGCTCCATCAAGTCGATGATCGGGCACTCGCTCGGCGCCATCGGCGCCCTGGAGGTGGCCGCCAGCGCCCTGGCCATCGTGCACAACACCGTGCCGCCCACCGCCAACCTGCACGAGGCGGACCCGGACTGCGACCTGGACTACACCCCGCTCACCGCCCGCGAGCAGCGCACCGACGCCGTCGTCAGCGTCGGCAGCGGCTTCGGCGGCTTCCAGAGCGCCATGGTCCTCAACCGCCCGCGCCTGAAGGAAGCCGCATGACCACGCCCACGCTCGACCCGTCCGGTGCCCCGGCGCGGACCGCCACCGCCGTCTTCACCGGCATCGGCGTCACCGCCCCCAACGGGCTGGGCGCCGAGGCCTGGTGGGACGCCGTCCTGCGGGGCGAGAGCGGCATCCGGCCGGTGACCCGGTTCGACGCGAGCGGCTACCCCGTACGCCTCGCCGGCGAGATCCCGGGCTTCGTCGACGCGGACCACGTCCCCAGCCGGCTGCTGCCGCAGACCGACCGCGTCACCCGGCTCTCGCTCGCCGCCGCCAAGGAAGCCCTCGACGACGCGGGCGCCGACCCCGAGCAGCTGCCCGCGTACGGCGCCGGCGTGGTCACCGCCTCCGCCGCCGGCGGCTTCGAGTTCGGCCAGCGCGAGCTGGAGGCCCTGTGGAGCAAGGGCGGCCAGTACGTCAGCGCGTACCAGTCCTTCGCCTGGTTCTACGCCGTCAACTCCGGCCAGATCTCCATCCGCCACGGGCTGCGCGGCCCCAGCAGCGTCATCGTCACCGAGGGCGCGGGCGGCCTGGACGCCGTCGCCCAGGCCCGGCGCCAGCTCCGCAAGGGCGCCTCCCTGATGGTGACCGGCGCCGTCGAGGCCACGATCTGCCCGTGGGGCTGGGCCGCGCACCTGGCCGAGGGCCGGATGAGCCAGGTCCCGGACCCGGCCCGCGCCTATCTGCCCTTCGACGCCGAGGCCTCGGGCCACATCGTCGGCGAGGGCGGCGCCCTGCTCGTCCTGGAGGACGCCGAGGCGGCCCGCGCCCGCGGCGCACGTACGTACGGCTCCTTCGCCGGATACGCGGCCACCTTCGACGGCCCGGACACGCCCCGGCTCGCCGACGCGGCCCGCCTCGCGCTCGCCGACGCCGGCCTGGACGCCGCCGACGTCGACGTCGTCTTCGCCGACGCCGCGGGCGAGCGCGCGGCGGACCGCGCCGAGGCCGAGGCGATCACCGCCCTGTTCGGCCCGCGCGGGGTCCCGGTCACCGCCCCCAAGTCGATGACCGGACGGCTGCTCTCCGGCGGGGCCTCCCTCGACCTCGCGGCCGCCCTGTTCACCCTGCGCGACCAGGTGGTCCCGCCGACCACCGGCACCGTGCGGCCCGCCGACGACTGCCCGCTCGACCTGGTCACCGGTGCCCCGCGGACCGGTACCGCCCTGCGCACCGCCCTGGTACTGGCCCGCGGCCGGGGCGGCTTCAACGCCGCCGCCGTGGTCCGCGCCGCCTGACACCGCACGCCGCGTGCCGCCCCGCCCGTCACGAACCCCGAACCGCCAAGAGGAGATCCCCATGCGGCACCTGGAGCTGACCGACCTGACCCGCCTGCTGCACGACTGCGCCGGTGCGGAGGAGGGCGTGGACCTGGACGGCGCCGACGTCCTCGACACCCTCTTCTACGACCTCGGCTACGACTCGCTGGCCCTCCTGCAGACCACCGGGCTCATCGAGCGCAAGTACGGGATCACGCTCGACGAGGAGGCCATGGACGAGGCCGAGACCCCCCGCAAGTACCTCGAGCTCGTCAACCGGGTGCTCTCCGCCCGCGTCAGCGCCTGAACCCGCCGGGCCCCGGGCCACCCCCTCGCGCCCCGTACCCACCTCACCAAGGAGAACTGACATGCCACGCATCCAGGCCATCAAGGAGTTCATGGTCCGCGAGTTCCTGCCGGACGTCCCCGCCCGTGAGCTGGACGCGGACCTCGACTTCCTGGAGGCGGGCATCGTCGACAGCCTCGGCCTGCTCAAGGTGATCGCCTGGCTGGAATACGCCCACCACATCAACACCGACGAGTTCGACCTGCACCCGGAGGCATTCCGCTCGGTCGCGGCCATCGACGAGTTCATCACGGACGCGTCCCGGCAGCAGGCGGAGGCCGCGTAACCATGCACGACGCCCATGCCTGAGCCGGACGCCGCCACCGCGGAGATCGCGGACGGCGTGTACGCGTACGTCCAGGGCGACGGCGGCTGGTGCCTGAACAACGCGGGCCTGGTCACCGGCGGGAACGGGCAGAGCCTGCTCGTCGACACCGCCGCCACCGAGCGGCGCGCCCGGAACCTGCGCGACCAGGTGCTGCGGCTGGTCCCCGAGCCCCCGCGCCTCCTGGTCAACACGCACTTCCACGGCGACCACACCTTCGGGAACCACCTCTTCCCCGAGGCCGTCGTCATCGCCCACGAGCAGACCCGCACCATGATGGACCTGGCCGGACTGCACCTGACCAGCCTGTGGCCGGACGTCTGCTGGGGCGACCTGGAGCTCGCGCTCCCGGACGTCACCTACCGCGACGCGCTGACCCTGCACATCGGCGGCGTACGGGCCGAACTGCTGCACCTGGGACCGGCCGCGCACACCACCAACGACACCGCCGTGTGGCTGCCGGAGCAGCGGGTGCTGTTCGCCGGCGACCTGGTGATGTCGAATGCCGCCCCCTTCTGCCTGATGGGGTCCGTCTCGGGGTCCCTCGCCGCGATGGAGCGGCTGCGCGCCCTGGGCGCAGAGACCGTGGTCCCCGGCCACGGCCCGGTCGGCGGACCCGAGCTGATCGACGCCAACGAGGCCTACTTCCGCTGGATCGCCGAGCTCGCCGAGGGCGGCGCGGCGGCCGGGCTGACCCCGCTCGAGCTGGCCGCCGAAGCGGGGGAAAGCCCGTTCGCGGACCTGCTCGACGCGGAGCGCCTCGTACCGAACCTGCACCGGGCGTACGCCGAGCTGGCCGGGGCGGCCCCCGGGGCCCCGCTCGACGTGGGCGCCCTCTTCCGGGAGATGGCCGAGTTCAACGGCGGGCTGCCCGCCTGCCACGCCTGATCTTCCCGCGCCACGGGAACAGACCGGCGGGGCCGCAGCCGCACACCGCGGCTCCGGCCCCGCCGGTCTGCTTGTGTTCGCGGACCGGGCCAGGTCCGGTCAGGTCAGGCCAGGTCGTCGCGGGTCACCCGGCGGGTCGCGACCTGCAGCGCGCCCTCGACGCGCACCAGGACGTCCTCGCAGACGCACACCCGGTGCACCTGGGAGCCGCCGCCGATGGCGGAGGCGTAGACGATCGCGTACGAGCGGACGTCCACGGCGCCGTCCGGGCGCTCGGAGACGTCGAACATGCCCATGAAGTGACGGTGGCGCAGGCCGGCCTCGGCCAGCTGGTCGGCGGTGCGGCTGGTGGCGGCGACCAGGCCCGCCCGGCCGCGCACCGGCTCCGGCAGCGTCGGCACGTCGAAGACGGCGTCCTCGGTGAACGTCTCGGCCCAGCGCTGCGACTCACCGAGGTCCAGCAGCTGCATCTGGTGGGCGTAGAACTGCTGGACCTCGGCGTAGAGGGCGCCGAAGGCCACGGCGGCCTGCTGTCCGATGCCGGCCTGGACGGTCATGGAGGACTCCGATCTGGTCGATGGCCCCACCGTCACCGCTCAGGGTCGAGCGGGATTCGAGGACACCTCGAACCGACCGCCGCACCGCGCCGTCCACGACCGGTCCTCAAGCGGCGTTCGTGCGGGCGTCAAGGGGGCCAGGACACGGTCGGAGCATCAACGCCGTTCTGGAGGTTCACCGATGACGACCGAGACGAAGCGCGTAGCCCTGGTCACCGGGGGTACGAGCGGGATCGGACTGGCCGTGGTCCGCGATCTCGCCCGCCGCGGACACCGCGTCTTCCTCTGCGCCCGTACCGAGCAGAAGGTCAAGCAGACGGTCGAGGACCTGCGGGCCGAGGGCCTGGAGGTCGAGGGCGCCGCCGCCGACGTCCGCGACGCCGCGTCCGTCAAGGCCCTGGTCGCCGCCGCCGTCGAGGCCTTCGGACCGATCTCCGTCCTCGTCAACAACGCCGGCCGCAGCGGCGGCGGCCCGACCGCCGACCTCACCGACGAGCTCTGGTACGACGTCATCGCGACCAACCTCAACAGCGTCTTCCTGCTGACCCGCGAGGTGCTCAAGAACGGCGGCCTCGAGGGCGCCCCGTACGGCCGGATCATCAACATCGCCTCCACCGCGGGCAAGCAGGGCGTGGTGCTCGGCGCCCCCTACTCCGCCTCCAAGCACGGCGTCGTCGGCTTCACCAAGTCGCTCGGCAACGAGCTCGCCCCCACCGGCATCACCGTCAACGCGGTCTGCCCCGGATACGTCGAGACCCCGATGGCCCAGCGCGTGCGCACCGGCTACGCGGCCGCGTACGACACCTCCGAGGACCAGATCAAGCAGAAGTTCATCTCGAAGATCCCGCTCGGCCGGTACTCCACCCCCGAGGAGGTGGCCGGCCTCGTCGGCTACCTGACCACCGACGTGGCCTCGTCCATCACCTCGCAGGCGCTCAACGTCTGCGGCGGCCTCGGCAACTTCTGAACCGGAAAGCAGGAACTCCACGATGTCCGCTGAGCGTGTGCACCGCACGACGCACGAGGTGACCGTCGCCGCCCCCGCCGGAGTGGTCTACGGCCTCATCGCCGACGCGGCCAAGTGGCCGCTGTACTTCCCGCCCAACGCCCACGTCGAGCAGCTGGAGTCCGACGGCACCCGCGAGCGCCTGCGCATGTGGGCCACCGCCAACGGCGAGATCAAGTCCTGGACCTCGCGGCGCACCCTGGACGTGGCGCAGCGCCGCATCGAGTTCCGCCAGGAGGTGCCCGCCTCCCCGCTGGAGTCGATGGGCGGCACCTGGATCGTCGAACCGCGCGGCGCGGCCACCTGCCGGCTGGTCCTGCTGCACGACTTCACCGTCGCCGGTGACGACGCCGCCTCCGTCGCCTGGGTCGAGAGCGCCACCGACACCAACAGCCGCGCCGAGCTCGGCAACATCAAGCAGCTCGCCGAGGGCTGGGAGCGCCTCGACGACCTGGTGATGTCCTTCGAGGACTCCGTACGCGTCGACGGCCCGGCCGAGCTCGTCTACGAGTTCCTGCACCGCGTCCAGGACTGGCCCACGCTGGTCCCGCACGTCTCGCGCCTGGACGTGGCCGAGCCCGAGCCGGGCGTGCAGGTGATGTCCATGGACACCCTGACCGCCGACGGCAACTCCCACACCACCGAGTCGGTCCGGGTCTGCTTCCCGCACGCCCGGCGCATCGTCTACAAGCAGACGGCGACGCCCCTGCTGATGTCCGCCCACACCGGCGAGTGGTCGCTCGTCGAGGACGAGACCGGCGTGACCGTCACCTCGCAGCACAGCGTCGTGCTGCGCGAGGAGAACATCACCCGGGTACTCGGCCCCGAGGCCGGCGTCGCAGAATGCCGCCGCTACGTCCGCGAGGCGCTCGGCCGCAACAGCACGGCGACGCTCAACCTCGCCAAGGCCTACGCCGAGTCCAAGGTTCCGACCCGCGCCGCATAGCTCCCGGTGGCCGCGTCCACCGCTGCTCCGGCTCTGCTCAAGCAGTCCTGACCAGGCTGGTCACGACGGAATCCTCGGACAGATACCAGGGCGGCACGCGGGGCGCTCCTCACACATGTGCAGCCCCGGTCACCCAGGCCGGGGTTGCTTTGCGTGCACCTGCGGCACCCGCTGCTTTGGCCTGAGCGGCCGCGCGTCGGCCGTTCACCCGGTTTTCCGACACACCCAAGGAGAGGTATGACCCCCAACACGATCACCGCCGAGGAGAGGCACGGAGCGGCGGTTGCGCCGACCGGTCCGCTCCCGTTCCACCTCGACCTGGTCAGCGGGACCAACGGTGCCTCCCTCGACGCGGGACTCGCCACCCTCAAGGGCGCGAGCGCCGCGGCCCCGGCCACCGCCGCCCCGGTCACCCGGCGCACCATCGGCGCCGGCTCCGGCACGCACCGCGGCGCCGTCCTGACCGGCCCCGAGGGCCCGGCCGAACTGGGCGCCAAGGAGACCGGCGCCACCGCCGCGCCGCTGGCCTTCCTCTTCCCGGGCCTGGGCGACCACTACCTCGGCATGGGCCGCGACCTGTACCGGGACTTCCCCGTCTTCCGCGCCGAGGTCGACCGCTGCGCCGAACTGCTCGCCCCCGACCTCGGTCTGGACCTCCGCGAGGTGATCTTCGCGGCCGCCGCCGAGCCGGCCGCCACGGAGCCGGCCGGCGCGAAGGCGCCCGCCATGGACCTGCGCCGCATGCTCGGCCGCGACAGCGGACCGGTCAGCGCCGAGGAGCGCCGGCTGAACGCCACGAAGCTGGCCCAGCCCGCGCTCTTCGTCATCGAGTACGCCCTCGCCGGACTCTGGCGCAGCTGGGGCGCCCGCCCGGCCGTCCTGACCGGCTACAGCCTGGGCGAGTACGTCGCCGCGACGCTGGCCGGGGTGCTCTCCCTCAAGGACGCGCTGACCCTGGTCGCCCGCCGTGCCGCGCTCATCGACGCGCTGCCGCAGGGCGCCATGCTCGCCGTCATGCTGCCGGAGCAGGACGTACGCGCCCTGCTCGGACCGAACCTCTCGCTGTCCGCCGTCAACGGCGACGCGTTCTGCGTGGTCGCCGGACCCGAGGAGGACATCGCCGCGCTGGAGACCTCCCTGCGCACGCGCGAGGTCATCAACCGCCGGGTCACCACCACGCACGCCTTCCACTCCACGATGATGGAGCCGATCGCGGGCGAGCTGACCGCGCTCGCGCGGACCCTGACGCTGAACGCGCCGAGCATCCCGTACGTCTCGAACGTCACCGGCGCGCTGATCACCGACGAGCAGGCCACCGACCCCGGCTACTGGGCCCGCCACCTCGTCAGCCCGGTCCGCTTCGCCGACGGCCTGCGCGCCATCGGCGAGGACCACGTCCTGGTCGAGGCCGGCCCCGGCCAGACCCTCGCCAGCCTCGCCACCGAGGTCCGCGGCGTCGGCAACGGCGCCGTCGTCGCCTCGATGCGCCACCCGCTGGAGCGCCGCTCCGACACCGCCGTCGCGCTCAAGGCGCTTGGCCGGGTGTGGCTGGCGGGCGGCGCCGTGGACTGGACGGTCCACCCCGCCGAGAACCTCACGGCCGACGGCGCCGCCGCCCCGGCCGCGGCGCCCGCCGCCGAGGGCGAGCCGAGCGCCACCGAGCAGGAGCTGCACGCCCTGTGGGCCCGGCTGCTGAAGACCGAGGAGCAGCTCCCGCGGGACGTCTCCTTCTTCGAGCTGGGCGGCAACTCGCTGCTGGCCACCCGGCTGATCCTGCGCATCACCCGCGCCTTCTCCGTAGAGCCGACGCTGCGCCAGATCTACGAGTGGGCCACCCTCGCGCGGACCGCGACCGCCGTCGACGCGCTGCGCGCCGGCCGGGACCCGCAGGAGGCGCTGGCCGGGGACGGGTCCGGCTCCTCGCACACCGGAAGCTCGCTCGCCCGCTTCCAGCTCCCCAACGGCCTGATGATCTCCCACCAGAACGAGGCGGAGACCCTCCACTTCTACGAGGACATCTTCGACCACCGCGTCTACGCCAAGAACGGGATCACCCTCCCCGACGGCGCCACCGTGGTCGACGTCGGCGGCAACATCGGCCTGTTCACGCTCTTCGCGCACTACGAGGCCAAGGACGTGACGGTCTACACCTTCGAGCCGGCCCCGCCGCTGTTCGAGCTGCTCAGCCGCAACGCCGCCGAACACGGCGCCGACGCCCGGCTGTTCAACATCGGCATCTCCGACACCGAGTCCGAGGCGCAGTTCACGTTCTACCCGCGCAGCTCCGGCATGTCCTCCTTCCACCCCGACGAGGCGGAGGAGAAGCACAACCTGCGCACCATCATCGCCAACCAGCGCGAGGCCGGCGGGGACGAGGCGGCCGACCAGCTCGCCGAGTACACCGAAGAGCTCATGGACGTGCGCTTCGAGGCCATCGAGTTCACCGCGAAGCTGCGCCCGCTGAGCGCGGTCATCCGCGAGCAGAACATCGAGCGCATCGACCTCATCAAGATCGACGTGCAGAAGAGCGAGCGCCAGGTCATCGACGGCATCGCCGACGAGGACTGGCCCAAGATCCAGCAGATGGTGCTGGAGGCGCACGACGCGGACGGCGAGGTCGCCCGGCTCGTCGCGCTCCTGGAGAGCCGCGGCTTCACCGCGCACGCCGAGCAGGACGAGCTGTACGCCGGCACGGACATCCACAACATCTACGCCGTACGCGGCGCACGCTAACGGAGTCGACCACCAATGGAATTCACGACAGCAGGAGTCGTCGGAGCCGGCGTCATGGGCGTCGGCGTCGCGCAGAACCTCGCCCAGACCGGCCACCGCGTCGTCCTGGTCGACGTCTCCGAGGAGATCCTCGAGAACGCGCGCAAGGAGCTGCGCAGCAGCCTGCGGGCCTTCGCGATGTTCAACCGCAAGGCCGCGGTGGACCCCGCCGAGGTCTTCGAGAAGATCGAGTTCACGACCGACTACGAGCTGCTCGCCAAGGCGGACTTCGTCGTCGAGAACGTGACCGAGGAATGGGCGATCAAGGAGAAGGTCTACAAGGAGCTCGACCGGATCTGCCGGCCCGAGGTCGTCTTCGCCGTCAACACCTCCGCGATCTCCATCACCCGGGTCGGCTCCGTCACCAGCCGCCCCGAGCGCGTCGTCGGCATGCACTTCATGAACCCGGTGCCGCTCAAGCCCATGGTCGAGGTCATCCGCGGCCACCACACCACCCCCGAGACGATCGACACCGCCCGCCGCTTCCTCGCGGAGCTGGGCAAGGAGTGCATCGTCGTCGAGGACGTCCCGGGCTTCGTCTCCAACCGCGTCCTGATGCTCACCATCAACGAGGCCGTCTTCCTCGTGCAGGACGGCGTCGCGCCCCCGGCCGACGTCGACCGCATCTTCAAGACCTGCTTCGACCACAAGATGGGCCCGCTGGAGACCGCCGACCTGATCGGTCTCGACACCATCCTGAAGTCCGTCGAGGTGCTCTACGAGAGCTTCAACGACAGCAAGTACCGTCCGGCGCCCCTGCTCAAGAAGATGGTCGCCGCCGGCCTGCTGGGCCGCAAGAGCGGTCAGGGATTCCACACGTACCGCTGACCGGGCGCGCGTACGCACCGACCGCCCCCGCCCCCCCCCGCATCGAAGACGACAGGACGGAACGAGATGAGCACGGACAACAAGGCCAGGATCGCGGAGTACCTCTCCCGCTTCATCCCGGTGCAGGACCTCAAGGACGACCAGGACATCTTCGAGCTCAGCTTCGTCAGCTCGATGTTCGCGATGCAGCTCGTCTCCTTCGTGGAGCACGAGTTCGGCATCACCGTCGAGAACGAGGACCTGGAGCTGGAGTACTTCCGCTCCATCAGCGCCCTCGACGCGTTCGTCAGCCGCAAGCTGGCCGCGTCGGTCCCCCAGTAGGCCGAGCGGAGCCGACCCCAGATGACGACGATGCTCACCGCGGAGCAGGCGCAGGCCCAGAAGGAGTTCCGGGCCTTCGCCGACACCCGTGTCGCCCCGTACGCCGATGCCTGGCACCGGGCCCAGCGCACCCCGCCCGAGGCCGTCCGGCTGCTCGCCGACGAGGGCCTGCTCGGGCTGCCGGTCCCGGCCGAGTACGGCGGTGGCGGCTGCGACGCGGTGACGCTCGGCCTGCTCGCGGCCGAGCTCGGCCGCGCCTGCTCCTCGCTGCGCAGTCTGCTGACCGTGCACACGATGGTGGCGCACGCCGTCGCCCGCTGGGGCACCCGCGCCCAGAAGGACACCTGGCTGCCCCGGCTCGCCCGCGGCGAGCGCATTGCCGCGCTCGCCGTGTCCGAGCCGGGCACCGGCAGTGACGCGTCCGCCGTCACCACCCGGGTCACCCGTGACGGCGAGGACTGGATCCTCGACGGCCACAAGAAGTGGATCACGTACGGCGAGACCGCGGACCTGTTCCTCGTCGTCGGGCGCGGCGAGCAGGGCCCCACCGCCCTGCTCGTCGAACGGGACACCCCGGGCCTGCGCACCGAGCTGATCGAGGACATGATCGGCATCCGCGCCTCGATGACCGCGCACGTGTACTTCGACAACTGCCGCGTCCCCGGCACGAACCTGCTGGCCCGGCCGGGCCTCGGCGTCTCCCACGTGACCGGCGCGGCCCTCGACCTCGGCCGGTACACGGTGGGCTGGGGCTGCGTCGGCATCCTCGACGCCTGCCTGGACGCCGGCACCGACTACGCGTCCGAGCGGGTCCAGTTCGGCGTCCCCATCCGGGAGCACCAGCTGGTCCGCCGCATGATCAGCGACATGTACACCTCCGCCCGGGCGGCCCGGCTGCTGTGCCTGGAGGCGGGCCGGCTGCGCGACGCGCGCGACCCGGGGGCACTGGCCGCCACCTCCATGGCCAAGTACTTCGCCTCCACCGCCGCCGCCCGCGCCGCCACCGACGCCGTGCAGATCCACGGCGCCAACGGCTGCGGCCCCGACTACCCCGTTCAGCGCCTGCTCGGTGACACCAAGGTCATGGAGGTCATCGAGGGCAGCTCCCAGCTCCACCAGGTCGGCCTCGCCGAGTACGCCTTCCAGGAGCGGGCCCCGTTCCGCCGCACCCCCGCCGCCGCAGCCCGTGGAAGTGAGTGACCGATGACGACGACCACCGAGACGACCACCACCGAGACGACCATCACCAAGACGACCACCGTCAAGTGCGTGGTGTGGGACCTCGACAACACCGTCTGGGACGGCGTCCTGCTGGAGGACACCGAGGTCACCCTGCGCCCCGAGGTCGTGGAGACCCTGCGGATCCTCGACGAGCGCGGCATCCTGCACTCCGTCGCCAGCCGCAACGACCACGGCGCGGCCATGGCCAAGCTGGAGGAGTTCGGCATCGCCGAGTACTTCCTCTACCCGCAGATCAACTGGGGCAACAAGTCCGAGTCCGTGCAGGCCGTGGCCAAGGCGATCAACATCGGCATCGACACCCTCGCCTTCGTCGACGACCAGCCCTTCGAACGCGACGAGGTCGCCTTCGCCCACCCCGCGGTGCGCTGCATCGACGCCGTCGACGCCGCGGGCATCCCCGGCCTGCCCGAGATGCACCCCCGGTTCGTCACCGCCGACTCCCGCGAGCGCCGCCACCTCTACCGCGCCGACGCGCAGCGCAACGCCGCCGAGGAGTCCCACGAGGGCACCTCGGAGGAGTTCCTCGCCTCGCTCGGCATGAGCTTCACCATCAGCCCCGCCGAGGAGCGCGACCTCCAGCGCGCCGAGGAGCTGACGGTCCGTACGAACCAGCTCAACGCCACCGGCTACACCTACTCGTACGAGGAGCTGGACGCGTTCCGCCGCTCCCCGGACCACGACCTGCTGGTCGCCGGTCTGGAGGACAAGTACGGCACCTACGGCAAGATCGGCCTCTCGCTCGTGGAGCGCGGCGAGGACGTGTGGACCGTCAAGCTGCTGCTGATGTCCTGCCGCGTGATGTCCCGCGGCGTCGGATCCGTGCTGCTCGGCCACCTGATCCGCGAGGCCCACCGGGCCGGGGCCAGGCTGCGCGCCGAGTTCGTGCCCACCGACCGCAACCGGACCATGTACATCACCTACAAGTTCGCCGGCTTCCGCGAGATCGCGAAGAAGGGCGACATCTCGGTCCTGGAGAACGACTTCTCCCGGATCCCCGAGTTCCCCCCGTACATGGACGTCACGCTCGGGAACTGACCCGGCGGCCCACCCCCTCCCGCAGACCCCTACCGGCAGTGCCACAGAACGAGACGGATGGCCAAGATGAGCGCCCAGGCGAACGAGGACCGGCTCCGGCGGGCCATGGCTGCGGTGATCCAGCTGCAGCAGCGCAACGCCGAGCTGGAGAACGAGCGGCACGAGCCGGTGGCGGTCGTCGCCATGGCCTGCCGGCTCCCGGGCGGCATCACCACGCCCGAGGAGTTCTGGGACCTGCTGGCCACCGGCCGTGACGCCATCGGCCCGCTGCCCGCGCGCTGGGACGGGCTCGACCTGTACGACCCGGACCCCACGGCGACGGGCAAGAGCTACGCGCGGGAGGGCGGATTCCTCGACGGGCTGGAGGAGTTCGACGCCGACTTCTTCGGCATCTCCCGGCGCGAGGCCGTCTCCATGGACCCGCAGCAGCGGCTCGTCCTGGAGGCCTCCTGGGAGGCGCTGGAGCGGGCCGGGCTGCGCCCCGACACGATGGCCGGCAGCCGCACCGGCGTCTACCTGGGCGCCATGCGCTCCGACTACGACACCGGCAACGCGCCCCTCGAGGTGCTCGACGGCTACCAGGGCACCGGCATCTCCGGCAGCGTCGTCTCGGGCCGGATCAGCTACGCCCTCGGCCTGCAGGGCCCGGCCCTGACCATCGACACCGCGTGCTCCTCCTCGCTGGTCGCCATCCACTCGGCGGTCGCGGGGCTGCGCGGCGGCGACTGCGAACTGGCCCTGGCCGGCGGCGTCACCGTGATGAGCTCGCCCGCCATGTACGTCGAGTCCAGCCGGCTCGGCGCCATGGCCCCCGACGGGCGCTGCAAGAGCTTCTCCGCCCAGGCCGACGGCGCCATCTGGTCCGAGGGCGTCGGCATCCTCGTCCTGAAGAAGCTCGCCGCGGCCCGGCGCGACGGCGACCCGGTGCTCGCGGTGATCCGCGGCTCGGCCGTCAACCAGGACGGCCGCAGCCAGGGCCTGACCGCCCCCAACGGGCCCGCGCAGCAGCGGGTGATCCGCGACGCGCTCGACTCCGGCCGCCTCACCCCCGCCGACATCGACGCGGTCGACGCCCACGGCACCGGCACCCCGCTCGGCGACCCGATCGAAGCCGGCGCCCTGGCCGAGGTCTTCGGCCCCGGACGCGACGAGGCGCGGCCCGTGTGGCTGGGCTCCTCCAAGTCGAACCTCGGCCACACCCAGGCCGCCGCCGGTGTCGTCGGCGTGATGAAGATGATCCTCGCGCTCCGGCACGAGGCGCTGCCCCCCACGCTGCACGCCGCCGAGCCGAGCGCGCAGATCCCCTGGGAGGACAGCGGCCTGCGGCTCGTTCAGGAACTGCGGCCGTGGCGGCGCGGCGAGCGGGTGCGCCGGGCGGGCGTCTCCTCGTTCGGCATCAGCGGCACCAACGCGCACGTGATCGTCGAGGAGGCCCCCGCCCCCGCCGAGACCGCCCCCGCCGAGCAGGGGCCGGGCCAGGCCCCGGCTCCCGCCGGCCCCCGCCCGCTGCTGGTCTCCGGCTTCGACACGCAGGCGCTGCGCGCCCAGGCCGCCCGCTGGGCCGCCTGGCTCGCCGACCGCCCCGACGCCCACTGGCCGGACGTCCTGCGCACCGCCGCCCTGCACCGCACCCCGCTGGAGGCCCGCGCCTCGGTCCTCGCGGCGGGACCGGCGGAGGCCGCCGAGGCGCTCGCCGCCCTCGCCGAGGGCCTGCCGCACCCGGCCGTGACCTCCGGAGGCGCGCGCGAGCGCGGCAAGGCGGTCTTCGTCTTCCCCGGCCAGGGCTCGCAGTGGCTCGGCATGGGCCGGGAACTGATGGAGCAGAGCCCGGTGTTCGAAGGCGCCGTCCAGGAGTGCGACGAGGCCCTCGCCCCGTGGACGGGCTGGTCCGTCGCCGCCTTCCTGCGCGGCGAGGCCGACCCCGAGCTCACCCTGGAGCGCATCGACGTACTCCAGCCCGCCCTGTTCGCCGTGATGATCGGCCTGGTCGCGGTCTGGCGTTCGCTCGGTGTCGAGCCGGCCGCCGTGGTGGGCTCCAGCCAGGGCGAGGTCCCCGCGGCCGTCGTCAGCGGCGCCCTCTCCCTCGCGGACGGCGCCCGGCTGACCGCGCTGCGCTCCCAGGGCCAGCTGCGCGAGTGCAGCGGCCGGGGCGCGATGGCACTGGTCGAGCTGCCCGTGGCGCGCACCCGCGAACTCATCGAGCCGTACGGGGACGCCCTGTCGGTGGCCGTGGTCAACACCGCCGGTTCGACCGTGGTCTCCGGCGACGTGGACGCCGTCGAACGCCTGCTGGCCGAGCTGGAGGGCAGCGACGTCTTCTGCCGCCGCATCCAGTCGGACACCGCCGGACACAGCGCGCACATCGACCCGATGCTGCCCTGGCTCGCCGAACAGCTGGCCGACCTGCGCCCCGGCGCGTCGGCCGTGCCGTTCTACTCGACGGTGACCGGCGGCGTGGTCGAGGGAACCGGCCTCGACGGCGCCTACTGGTGCCGCAACGTGCGCGAGACCGTCCGAATGGACCTCGCGCTGGCCCGGCTCGTCGCCGACGGCCACGGCGTCTTCGTCGAGATATCCCCGCACCCCGTCCTCGGGATGCCCCTGACCAGCGCCACCGCCGACAGCGACGGCGCCGTCGTCGGCAGCCTACGCCGCGACCAGGGCGGGCTCGACCAGCTGCTGCGCTCCTTCGGCGCCCTGCACACCCAGGGCTACGAGGCGGACTGGACGCGGGTCTTCGGCCCGGCCGACGCCTCCGGAGCCCGGCTCGCGGACCTGCCGACGTACGCCTTCCAGCGCAAGGCCTACTGGACCGACGTCCCCGGCTACCGCCGCCTCGACGAGGCCGAGATCGCCGCCCTCGGCCGCGCCGCCCAGGACGGCGCGGGCGAGGACGCCACCGGCCCGGCCGCCCTGCGCGCCCGCCTCGCCGCCCTCGGCGAGGGCGAACGCCTCGACGTCCTCACCGACCTCGTCCGGCGCGAGGCGGCCGCCGTCCTCGGCGCCACCGAGCCGGTCCCCGCCGAGAAGCGGCTCCAGGAGCTCGGCCTCGACTCGATCATGGCGCTCCAGCTGCGCAACCGGCTGTCCGAGCTGACCACCGCCACCCTGCCGGCGAACCTCGCCTTCCAGCACCCCACCGCGCAGGACATCGCCACGTATTTGATCGAGCACGCCCTGCTCGCGCACGCCCTCGACGCACTGGAGAGCGCGCCCACCACGGCCCTGGAGCGCTCCGAGGCGCGCGGCGCGCACCCGACGACCGACGGCCAGCGCCGGCTCTGGTTCCTGGAGCAGCTGCGCCCCGGCAGCGCCGAGTACCACACCCCCCTCGTGCTGCGCACCGAGGAGCGGCTCGACCCCGCCGCGCTGCGCTCCGCCCTGACCTGGGTGACGGCCCGCCACGAGGCGCTGCGCACCTCGTTGGCGACCCGCGACGGTGCCCTGGCCCAGATCGTCCGGACCGAAGCGGAACCGCAGTTCACCCACGAGGACCTCAGCCACCTCGACCCGCGGGAGCTCGACGCCCGGGTGCGCGAGGAGGAGCGCAGGCCGATGCCGCTCGACGGCCCCGGCCTGCTGCGCTGCCTGCTCGCCGACACCCACGACGGCGGCCAGCTGATCGGCATCTTCCTGCACCACGCCGTCACCGACGGCTGGTCCCTGTCCGTCTTCACGCAGGAACTCTTCGCCGCCTACACCGCGTACGCCGAGGGCCGCACGCCCGAGGCCCCCGAACCCGCCTTCCAGCTCGGCGACTTCGCCGCCTGGGAGCAGCGCGCCCTCGAGGACGGCCACTTCGAGGCCGGCCTGCGGGTGATCGGCGACCGGCTCGCGGGCATGGGCCGCCTCGAACTGCCCGCGTCCGATGGCGATAGCGACGGCGGCACCACCGGTTTCACGCTCCCCGCCGAGCTGCGCACCCGGGTGGAGGAGCTGGCCACCCGCACCGGGGTCACCCCCTACACCGTGTACGCGAGTGCCTTCGCGGTCCTGCTGGCCCGCACCACCGGCGCGTACGACTTCGGCCTGGGCACCGTCTGGGCCAACCGCCAGCTGCCCGGCACCGAGGGCCTGCTCGGCTTCCTCGTCACCACGCTGCCGCTGCGCTGCGAGCTGACCGGCGACCCCAGCTTCGAACAGGTCCTCGCGCAGGCCGCGCCGCGCGTCCTGGAACTGATGGAGCACCAGGACCTGCCGCTGACCGAGCTCGTCAAGGCCGTCGGCGGCGAGCGCACCGGCGAGGACAACCCGCTCTTCAGCGCCGTCTTCAACTACCGGGCGAGCAGCCTGCCCGCGCTCGGCGAGGGACGCGGCGCCTGGGTGCCGTCCGCGGACGCCGCCGTGGGCGGCGGCCCGCGCGGGGTGGCCAAGTCGGCCGTCGGACTGACCCTCGCCCCCGACGGCGAGGGATTGGTCGGCGAGGTGGAGTTCCTCCCCGGCGTCCTCGGCGCCGAAGCGGCCGCCCGCCTCGCGGACAACTTCCGGACCCTGCTGGAGTCCGCCGTCGCCGATCCGGCCCGGCCCATCGGCGCCCTGGAGCTGATCTCCGGCGAGGAGCTGGCCTGGCTGGAGGAGCGCGGCGGCCGGGTGTCCGGCGAGGCCGCCGGCCCCACCGCCCTGGAGCGGATCCTGGCCCAGGCCCGCCGCACCCCCGACGCGCCCGCGCTGGTCGACGGCGGCCGCACCTTCACGTACCGGCAGGTGCTGGCGCGGGCCGCGGCGATGGCCGGGCACCTGCGCTCCGCCGGAGCCGGCCCCGACGAGCTGGTCGGCATCCACCTGCCGCGCTCGGCGGACCTCGTCGTGTCGGTGCTCGCGACCTGGCTCGCGGGCGGCGCGTACGTGCCGCTGGACCCGGAGTACCCCAAGGCCCGCCTGGAGCACGTGATCCGCGACAGCGGCCTGTCGCTGGTGGTCTCCACCCGCGACGGCTCGGCCGAGGTCGCCGCCGACGACGTCGCCGTCCTGCTGGCCGACGCGCTGGCGGAGGAGACGGACCAGGGCGGCATCCCGGACGGCCCGGAGGGGCTCCCCGGGCTTTCCGACCTCGCGTACGTCATCTACACCTCGGGCTCCACCGGCCTGCCCAAGGGCGTCCAGCTGGAGCACGCCCAGTTCGCCACCTTCTGCACCGCGATGGACGAGCGGGTCGGCGGCGGCTCCGGCGACACCTGGCTCGCCGTCACCAGCCTGTCCTTCGACATCTCCACGCTCGAACTGCTGTGGACCCTGACGCGGGGCTACCGCGTCGTCGTGGGCCGCGGCGGCCCGGCCGGCTGGGCCGACTACCTCCCCTACGCCCCCACCCACCTGCAGTGCACGCCCTCCCTGGCGCGCATGCTGCTGGCCGACGCCGACGGCCGCTCCCTCGTCCAGGGCCTGGACCGGATGCTGGTCGGCGGCGAGGCCCTGGACCGGGGCCTGGCCCGCAAGCTGGACCGGCTGTGCCCCGGCGGCCTGATGAACATGTACGGGCCGACGGAGACCACCGTGTGGTCGGCCGCCTGGGACGCGGTCCCGGGCGAGGTCTCGCTCGGGACGCCGCTGCACGGCAACCTGCTGTACGTCCTGGACGCGGCCGGACAGCGGGTGCCGCGCGGCACCCGCGGCGAGCTGTTCATCGGCGGCCTCGCCGTCGCCCGCGGCTACCTGAACCGGCCCGAGCTCGACGCCGAGCGCTTCCTCGCCGACCCGTTCGCCGGGGACGGCGCCCGCATGTACCGCACCGGCGACGTCGTGCGCTACCGGGCCGACGGCTCCCTGGAGTTCTGCGGCCGCGTCGACGCGCAGGTCAAGCTGCGCGGCCACCGCATCGAACTCGGCGAGATCGAGGCCGTCGCCGCCGAGCACGCCGGCGTCGCCGAGGCCGCCGCCGTGGTCCGCGAGGACGTGCCGGGCGACCCCCGGCTGTGCCTGTACCTCACCGCGGCCCCGGGCCGCACCGTCGCCGACGAGGAGCTGCTCGCCGCGCTCGCCGGGCGGCTGCCCGCCTACATGGTCCCGTCCCGGCTGGTCCACCTGGCCGAACTGCCGCACACGCCCAACAAGAAGGTCGACCGGAACGCCCTGCTGCGCCTGGACGCCCCGGCGCCGGCCGGCGTGGCCGCACGCGCCGGCGACGGCCGGGAGGCGGCGGGCGAGGGCGGCCTCGAGTCCCTGGTGTCCGGTGCCTGGGCGGACGTGCTCGGCATCCCCGTCGTCGACCCCGACAAGGGGATCTTCGACCTCGGCGCCAACTCCATGAGCGCCCTGGAAGCCCACAAGATCATCTGCGCGGGCCTGGGCCGGGAGTTCCCGCTCTCCACCCTCTTCCGCTACCCGACCGTCCGCCAGCTCACCGCCTACCTGCGGGACGGCTCCCACGCCACGCTCGCCCGCCAGCAGTCCGCGGCCCGCCGCGAACGCTCCGGCGAGGACGCCGTCGCCATCGTCGGCATGGCCTGCAAGCTGCCCGGCGCACCCGACGTCGACACCTTCTGGCGCAACCTGCGCGGCGGCGTCGAGTCGATCACCCACTTCAGCGACGAGGAACTGCGCGCGGCCGGCGCCACCGAGGAGGAGCTGGCCGACCCGGCCTACGTCCGCTCCCGCGGCCTGATCGACGGCGCCGACCTCTTCGACGCGGCCTTCTTCGACTACTCGCCCGCCGAGGCCGAGGTCATGGACCCGCAGCACCGGCTCTTCCTGGAGGCCGCCTGGCAGGCCCTGGAGCACGCCGGCATCGTGCCGGCCGCGTTCGACGGCAACGTGGCCGTCTTCGGCGGCACCGGCTTCGGCGGCTACCACCAGGACGCCTCGGGCGACCTGTCCTCCTTCTACCGCTCGATGATCGGCAACAAGAACGACTACCTGGCCACCCGCGTCGCCCACAAGCTCGACCTGCGCGGCCCCGCCCTCTCCGTCCAGACCGCCTGCTCCACCGGCCTGGTCGCCGCCCACCTGGCCCGCGAGAGCCTGCTGCGCGGCGAGTCCGACGTCGCCCTGGTCGGCGCCTCCTCGCTGACCATCCCGCTCAAGCGCGGCTTCGTCCACCAGCCGGGCCTGGTCGTCTCCCCGGACGGCAAGTGCCGCGCCTTCGACGAGAAGGGCGCGGGCACCGTCTTCGGCAGCGGCGTCGGCATGCTCGTCCTGCGCCGGCTGTCCGACGCCGTCGAGGCCGGGGACACCGTGTACGCCGTACTGCGCGGCAGCGCCGTCAACAACGACGGCGCCGCGAAGGCCGGATTCACCGCGCCGAGCGTCCAGGGCCAGGCGTACGTGATCGCCGAGGCCCAGGCGTCGGCGGGGGTCACCCCGGACAGCGTCGGCCTGATCGAGGCGCACGGCACCGCCACCTCGCTGGGCGACCCCATCGAGGTCCAGGCCCTCCAGCAGGTCTTCGGATCCGCCGAGCGCGCGGAACCCTGCGCGATCGGCTCGGTGAAGACCAACATCGGCCACGCGGACGCCACCGCGGGCATCGCCGGACTCATCAAGGCCGCGCTGGCCGTGCACCACGGCGAGCTCGTGCCCAGCCTCAACTTCGAGCACCCGAACCCGGAGATGGGCCTCGACCCGAACCTCTTCTACGTCAACACCGAGACCAAGCCCTGGCAGGAGGACGGACCGCGCCGCGCCGGCGTCTCCTCCTTCGGGATCGGCGGCACCAACGCCCACGTCGTCCTCGAACAGGCACCGGACACCGACCCCGCCCCGCCGGAGCGCCCCGCCGGGGAGGTCCCCGTGGTCCTGTCCGCCCGCACCGACGCCGCCCTGCGGGAGCAGGCCGGCCGCTGGGCCGACTGGCTGGAGGAGCACCGGCAGGTCCCGCTCACCGACGTCGCCCACACCGCGGCCCTGCGCCGCACCCACTTCGGCCACCGCGCCGTGGTCAGCGCCGCCACCGCCGACGAGGCCGCCGCCGCGCTGCGCGCCCTCGCCGAGGACCGTTCGCACGCCGGCGTCAGCCGGGCCACTGCCCGCGGCCGCGGCCGCACCGTCTTCGTCTTCCCCGGCCAGGGCAGCCAGTGGGACGGCATGGGCGCCGCCCTGTTCGAGCAGTCGCCCGCCTTCGCCCGGACCGTCCGCGACTGCGACGCCCTGCTGGCACCGCAGCTCGGCTGGTCCGTCACCGACGTGCTGCGCGCCACCGGCGGTCCCGAACTCTCCGCCCGCCGCCTGGACGTCGTCCAGCCCGTCATGTTCACCATGTACGTCGCCCTGGCCGCCGCCTGGCGCGAACTGGGCATCGAGCCCGACGCGGTGACCGGGCACAGCCAGGGCGAGGTCGCCGCGGCCGTCGTGGCCGGCGTGCTCACCCTGGAGGAGGGTGCCCGGATCATGGCCGTCCGCAGCCGCGCCCTGCAGGCGGTCGCCGGGGTCGGCGCCATGGCCGTCGTCGAACTCCCGCTGGACCAGGTGGAGGAGCGGATCGCGCCGTACGGGGAAGCCGTCTCGGTCGCCGCCGTCAACACCCCCACCTCCGTCGCCCTGTCCGGCGACGCCGACGCCATCGAGGACCTGCTCTTCGCCCTCGACGACGAGGACATCGTCTGCGGCAAGCTGGAGGCGCCCGTCGCCTCCCACAGCCACTGGATGGACTCCCTGCTCCCGCAGCTGGAGGCCGACCTGGTGGACCTCGCACCCACCACCGGCCACGTCCCCTTCTACTCCACCGTCACCGGCGCCCTCCTCGACGGCCGCGAACTCGGCGCCGCCTACTGGTGCCGCAACCTGCGCGAACCCGTCCGCCTCGACCTCGCCCAGCAGCAGCTGATCGACGCCGGGCACGACGTGTTCATCGAGGTCAGCCCGCACCCCGTGCTCGCCATGCCGCTCACCGAGGGCAGCGCCGACGCCCTGGTGGCCGGCACCCTGCGGCGCGGCCACGGCGACCGCTCCGAACTCCTGCGTACCCTCGGCGAGCTGCACACCCACGGCCACCGTGTGCCCTGGGAGCGGATCTGGGCCGGCGACGGCGCCGCCCGGGTCGCCGAACTGCCCTCGTACGCCTTCCAGCGCCGCTCCTACTGGATCGACCCGCCCAAGCTCGAGGACGCCCCCCGGGCCGCCGCCGACCAGGCCTTCTGGGACGCCGTCGGCGAACAGGGCCCGGCCCGGCTGGCCGAGCTGCTCGACGCGCCCGAACGCCTGCGGGAGGGCATCGGGGAACTGCTCCCGCTGCTGTCCGCCTGGTGGCAGGGCCAGGAGTCCCGCGAGACCGTCGCGGGCTGGCTGTACGAGGACGCCTGGGAGCTCTCCCCGGCGCCCGCCGGCCGGGCCGCCTCCCTGGCCGGGCCCTGGGCGCTGGTGACCACCGACGCCGAAGCCGGGACGGCCGACGCCGTCGAGGACGCCCTGCGCGCCGCGGGGGCCACCCCCTACCGCGTCGGGGCCACCGCCGACCGGGCCGCGCTCGGCGCCGCCCTGGCCGCCCTGCCCGAGCCGCCCGCCGCGGTCCTCACCCTGGGCTCCCTCGACGGCACCCCGGACGGCTCCGGCTCCACGGCGGGCTTCGCCACCACCCTCACCCTGCTCCAGGCGCTCGGCGACCTCGGGCTCGACGCCCCGCTGTGGGCGCTGACCCGCGGCGCGGCCGACACCGACGGCGCCGGCACCCCCGCACCGCTGCAGGCGCTGGTCACCGGCCTCGGCCGGGTCGCCGCCCTGGAGGACCCGCTGCGCTGGGGCGGCACCGTCGACCTGCCCGCGCAGCCCCACCCGGGCTGGGCCGGCGCCCTGGTGGCCTGCCTCGCCGCGGGCGACCACGAGGACCAGGTGGCGCTGCGCGCCGACGGCCGCCACGTACGCCGCCTGCGGCGCACCGCCCCGCGCCCGGCCGGGCCCACGACGTGGTCCACCCACGGCACCGCGCTGATCACCGGCGGCCAGGGAGCCCTCGGCCTGCACCTGGCCCGGCGGCTCGCCGCACGCGGAGCCGAGCACATCGTGCTCGCGTCCCGCCGCGCCGGGGCCGCCCCCGAGACGGAGCTGCTGCGCACCGAGCTCGCCGCCCTGGGCGTCGAACTCACCCTGGAGCAGGCCGACGTCAGCGACCGCGGGCAGGTCGACGCGCTGCTCGCCCGCACCGGCGACCCGCGGCGCCCGCTGCGGACCGTCGCCCACCTGGCGGGCCTGTCCCGCCCGGCCGCCCTCGGCGGCCTCACCCCCGAGGCCGCCGCCGAGGAGAACGCGGCCAAGGTGCACGGCGCCTGGCACCTGCACGAGGCCCTCGCGGGCCGTGAGCTCGACGCGTTCGTCCTCTACGGCAGCGGCGCCAGCCTCTGGGGCGGCGCCGGGCAGGCCGCGTACGGCGCCGCCAACACGGCGCTCGACGCGCTCGCCCGCCACCGCAGGTCCCAGGGGCTCACCGCCACCGTCCTGCACTGGGGCGGCTGGGCCGGCGGCGGCATGGTCACCGCCGAGGCCGAGCGGGCCGCCCGCTCCCGCGGCCTGCGCACCATGGCACCCGAACTCGCCCTGGACGCCCTCGACATCGCCCTCGGGGCGGGCCTCGCGGCGCTCGGTGTCGCCGACATCGACTGGGCGGCGTTCGCCCCCGCCTACCGGGCGGCCCGGCCGCGCCCGCTGCTCGACACCCTGCCCGAAGCACGGGAACCGGACACCGCGCAGGCACCCGACGCCTCGGCCGGACAGGAACTGCGCACGGCCCTGGCCGGGCAGAACCCCGAAGAACGGCAGCACACGCTGACGGCACTGGTCATGGGCGAGGTCGCCCCCGTCCTCGGGCTGCCCGAGGCGGAGCTGCCGGCGGACCAGCCGCTCCAGCAGCTGGGCCTGGACTCGCTGATGGCCGTACGGGTCCGCAACGAACTGACCCGCCGGACGGGCCTCGCGGTCACCACCGAGGCCATCCTGCGCCACGCGACCTGCGAGGGCATCGCCGCCCACCTCGACGGCAAACTCGCCCCCGAGGGCAGCGCACCCGCGGCCCCGGCAGCAGGCCGCGGCCAGGACAACCCCTGGCTGCGCGTCCTCAAGCCCGCCGAGAACCCGCGGGCCCGGATCGTCTGCGTCGCCGGCATGGGCGGCACCACCGGCGGCCACGTGCCGCTGGTACGCCACCTGCCCGACGACGTCGAACTCCTCGGCGTGCAGCTGCCGGGCCGCGAGGGCCGCTCCGACGAGGAACCCGTCACCGACATGATGGCCCTCGCCGACCAGGTCGTCGCAGCCCTCGCCGGCCGGCTCGCCCCGGACGCCGGCGCGGCGCCCGTCGTCCTGTACGGGCACAGCCAGGGCTCCTGGCTGGCCTGGGAGGTCGCGCACCGGCTCGCCCACCGGCCCGCCGTACCGCCCCTCGCCCTCGTCGCGGCCTGCGCGCTGCCGCCGCTGGCCCCGCTCACCCCCGGTCTCGACCGGCTCGGCGAGCTCACCGGGGACCTGGACGGCGCCGACCCGCGCGAACTGGCCGCCCTCCTGGAGGGGCTGCTGCCCGACGAGGTCCTGGCCAGCGAGGAACTGCTCGCCGAATACGTCCAGCGGCTGCGCACCGACACGGTGCTGGCCGAGAACCACCGGGCGGTGCTGCGCGGCATCGACCGCCCGGCCCTGGACGTACCGCTGTTCGCGGTGTCGGGCACCGCCGACCCGGTGCTGCCCGACGGGTCCATGGAGGTGTGGCGCGAGCTGACCGGCGCCCTCTACGCACCCCGCGCCATCGAGGGATCCCACGCCGCGCCGATCACCAACCCCGAGGCCATGGCGGCCGAACTCATGAACGCGATCGCCACGATCGCCACCAGCCTGGAGGAGAACCATGCCTGAGACCGTGCGCCCGGACGGGGCGCGGATCCACTACGAGGTGCGCGGCACCGGCTTCCCCGTCCTGCTCATCGGCCCCGGCGAGGTCCCCGGCCAGTGCGACACCGAGCGGGCCGCCTTCACCGAGACCGCCGAGGCCCTCGCCGGGCAGTTCCAGGTGATCACGGTCGAGGCCCGCCACAACGGGCGCAGCACCGGCCCCGCCGAGCCCTTCTGCTACGGACGCACCGCCGCCGACCTGCTGGCGGTCCTCGACGAGCTCGGCATCGAGCGCGCCCACGTCGCCGCCTCCGGCGCAGGCACCGCCCAGGCCTGGCGGCTGGTCCAGGACGCCCCCGAGCGGATCGGCGCCGTCGTCGCCCACGCGCCCGTCGGGCTCGCCGAGGGCAACACGCTCGGCGACTTCCTGGCGACCTTCGACGAGGCGATGCGCCTGGCCCGTGCCGAAGGCATCGACGGTGTGATCGAGGAGGCCTCCCTGGGCGGTGGTTTCGCGGCCCGGCCCGGCGCCGGACCGTACGCCCGTCAGCTCCACGAGGTGCCCGACTTCCGCGAGGAGCTCCTCGCCCTGCGCCGGGAGCGCTACATCGTGCGCGTCGTCCGGTTCCGCGACGGCATCTGGCCGCAGGGCTCCGCCTGGTTCTCCGTACCGGAGGAGTCGATGACGCGGTTCCCCGCGCCGCTGCTGGTGCTGCCGGGCAACAGCCCGCTGGCCCCCGCCGCGCTGGCCAAGCGGCTCGCCGCCGACGTGCCCGGCGCCCGCCTGCTCGACGGCGCCGCCGACACCGCCGACCGCCGGACGGAGACCCTCGCGTCGGTCGTCTCCTTCCTCCTCGAGACCACCGCACGCTGAAGGAGACGTACCGTCATGCTCACTCTCGAGAACCTCGACATCACCGATGAGTCCGCGTACGCGGCGAACGGCGGCTACCCGCACGCCGAGTTCGACCTGCTGCGCCGCGAGGAGCCGGTGTTCTGGTACCGGCGCCCCGGCTTCGAGCCGTTCTGGGTGCTGACCCGGCACGAGGACATCGCCTACGTCTCGCGCAACCCGAAGCTCTTCTCCAGCGCCCAGCGCGTCACCCTCGACACCCCCGAAGCCGTGGAGATGTTCGAGGCCCAGCTGGAGGCGCGGGCCGAGATGTTCGGGCACGCCCCGGACATGCCGCCGGCCCTCTCCTACATGGACGCGCCGCGCCACCGCCACCTGCGCCAGGTCATGGCGCCCTGCTTCACGCCCAAGGCGATCAACGAGCTGGAGGAGCGGTTCCACGAGCTCGCCGGCGAGTACGCGCAGGCGTTCACCCGCCTGATCGACGAGAACGGCACCGCGGACGTGGCCAAGAGCCTGTCCGCGCGGCTGCCCGTCGCGGCGATCTGCGAACTGGTCGGGGCGCCGCTGAAGGACTGGGACGACATCTTCGAGTGGACCGAGGGCACCACGGGGGCCGCCGACCCGGACAACCAGCGGGACGGCGAGGACGCCGAGGCCACCTTCAACCGCAACATGGGCGCCCTCAACGGCTATGTCGCGGGCCTGGTCCAGCAGCGCATGGCCGAGATCGACGGCACCGGCACGGACGTGCTCAGCCGTCTGGCCCGGGCGCGGATCGACGGCGAGCCGCTGTCCTTCCACGAGATCCTCTACACCATCTTCAACCTGCTCGTCGCGGGCATCGGCACCACCCGCAACGCGACGACCGGCGGCATCCAGGCCCTCCTCGAGAACCCGGACCAGGTACAGAAGCTCATCGAGGACCCCTCGCTGATCGACGGCGCCGTCGAGGAGATCCTGCGCTGGACGTCGATCGCGGTGAACTTCGTGCGCACCGCCACCCAGGACACCGAGATCGGCGGCAAGCTCATCCGCAAGGGCGAGACCGTCGCGATGTGGTACCCGGCGGCCAACCGCGACGAGGCGGTCTTCGAGGACCCGCACCGCTTCGACGTCACCCGGGACGCCACCGCCCAGATCGCGTTCGGCGGGCACGGCGAACACGTCTGCCTCGGCCACCACCTGGCCCGGCTGGAGCTGCGGGCCATCCTGCGCGCCGTCCTGCCGCTGCTCCCGGAGCTGGAACTCGTGCGCAAGCCCGAGTTCGCCGTGCTCCACCTCCAGGCCGCGGAAATCAAGCGGCTTGTCGTACGACGCAAGGAACGGTGAAAAACCCATGTCCGAGAATTCAGTACCGGAATCGCGGACGGTACCGGCCTCCCTTCGGGAATTCGCGGCCGGGGACGAGTCCGACCTCAACGTGGTCGCACCGTGGGTGGGCCCCGCGGTCGACGAGGAAACCGGCCGGCTGAAGGAACCGATCCGCAAGCGGCACCTCATCGCCACTTCCGTCGGCTGGCCGAAGCCCGGACACGAGCCCGCCGCCATCGCGCTGAACGAGGCCATTCTCGCCGAGCTGTACGTCCGCCCCGGTCTGCTGGCCGTGACGCTGGCGATATCGGAGAACAACTTCAACAGCACGCGAAGCCTCAGCATCTGGGAGGACGAAGAGGCGCTGAAGGGCTTTTTGAAATCCGGTCCGCACATTGCGGCGGCGCGCCGGGTGAAAGAGCTCATGTACGACTGGGAAGGCGCGAACTGGGAGTCCGAGGAAACGCTGGAACTGCCGACCTTCGACGAGGCGAAAGCGAAACTCGACGCCGTCCGGGCGCCCGGCCCGAGCGGATTCGAGTCGTATGACGCGGACCGTTCCGCCTGACATCACCGAGGACCGCTCGAGAACGCCTCGAGCGTCGCTCGAGAAACCAAGAGAAGGAGCAACCGCATGACCGTGACCGCCGAGGCGCCGTCCCAGCCGCTGACCACTCACTTCCTGCACCATTTCGACCTCGCCTACGGCATGGTGCTCGAGCTTGCCGAGGACTTCGACAACGAGACCGCGCGCCTGGCGCCGGCCCCGCACAAGCCGCTGGTCTGGTTCCTCGGGCACCTCATCTGTGCCACGGACTACTTCTCCACCCTGCACCAGGGCACCGAGTCCCTCGTCACCGAGGAGTTCTCCCGGCACTACGCGGGCAACGACAACAACGACTGGTCCTGGGGGCCTTCGCTGGCGGAGATGATCGAGCTCTACCAGCAGGTGCACGCGCGGATGCGGGCCTTCGTGGCCGGGCTGCGCCCCGAGGACCTCGACAGCGAGTCCCCGCTCGAGCCGTTCGGCGACGACCGCCTGAAGAACCTCGGCAAGGCGCTGTCCATCATCCAGATGCACGACGCCTACCACTGCGGGCAGATCGGCTGCCTGCGCGTCGCGCTCGGCAAGTCGGTGCCGTTCTAGCCATATCTCCTCCGGCTGGCCGGAAAGCTCCGGTATCCCGGATCCGTGCGGATTCGGGATACCGGAGCCACTGCTACCGTGGCACACGGTTCGCCCGTACCGCGGTTCCAGGAAGAGGGGTTTTCATGCCTTCGCACATTGCGTTCTTCAATTTTCCGGCCATCGGCCACGTGAATCCGACGCTCGGCGTCGTCGAAGAACTGGTCAAGCGGGGGCATCGGGTCACCTGCACGGTGACCGACCACTTCGTGCCCGCAATAGAGGCCGTCGGCGCCGAGGCCGTCCGCTTCGAGTCCGTATTCGGTGAGTTCTACCGCTCCCCTTACACGGAGGAGGCCAACGCGGGCGAGGGAATGCGTTGTCTCGATGACGCGACCGGCCTCGTCGAGCAGGTCAGCCCCTTCTACGAGAAGAACCGCCCCGACGTCATCGTCCACGACTTCATGTCGTGGGGCGGGCGTTTCTACGGCGGTAAGCACGACATTCCGCTCGTCCGTCTCTACCCCACCTACGGGGCCAACGAGCACTTCTCCATCCAGGAGAAGTTCCCGCTGGCCGAATATGCCGACCCGCAGGTCATGGAAATGATCGGCAAGCTCGCCGGTCTCCTTCCGGAATTCAACCTGCCGGCCGACCCGATGGCCTTCTTCCAGAACATCGAGAAGCTCGGCGTCATCTTCCTGCCGCGCGACTTCCACTACGACGGCGACACCTTCGACGACCGCTTCGTCTTCGCCGGCCCCTGCCTGGGCGACCGCTCCTTCCAGGGCTCGTGGGAGCCCGCCTCCGCGGACCGCCCGGTCCTGCTGATCTCCCTCGGCACCGCCGCCACCGGCTGGGCCGAGTTCTTCCGCACCGCGGTCACCGCGTTCGGCGACACCGAGTGGGACGTCGTCATGGCCGTCGGCGACCACATCGACGCCGCCGACCTCGGCCCGCTGCCCGCCAACTTCGACGTGCGCCGCCACGTGCCGCAGCTCGAAGTCCTGCGCCACGCCAAGCTGTTCGTCACCCACGGCGGCATGAACAGCGTCATGGAGTCCCTGTACAACGGCGTGCCCATGGTCGTGATCCCCCAGATGAACGAGCAGAAGGCCAACGCCCTGCGCGTCGACGAGCTGGGCCTGGGCCGCCACCTGACCAAGGACGACACCACCGTCGAGAGCCTGCGCGCGGCCGTCGCCGCCGTGGCCGGCGACAGCGCCACCACCGACCGCGTGGAGCGCATGGGCGAGGCCATGCGCCAGGTCGACGGCCCCGCGGTGGCCGCCGACGCCATCGAGAAGTTCCTCGCGCAGAACGCCGGCTGACCCTCCCGGTCACACCCGAACCAGACGCGACGCGAAAGACCCGCGCCCCCGGCCACCCGGCCGGGAGCGCGGGTCTTTCGCGCTGTACGGCGCCTCCAGCGCCTTTCGAGACGGTCTCACGAGGGTGGGGGCGGACGACTCAGCCCTCGGCCCCCTCTGGAAGGCATCGTGAAACGACTGTTGCAGACCGCGGCGGCGGTGATCCTCACCGCAGGACTCCTGGTTCCCACGGCGGCCGCCGAGGAAGCCTCCTCCCTGACCCAGCGAACGGCGAGGTTCGCCCAGCCGGGCTCCCTCTCCTCGCCGTTCGGCAAGGGCAGCTTCCGGTTCGGTGTCTCGAGCTCCGCCACCCAGATCGAGGACCAGAACACCAACACCGACTGGTACAAGTGGACCCAGCCCGTCTCCGAAGGCGGCATGGGCAAGAGCCCCGCCGTCGGTGAGGGCGTCGACGGCTACACGCTGGCCATCGAGGACATCGACCTCATCGCCGCCCTGAAGGTGGACTCGTACCGCTTCGGCATCGAGTGGGCGCGCATCGAGCCCCGCCGCGGCCAGCTCGACGAGCAGGCGATCGCCCACTACAACAAGGTGATCAACGCCCTCGTCGCCCGCGGCATCCGCCCGGTCGTCACCATCCACCACTTCGCCAACCCGGTGTGGGTGGACAACCCCGACGACATCACCTGCGCCAACGGCCCCTCGGACACCAACCTGTGCGGGCTCGACCACCCCCAGGGCGGACCGCTCGTCGTCAAGGCCATGGCCGACCACTCCAAGCTGCTCGCCGAGCGGTTCGGCGACCGGGTCCACGAGTGGGTGACCCTCAACGAGCCCGGCGTCTACATGATGTTCTCGCACGCCTTCGGCGCGGGCCCGCCGGGCAAGGCCAACCTGCCCACCAACTTCGACACGAAGTTCGCGCCCGCCGTGCGCACCTACATCGACGCCCACGCCGCCATGTACAAGGCGATCAAGAAGGTGGACCCGGGCGCCAGCGTCGGACTGACCGCCAGCGTCAAGCAGTACGAGGCCGTCCGCGACGGCAAGATCAGCACCGAGCCGCGCGACATCGCCGCCCGGGACCGCTTCCGCCGCTTCTTCGAGCTGAACTTCCTCGACTCGCTGCGCAACGGCACCTTCGACGCCAACTACGACGGCACCCCCGACGAGCAGCACCCCGAGTGGAAGAACACCCTCGACTGGCTCGGCATCCAGCTCTACGACCGCACCGGCGTCACCGACCCGACCACCCCCGGGCCGACCACCCTGCCGGTCATCAACGTCGACGTGTGCGGCGCACCGCCCTGCTTCCCGCTCAAGGACCCGACCTACTTCATCCCCGACATGGGATACGAGTCGGACCCGCAGGGCCTCTACCCCGTCCTCAAGGACTTCAGCCGCCGCTACAAGGGCCTGCCCCTGCTGGTCTCCGAATCCGGCATGGCCACCGCCTCGGGCAAGCGCCGCGCCGAGTTCATCGTCCGCGCCCTGGAGCAGATCCAGCGGGCCCGCGCCGAAGGCGTCGACGTCCGCGGCTACTACCACTGGAGCCTGATGGACAACTTCGAGTGGCTCGGCGGCTACAAGCCGCGCTTCGGCCTCTACGCCGTCGACCGCACCACCATGAAGCGCACCCCCACCGAAGCGGTGGGCGTCTACGCCCAGATCGCCGGGTCCCGGAACCTGAGCCCGGCCCTGCGCGCCCAGTACGGCGGCAGCGGCCCGCTCACCCCGGAGCCGGGCAACTCACCCGCCTCACCCCCGGCCGGCACCGCCGGCCCGGCCGTCACCGGCCGCCGGGACTGACCCCCACGGCCGGGCGCACACCGCGCCCGGCCCTCCCGTCTTCTGCCGAGGCCTCGGTTCAACGATCTCCAAGGATGCCCAGATGAGCAACGCCCAGGTGAACAGCGGCACCGCTGCCGCACCCGTGCCCGTCGCCGCGGACATAGCCGCCCGGCTGCGGGAGACGATCGCCGGACTCCTGGAGATCGGCCCCGGCTCGGTGGACGAGAACCGCTCCCTCCGGGACCTGGGCATGACCTCCGTCTCGATCGTGGCCATGCTGGAGAGCGTCTCCGCCTGGCTGGGCCGCCCCGTCCCCGCCTGGGTCGCCTGGCAGTACCCCACCGTGGCCGCCCTCGCCGGCCACCTCGCGGGCGACGAACGGCCCGCCGCGCCCGGCGCCGCAGCCGCCCGCGCCCGCGGCCGCGCGCACGCGCAGGAACCCATCGCCGTCGTCGGCCTCGGCTGCCGGCTGCCCGGCGGCATCGAGACCCCCGACGCGCTGTGGCAGAGCCTCCTGGACGGCGTCGACGCCGTACGCGAGGTCCCCCGCGACCGCTGGAACGCCGACGAGTGGCTCGACCCCGACCCCCGCGCCCCCGGCCGGATGACCACCCGGTGGGGCGGCTTCCTCGACGACGTCGCAGGCTTCGACGCCGAACTGTTCCGCATCTCGCCCGCGGAAGCCCGCCAGATGGACCCCCAGCAGCGCATGGCCCTCGAAAGCGCCTGGGCCGCCATCGAGGACGCCCGGATCGTCCACGGCGACCTCGAGGGCACCCGCACAGGCGTGTTCATGGGCACGATGGCGCAGGAGTACCACCTGGCCACCGGCGCCGACCCGCAGAACATCGAGACCCACTCCGCCACCGGCTGGGACAACTCGATCATCCCGGCCCGCATCGCCTACACCCTCGGCCTGCACGGCCCCGCCCTCGCCGTCGCCACCGCCTGCAGCTCCTCGCTGACCGCCACCCACCTCGCCGTGCAGAGCCTGCGCTCCGGCGAGTCCGACCTCGCCCTCGCGGGCGGCGTCAACGTCATGCTCAGCCCGAACACCACCGTCGCCATGACGAAGTTCGGCGGCATGAACCCCGACGGCCAGTGCCGCGCCTTCGACGCCGGCGCGGGCGGCTACGTACGCGGCGAGGGCTGCGGCGTCGTCGTCCTGCGCCGGCTGTCCGACGCCCTCGCCGAAGGCGACCGCATCTACGCCGTCATCCGCGGCAGCGCCGTCAACAACGACGGCGCCTCCAACGGCCTCACCGCGCCCAACCCCCGCGCCCAGGCCGAGGTGCTGCGCGCCGCCTGGCAGGACGCCGCCGTCGCCCCCCGGCACGTCTCCTACGTCGAGGCCCACGGCACCGGCACCCTCCTCGGCGACCCCATCGAGGCCGAGGCGCTGGGCACCGTGTTCGCGAAAGGCCGCGAGGAGCCCCTGCGCATCGGCTCGGCCAAGACCAACTTCGGCCACCTGGAACCCGCCGCGGGCGTCGTCGGCCTGATGAAGACCGCCCTCGCCCTGCACCACGGCGAACTCCCCGCCAGCCTCCACTTCGAGACCCCCAACCCGCACATCGACTTCGAGGCCAACCGCCTCGAGGTCGTCGCCGACCGCCGCCCCTGGCCGCACGCCGGCCGCCGGTACGCGGGCGTCAGCGGCTTCGGCTTCGGCGGAACCAACGCCCACGTCGCCCTCGAGGAGGCCCCCTACCGGCGGCGCCTGCTCGTACCGCTGGCCGCCGACACCGACGAGGAGCTGCACGAGGCCGCCGAGGCCCTGGCCGCCCGCGCCCGCGGCGGCCACGGCTGGTACGCCCCCGAACTCCTCGCCCGCGCCACCGGAGCCCAGCGCATCGTCGCCGCCGTCACCCACCCCGACGAGCTCGCGGACGCCCTGCGCGAGGGCCTCGACACCCGCACGCCGCGCACTTCGGGCACCCGCCCCTCCCTGGCCTTCTTCTTCTCCGGCCACGGCTCCCAGTGGCTCGGCATGGGCCGCGACCTGCTCGCCGAACCCGCCTTCCGGACCGCGCTGGACGCCTGCGACACCGCGATCTCCGAGGCCACCGGCTGGTCCGTCACCGAGGAACTGCTCGCCGGACCCGACACCTCCAGACTGGACCGCACCGAGGTCATCCAGCCCGTCCTGTTCGCCGTCCAGGTCTCCCTCGCCCGCACCCTCGAAGCATGGGGCCTGGAGCCCTGCACCGTCTTCGGCCAGAGCATCGGCGAGGTCGCCGCCGCCGTCGTGGCGGGCGCCCTGCCGCTGACCGAAGGCGCCCGCCTCATCGGCACCTGGTCGCAGCTCATCGCCGAACGCGCCGCCGGCCAGGGCGCCCTGCTGCTGTGCGAACTCCCGCTGGAGGGCGCCCGCGAGCTCGTCGCCCGCCACCCCGGCCGGATCTCCCTCGCCGGCCACCTCGCCCCCGGCCAGACCGCCCTGTCCGGGCCGCTGGACGCCGTGGCCGCCGTGGAACGCGAGCTCGCCGACGCCGGAGTGCGCTGCCAGCGCGTCCACATCGACTACGCCTCCCACAGCGAGCAGCTCACCGCGCTCGCCCCCGAACTCGAACGCCGGCTGGGCGCCCTGCGCACCGCCCCGGCCGCCATCCCCTTCTGGTCGACCGTCACCAACGGCTTCACCGACGGCACCGCCCTCGACGCCGCGTACTGGGCCCGCAACATGTGCGCGCCCATGCTCATCGCCGAGGCCGTCACCGCCCTCGCCGACGAACGGGGCCTCGCGATCGTCGAGATCGCCCCGCACCCCGTCGCCCGGCACTCCCTCAAGCGCACCCTGACCGCCCTCGCCGAGGCGGACGCCGCCGGGAGCACGACCCCCGCCCCCGGCCCCTCCTCGGTGCTGGTCACCGGGCGCCGCGACCGGCCCGCCCGCCGCTCCCTGGAGGACATCGCCGTCCGCCTGTGGTGCGAGGGCTACGACGTCGACTGGGGCGCCGTCACCGGCCGGCCCCAGCGCCCCGCCCCCACCGCGCCCGTCGCCCTGACCGTCTCCGGCAAGAGCGCCGCCGCCCTCGCCGCGAACGCCGCCGCCCTCGCCGACCACCTGGCCGGCGCCTCCACCGCCGCCCTCCTCGACACCGCGTACACGGCCGCCGGCCGCCGCTCGCACCTGGAACACCGGGCCGTGGCCGTCGCCACCACCGCCGACGAGGCCGCGGACGCGCTGCGCGCCCTGGCCCAGGGAGCGCCGCACCGGGCCCTGACCGAGGGCACCGCCCGCCAGGGCGACCTGGCCGTGCTGTTCACCGGGCAGGGCAGCCAGCGTCTCGCCATGGGACGCGTCCTGTACGGGGCCTTCCCCGCCTTCCGCCAGGCCTTCGACGAGGTGTGCGCGGAACTCGACCGCCACCTGCGGATCCCGCTCGTCGCCGTCCTGTTCGCCGACCCCGACGGCGCCGACGGCGCGCTCGTCCACGAGACCGAGTTCACCCAGCCCGCCCTGTTCGCCGTCGAGGTCGCCCTGTTCCGGCAGTGGCAGGCCTGGGGTGTGGAGCCGCGGGTCCTGGCCGGCCACTCGGTCGGCGAGCTCGCGGCCGCCCACGCGGCAGGGGTGCTCGGCCTGACCGACGCGGCCCGCCTGGTGGCCGCCCGCGGCCGCCTCATGCAGGCCTGCGAGCCGGGCGGGGCCATGGCCTCCGTCGAGGCGTCCGAAGCCGAGGTGCTGGCCGTCCTCGCGGACGTGGACGGCCGCATCGCGGTCGCCGGCCTCAATGGGCCGGCGCAGACCGTCGTCAGCGGCGACGCCGCGGCCGTCACCGCCGTCATCGGCCGGTTCGCCGACCGGGGACGCCGAACGCGCAGGCTGGAGGTCTCCCACGCCTTCCACAGCCCGCACATGGACGCGATGCTCGACGCCTACCGGGACGTGGCCCGCGAGTGCGCGTTCGACGCACCGCGGATCCCGCTCGTCTCCACCGTCACCGGCACGTGGACGGACACGGACCTCGCACCGGGCGAGGGCATGCGCTCCGCGGAGTACTGGGTCCGCCAGGTCCGCGAACCCGTCCGCTTCCTCGACGCCATGGCCACCCTGGAGCGGGCCGGCATCGCCCGCTACCTCGAATGCGGCCCCGCCGCCGTGCTGTCCGCGACGGGCGCCGGCTGCGTCGAGCGCGAGGTCCCCTTCATCGCCTCCCAGCGGGCCGACGAGAGTGACGAGGCCCGCACCCTCGTCCAGGCCCTCGGCGCGCTCCACGTCAGCGGCCAGGACGTCGACTGGTGCAAGGTGTTCACCGGCACCTCCGCAACCGTCACCGATCTGCCCACGTACGCCTTCCAGCGCGAACGCCACTGGATCGACGCCCCCGAGCGGGCCCGCGGCGGCCGGTCGGCCGCCGACGACGCGCTGTGGCAGGCCGTCGGGAGCGGCGCGGCCGAGCGCGTCGCCGAACTCCTCGGCGTCGGCGACAGCGTCACCGACAGCACCGCCGTCGCCGCCCTGCTGCCCCACCTGGCCGCCTGGCGCGAACGCCAGGACCACGCCGACACCGTCGCCGACTGGCTGTACGAGCAGACCTGGGAGCCCGCCCGGGCGCCCTCCGCGACCCCCGCCGCCTCCGCAGGCGACTGGCTGCTCGTCGCCCCCGCCGCGGCGCAGGAGCTGGCCGCCGCCGTCGCCGAGGCGCTCACCGCCGCCGGCGCCACCGTCCACCGCCTCCCGGCCCACGACGACCGCACCGCCTACGGGGCCCCGCTGGCCGCGCTCACGGCGGAACTCGGTGACCGGCACTTCACCGGCGTACTCGCCCTCACCCCCGCCGACACCACCGCCCACCCCGTCCACCCGGCCACCACCACGGGCGCAGCCCAGAGCCTGGCCCTCGTCCAGGCCCTCGGCGACGCCGCCGTCCGCGCCCCGCTGTGGCTCGTCACCCAGGGCGCCGTCCACGCCGCACCCGCAGACCCGGCCCCCCGGCCCGAGCAGGCCCTCGCCTGGGGCCTGGGCCACGTCATCGCCCTGGAACACGGCACCCGCTGGGGCGGCCTCGTCGACCTCCCGGCCGACCCGGCGCAGGCCCTGGCCGAGGCCCCGCGTCTCGCCGCAACTGTTAACGGCGTTAACGCCGTTAACGCTCCGGGCACCGGCTCCGCCGGGGCCGAGGAGCACCTGGCCCTGCGTCCCACCGGCGTGTACGTCCGCAGGCTGCGCCGGGCCACCGCGCCGGCCGCCACCCCCTGGACCCCCCGCGGCACCGTCCTCATCACCGGCGGCAGCGGGGCCCTGGCCGGCCACCTCGCGCAGCGGCTCGCCGAGCGCGGCGCCGAACACCTCGTCCTCGTCTCCCGGCGGGGCCCCGCGGCCGAAGGCGCCGCCGAGCTCACCGCCCGCCTCGAAGCCACCGGCGCCCGCGTCACCTTCGCCGCCTGCGACCTCACCGACCGCGGCCAGACCCAGCGGCTGCTGGACGCCCTCGACGCCGAGCAGCCGCCCCTGCGCGCCGTCTTCCACACCGCGGGCATCCTCGACGACCGGCTGCTGGACCGCCTCGACACCGAGGCCCTGGCAGCCGCCGCCGCGCCCAAGCTCGGCGCGGCCCGCCTGCTGGCCGAGCTCACCCGCGACCACGCCCTCGACGCGTTCGTCCTCTACTCCTCCGTCGTCGGAGTCCTCGGCAACCTCGGCCAGGCCAACTACGCCATGGCCAACGCCGCCCTCGACGCCTTCGCCGACACCCTGCGCGCCGACGGCGTCCCCGCCCTCAGCCTCGCCTGGGGCCCCTGGGCCGACGGCGGCATGACGCACGGCGCCGCCGAAGCCCAGCTGCGCGCCGCCGGACTCGCCCCCATGGCCGTGGCCCGCGCCCTGACCGCCCTGGACTCGGCCCTCGCCTCGGGCCGCTCCCTCGTCGTCGCCGACATCGACTGGCAGAAGGCCGCCGCCGGCTACGGCGAAGCCCGCCCGCGCCGTTTCCTCGACGAGATCGCGGAGGCCCGTACCGCACCGGACACCGCCGCCGCGGGCACCGCCCCGGCCGGAACCGAGACGAACCCGTTCCTGAGCAGCGTCCTGGCCCTGCCCGAGGCCGACCGCGCGGCCCACGTCACGGCCGTGCTCGCCGCCGAGGCCGCCGCCGTCCTCGGCATCAAGGACCCGCAGGCCCTCGACCCCGAACGCGGCTTCAAGGACCTCGGCTTCGGCTCGATGATGTCCATCGACTTCGCCGCCGGCGTCCAGAAGCGCACCGGCGTCACCACCCCCAAGACGCTCGCCTTCGACTGCCCCAACCTGCTCACCGCCACCGACTGGCTGCTCGCCAAAATCGCCCCCGCGGCCCCCGCCGCCGCCCCGGCCGGCCCTCAGGCCGCCCCCCGGTCCGGCCGCGGCGACGAGCCGCTCGCCATCGTCGGCGTCGGCCTGCGCATGCCCGGCGGCGCCCACGACCTCGACAGCCTGTGGACCGTCCTCGCCGAAGGCCGCGACACCGTCGGCACGGTGCCCGCGGACCGCTTCGACATCGAGGCCTTCTACGACGCCGACCCGGACGCGGAGGGCCGTACGTATGCCCGCCACGCCTCCTTCCTCGACGACGTCGCCCACTTCGACGCCGCCTTCTTCGGCATCAGCCCGCGCGAGGCCGAGCCGATGGACCCCCAGCACCGCCTGCTCCTCGAAGCGGCCTGGACCTCCCTCGAGGACGCCGGGATCCGGCCCCGCGAGCTGCGGGACTCCCGTACGGGCGTGTTCGTCGGCGCCGGCGTCGGCGAGTACGGCAAGTACCGGCAGGGCGGCGCCCCCGACACCTACACGCTGACCGGCACCCTGCCCAGCTTCAACGCGGGCCGCCTCTCCTACCACCTCGGCCTCCAGGGCCCCGCGCTGTCCGTGGACACCGCCTGCTCCTCCTCCCTGGTCGCCCTGCACCTGGCCTGCGAGGCGCTGCGCAGCGACGAGTGCGAACTCGCCCTGGCCGGCGGCGTGCAGGTGCTCGCCGACCCTGGTGCGTTCATCGCCCTCAGCCGTTCGCACGCGCTGTCCCCGGACGGCCGCAGCAAGACCTTCTCCGCCGAGGCGGACGGCTACGGCCGCGGCGAGGGCGTCGGCGTACTCGCCCTCATGCGGCTCTCGGACGCGCAGGCCCAAGGCCGCCCCGTCCTCGGCGTCATCCGGGCGACCGCCATCAACCACGACGGCGCCAGCAGCGGCATCACCGCCCCCAACGGCACCTCCCAGCAGAAGGTCATCCGCGCCGCCCTCGCCTCGGCCGGCCTCGCGCCCGCCGACGTCGACTACGTCGAATGCCACGGCACGGGCACCTCGCTGGGCGACCCGATCGAGGTACAGGCGCTGGCCGCGGTCTACGGCGAAGGCCGCACGCCGGGGCGCGAGCTCGGGCTGGGCACGGCCAAGAGCGTCATCGGGCACCTGGAGTCGGCGGCCGGTGTCGCGGGCGTCTGCAAGATGCTCGCCTCCTTCCGGCAGGACGCCCTCCCGGCGACCCTCAACAGCTCCCCGCGCAACCCGAACATCGCCTGGGACGAACTCCCGGTCCGGGTCGTCGACTCGCACACGCCGTGGGAGCGGGACCTGTCGCGTCCGCGCCGCGCGGGCGTCTCCTCCTTCGGCCTGAGCGGTACGAACGCCCACGTGGTGCTGGAGGAGCCGCCGGCCGCCGCGCCGACCGCCGCCCCGGACACCGAGGTGACCGCGTCCTTCCACCCGGTGGTGGTGTCGGGGCGTGACGAGGCCGCGCTGCGGGAGCAGGCCGGCCGTTGGGCGGACTGGGCCGAGGAACGCCCCCAGGTTCCGGTGACCGATGTGGCGGCCACCGCCGCCCGCCACCGTTCGCACTTCGAGTCGCGGGCGAGTGTGGTCGCGGCTGATTCCGCCGCTCTGGTGGAGGCGCTGCGTGCGCTGGCCGAGGGCGTCTCGCACGACGCGGTGGTGACGGGCTCGGCCGCACGGCGCGGCAAGGTCGTCTTCGTGTACCCGGGCCAGGGCTCGCAGTGGGTGGGCATGGGCCGTGCGCTGCTGGCGGAGAACGAGGCCTTCCGTCAGGCGATCGACGCCTGTGATGCCGCTCTGCGTCCGTTCACGGGTTGGTCGGTGCGTGAGGTGCTCTCCGGTGAGGAGGGTGACCACCCGCCGTTCGACCGGGTGGACGTGGTCCAGCCCGCCCTGTTCGCCATGGGAATCGGCCTCTCGGCGCTGTGGCGTTCCCTCGGTGTCGAGCCGTCGGCGGTGGTCGGCCACTCGCAGGGCGAGGTCGTTGCCGCTGTGGTGAGCGGTGCTCTGACTTTGGAGCAGGGCTCGCAGATCGTGGCGCAGCGTTCGCAGGCGGTTCTCGCCTGTGCGGGTCAGGGCGGTATGGCTCTGATCGAGCGTCCGGTGGCCGAGGTCGAGGAGTTCCTCGCCCCCTACGGTGATGCGCTGTCGGTGGCCGCGGTGAACACCTCCGGCTCGACGGTGATCTCCGGGCAGGCCGACGCGATCACGAAGATCGTCGCGGACCTGTCGGACCAGGGCGTCTACGCCCGCAAGATCAACGTGGACTACGCGTCCCACAACGCCCAGATGGACCCGCTGCTCCCCGCCCTTGCGGAGGGCTTCAAGGGGATCCGTCCGCAGTCCGCAGAGATCGCCTTCTACTCCACGGTGACCGGTCAGGTGGCCGACGGCGCCGAGCTGGACGGCACGTACTGGTGCCGGAACCTGCGTGAGCCGGTCCGCTTCGACCGGGCCCTGAACCAGCTCCTCGACGACGGCCACGGCGTGTTCGTCGAGATCAGTGCGCACCCGGTCCTGTCCATGCCGTTGACCGACGGCAGCGCGGAGCGCGGCGGCATCGTCGTCGGCTCGCTCAGCCGCCGCGACGGGACCCCGGCCCAGCTGCTGCGCAACCTCGGCCTCCTCCACGTCCAGGGCCACGACCTCGACTGGGACCGGGTCCTCGGCGCCGGAAGCCTCGTACCGCTCCCCTCGTACGCCTTCCAGCGCGAGCGCTTCTGGCTCCCCGTCTCCCAGGCCTCCGGTGACGCCGGCTCCCTGGGCCTGGAAGCGTCCCGGCACCCCTGGCTCGGCGCGGGCATCGAACTCGCCGACGCCGACGGCCACGTCTTCACCGGCCGCCTCTCGCTCACCGACCAGCCCTGGCTGCGCGACCACGGCGTCTTCGGCTCGGTCATCGTCCCCGGCACCGGCCTGCTCGAGCTGGCCACGGCCGCCGCCCACGAGGCCGGGGCCGTCGGCATCGCCGAACTCACCCTCGCCGAGCCGCTGGTGATCGAGGACGCCGTACGCCTCCAGATCACCGTGGGCGCCCCGCACAACGGACGCCGCCCGATCACCCTCCACAGCCGCCCCGACGCTCCCGGCCGCGCCTGGACCCGCCACGCGAGCGGCGAGCTGCTGCTCGACCCCGCCGGCCTGGATGCCCCCAGCACCCCGGACGGGTTCGCCGACCTCCGCAGCTGGCCGGTGGCCGGCGCCGAGCAGGTCGGCCTCGACGGGTTCTACGACCGCTTCAGCGCCCAGGGCATCGACTACGGCCCGGCCTTCCGGGGCCTGACCGAACTCTGGCGCAAGGGCAGCACGGCGTACGGGCTCGTACGTCTCCCCGACCCGGCCGCAGGCGCCGAGTACAACGTGCACCCGGCCCTGCTCGACACCGCCCTGCACGTGATGAAGGGCGCGACGGCGGGACAGGACGAACCCGAGGGCGCGCTGCTGCCGTTCGAGTGGACGGACGTCGAGCTGTTCGCGGCCGGCAGCGGAGAGCTCCGCGTCCGCATCGACGTGGAGCAGTCCGCCACCGGCCAGTCCGTCCAGGTCTGGGCCGCCGACGCGGCGGGCTCGCCCGTCGTCCGCGTCGGGGCGCTCCACCTGCGGCGGGCCACCGCGGACCAGCTGCGCGCCGCCCGTTCCACCGGCGCCCAGGACCTGCACCGGCTGGCCTTCCAGCCCGTACCGGCGGCCGCCGCCACCTCCGGGCGCCGCACGGCCGACCTCGTGGTCGGCGGCACCGGGGAACTCGCCTCGCTGCTCGGCATCGAGGCGGTGTCCGGCGTCGAGGCCCTGTCCGTCCGGCTGGCCCAGGGTGGCCCGGCACCCGCCCGAATCGTCGTGGACACGACCGGCCGGGCGCCCGCCATGAGCCCGTCCGAGGCCGTGTTCCGCGGCGGCGAGTACGCACTCGTCCTGCTCCAGGCCCTGCTGGCCGACGAGCGGCTCGCCGGCACCGAACTCGTCTTCGTCACCCGCGGCAGCATCGGCGCCGCGGAAGGCGACCTGCTCGACGGACTGGCCTACGCACCCCTGTGGGGCCTGGTCAGGTCCGCCCGCGCCGAACACCCGGGCCAGAGCCTGCGCCTGGTGGACCTCGGCCAGGAGAGCACCAAGGACGCCGTCGAGACCGCCCTGGCCTGCGCCGGCGAGCCGGAACTCGCCCTGCGCGGCGGACAGCTGCTGGCGGCCCGCCTGGTCACGGCCGACCGGCCCACCGCCACCAGCACCGGCGCCGGCGAGATCCGCACGCTCGATCCGCAGGGCACCGTCCTGATCACGGGCGGCGTCGGGGAGCTCGGCCGCGAGGTCGCCCGGCATCTGGTCCGCCGGCACGGCGTCCGGCACCTCGTACTCACCTCACGGCGCGGCGCCGAGGCGCCCGGAGCCGCGGAACTCATACACCAGCTCAAGGAAGAAGGCGCGGAATGCGTGCGGGTAGAGGCCTGTGATGTCGGTCGTCGCGATGACGTGGAGAAGGTGCTCGGTCTTGCTGAGGAGGGTCGGCCCTGGACGGCCGTCCTGCACCTCGCGGGCGTCCTGGACGACGGTGTACTCCTCGGCCAGGACGCACAGCGGCTCGCTCATGTGATGGAGCCCAAGATCACCGGCGCCGTCCACCTCGACGAGCTGACCGCCGACCTGGGCCTGGACCTCGCCGCCTTCGTGTTCTTCTCCTCCGCCGCCGGCACCGTCGGCACGGCGGGACAGGGCATCTACGGCGCTGCCAACGCCTGCCTCGACGCGTACGCGGCCCGCCGCCGCTCCCAGGGCCGCCCGGTCACCAGCCTCGCCTGGGGCCTGTGGCACCAGGCCGGGGTCGGCATGACCTCGCACCTCGGCACGGCGGAACTGGACCGGATGCGCCGCCAGGGCATCGCCCCGCTCAGCTTCGAGCACGGCCTGGACCTGCTGGACGCGGCGCTCGCCCGCCCGGCCGGCAACTTCGTCCCCCTGCAGCTCGATCTGCGGGCCGCGCAGAGCGAGGTGGACCAGGGCAGGCCCGCCCCCGCCCTGTTCCGGTCCCTCGTACGGGCCCGGCCGCGCCGTGCCGAAGCGCCCGCCGCCGCCTCCGGCGGCCCGGCCGGTCTGCGGGAGCGCCTGCTGGCGGTGCCCGACGACCAGCGGGCCGACCTGGTGACGGAGCTGGTGCTGCGCGAGGTGGCCGCCGTACTGGGCCTGACCTCGACCGGCTCGCTCTCCCCGCAGGAAGTGCTCAAGGGCCTCGGCCTCGACTCGCTGATGGCCGTCGAGCTGCGCCGGCGCCTGGCGACGGCGAGCGGGGTACCGCTGCCCGCGACCCTCGCCTTCGACCATCCGACGCCCGAACACATCACGCGGCTGATCCTGAGCCGGCTGGACCTCCCGGCTCCGGCCTCGGCGGCGACGGAGACGACGGCGGCGGATGCGGATGCGGCGGCGACGATCGGGGATCTCGGCGGCGCTGACAACGGCGCTCACAACGGCGCGGACGACGACGAACGGTCCGTCGACGACCTCAACGCCGAGCTCGACGCCCTGTTCGCCGCCGAGGGATTCGGCCTCGAGTAGGCCCCTGCACCAAGGCCTCACGGCCGCGCCACCGGGCACACCAGGCCTCGTTGACCCGGGCTCAAGTGTTTGCCGATTGGCTGATCCGGTCCCCGTGTTGTGTCCGCGGGGACCTGAAAGCTCGCGGTGGCCGCGCAGAGAGGCTCGATGGTGTCGAATACAAACCAGGACCGGATGCAGGCTGCCTTGCCGGCGATCCGCGCGTTGCAGAAGCGTGCGGCGGACCTCGAGGCGAAGCAGTCCGAGCCGATCGCGGTCGTGTCGATGGCATGCCGCCTCCCTGGTGGTATCGACACCCCGGAGGGCTTCTGGGAGCTGCTCGCCTCCGGCGGTGACGCCGTCGGCGGCCTGCCCTCGCGCTGGACCGGCCTGGACCTCTACGACCCCGACCCGGAGGCCGTCGGCAAGACGTACTCCCAGGACGGCGGATTCCTCGACGGAGCCGAGGACTTCGACGCCTCGTTCTTCGGCATCTCGCCGCGCGAGGCCGTCTCGATGGACCCGCAGCAGCGCCTCGTCCTGGAGGCCTCGTGGGAGGCCCTCGAACGGGCCGGCATCCGCCCGGACTCGCTGATGGAGAGCCGTACCGGCGTCTACCTCGGCACGATGAGCTCCGACTACGGCCACCTGGGCCGCGATCTGGACGCCCTCGACGGTTACGTGAGCACGGGCAAGGCCTCCAGCGTGGTCTCCGGCCGCGTCTCCTACACGCTGGGCCTCCAGGGCCCGGCCGTCACCGTCGACACGGCCTGCTCCTCCTCGCTGGTCGCCCTGCACCTGGCGGTGCAGGCCCTGCGGCAGGGCGAGTGCGAACTCGCCCTCGCGGGCGGCGTCACCATCATGAGCGCCCCCTCCCTCTTCGTGGAGTTCTCCCGCCTGAAGGGCATGGCGGCCGACGGCCGCTGCAAGTCCTTCTCGGCCGGCGCCGACGGCGCGGGCTGGGCCGAGGGCGTGGGCGTGATCGCGCTCAAGCGCCTGTCGGCCGCGCAGCGGGACGGCGACCGGGTGCTGGCCGTGATCCGCGGCTCGGCGGTCAACCAGGACGGTCGCAGTCAGGGCCTGACCGCGCCGAACGGTCCCTCGCAGCAGCGGGTGATCCAGGACGCGCTGGCCGCCGCCCGGCTGACCCCGGCGGACATCGACGCGGTCGAGGCGCACGGCACGGGCACCTCGCTGGGCGACCCGATCGAGGCGGGCGCGCTGGCCGAGGTCTTCGGGCCGGGGCGCGAGGCGGACCGGCCGGTCTACCTGGGCTCGTCGAAGTCGAACATCGGGCACGCGCAGGCGGCTGCCGGTGTCATCGGTGTGATCAAGATGGTTCTGGCGCTGGAGCACGGTGTGCTCCCGAAGACCCTGCACGCCGAGGAGCCGACCCCGCTGATCGAGTGGGACCGCAGCGGGCTCGAGCTGCTGAACGAGGCGCGTGCGTGGGAGCGGGGCGCGGAGCGCACCCGCCGCGCGGGCGTCTCTTCCTTCGGCCTGAGCGGTACCAACGCCCACGTGGTGCTGGAGGAGGCCCCGGCCCGGGAGGCCGCCGAACCGGCTGCCGACGTGCCGGCCGGTCCCCTTCCGGTGGTCGTCTCCGGCCGTGACGAGGCTGCCCTGCGCGAACAGGCGGGCCGTTGGGCGGACTGGCTGTCCGGGCGCACCGAGGTCCCGCCGGCCGATGTGGCGATCACTGCCGCCCGTCACCGTTCGCACTTCGAGTCGCGGGCGAGTGTGGTCGCGGCCGACACCGAGGGCCTGGTGGAGGCGCTGCGCGCGCTGGCCGAGGGCACTGCGCACGACGCGGTGGTGACGGGCTCGGCCGCGCGTCGCGGCAAGGTCGTCTTCGTCTACCCGGGTCAGGGCTCGCAGTGGGTCGGCATGGGGCGTGAACTCCTCGCCCGGAATCCGGTCTTCGCCGAGACCATCGACGCCTGTGATGCCGCGCTGCGCCCGTTCACGGGCTGGTCGGTGCGTGAGGTGCTCGCCGGTGAGGAGGGTGACCACCCGCCGTTCGACCGGGTGGACGTGGTCCAGCCCGCCCTCTTCGCCATGGGCGTGGGCCTTTCCGCCGTCTGGCGTTCCCTCGGTGTCGAGCCCTCCGCCGTTGTGGGTCACTCGCAGGGTGAGGTCGTCGCCGCTGTGGTGAGCGGTGCTCTCACTCTGGAGCAGGGCTCGCAGATCGTGGCCCAGCGATCCCAGGCGGTTCTTGCCTGTGCGGGCCAGGGCGGTATGGCTCTGATCGAGCGCCCGGTGGCCGAGGTCGAGGAGTTCGTGGCACCGTACGGTGAGGCCCTTTCCGTAGCCGCGGTGAACACCGCTGGTTCGACGGTGATCTCGGGCCAGGCCGACGCGATCACCAAGATCGTCGCCGAGCTGTCCGAGCAGAACGTCTACGCGCGCAAGATCAACGTGGACTACGCGTCCCACAACGCCCAGATGGACCCGCTGCTGCCCGGTCTTGCACAGGGCTTCGAGGGGATCGCTCCGACCGGTACGGACATCGCCTTCTACTCGACGGTGACCGGCCAGGTCGCCGACGGCACGGACCTGAACGGCACCTACTGGTGCCGCAACCTGCGTGAGCCGGTCCGCTTCGACCGCGCCCTGAACCAGCTCCTGGACGACGGTCACGGCGTGTTCGTCGAGATCAGTGCGCACCCGGTCCTGTCGATGCCGTTGACCGACGGCAGTGCGGAGCGCGGCGGGATCGTCGTCGGTTCCCTCGCCCGTCAGCACGGCGAGCCGGCCCAGCTCCTCCGCAACCTCGGCCTGCTCCACGTCCAGGGCCACAACCTGAACTGGGACCGGGTACTCGACGCCGGCAGCCTCGTACCGCTCCCCACCTACGCCTTCCAGCGTGAGCGCTACTGGCTCGAGTCCGACGAGCGGGCAGGCGACGTCCGTTCGCTGGGCCTCACCGCCTCGGCGCACCCCTGGCTCGGCGCGGCCACCGCGCTGGCCGACGGCGAGGGATACCTCTTCACCGGCCGGCTCTCCTCCGCGCAGTACCCCTGGCTCCGGGAGCACGCGGCCTTCGGTACGCCGCTCGTCCCCGGCACCGGCCTGCTCGAGCTCGTCCTCACCGCCGCCCACCACGTGGGCGCCCCCGGCGTCTCCGAACTCGTCCTCACCGAGCCGCTGCTGCTCGGCACGGACGGGGCGATCCGCCTCCAGGTCGCCGTCGGCGCCCCCGACAGCACCGGCCGCCGCCCCGTCGCGGTCTACAGCCTCCCGGAGAACGCCGCCGACGACGCCCCGTGGCGCCGGCACGCGGCCGGCTCCCTCTCCCACGCGCCGACCGCCGACAGCGACACGTTCGCCGAGCTGGCCCAGTGGCCCGTCCCCGGCACCCAGCCCGTCGACCTCGAAGGGTTCTACGACCGCCTGCGCGCCCGCGGCCTCGACTACGGGCCCGCCTTCCAGGGCCTGACCGAGCTCCACCGCGCCGGCGACACCGCGTACGCCCGGGTCCAGCTGCCGGAGGGGCTGAAGGCCGACGAGTTCGGCATTCACCCCGCCCTCCTCGACGCGGCCCTGCACGCCCTGGTCGGCGTCCAGGACACGAGCACCGGGACCGACGCCTCGCAGGTGCTGCTCCCGTTCGAGTGGACGGGCGTCGAGCTCCTCGCCGCCGGAGCCACCGAGCTGCGCGTACGCGTCGCACTCGACCCCCGGCAGAACAGCGTGCGCGTCACCGCCACCGATCCGTCCGGCCGGCCCGTCGCCCACGCCGACGGACTCCAGCTGCGCGCCGCGGGCGCCGAGCAGCTCAAGGCCACCGAGACCGTCGACCACCTCTACCAGGTCGCCTTCCAGGCCCCGCCCGTGCTGGAGGAGGCCCCGCAGGACGGCCCGACCTGGGTCCTGGGCGACGACACGCTCGGCTTCGACGCCGCCCACCCGGACGCGGACGCACTGCTCGCCGCCGTCTCCGCCCTCGACACCGACGAGGACGCCCCGGACCGCCTCCTCGTCGACGCCACCCGCCTGATCGGCACGACCGCCCTTGCGGAGGCCACCGCCGGGCTGGAGCTGCTGCAGCGCCTCCTCGCCGAGCCCCGCCTCGAACGGACCGAGCTGATCTGGCTGACCCGGGGCGCGGTCCACGCCGACGGCCCCGTACGCGACCTCGTCCGCGCGGGCCTGTGGGGACTGCTGCGCACGGCCCGCAGCGAGCACGCCGACCGGGTGATCCGCCTCGTCGACATCGACGCCGAGCCGTCCGCCGTGGCGGCGGACGTGGCGCGCGCCCTGTCGGTCACTGGTGAGCCGGAGCTGGCGGTGCGCGGTGGTGAGATCCGGGTGGCGCGTCTGGTGCGTGCGGAGACCGGCGGGGAGCTGCCGGAGTTCGCGGCGGACGGATCCGTTCTGGTGACGGGTGGTACCGGTGAGCTGGGTCGGGCGGTTGCCCGTCATCTGGTGTCGGTGCATGGCATACGTCATCTCGTACTGACGTCCCGGCGCGGTATGGAGGCTCCGGGGGCCGGTGAGCTGGTGGCCGAGCTGGAGTCGGCCGGCGCCGAGAGCGTACGGATCGTCGCGGCTGATGTCTCCGACCGCAGCCAGGCGGAGGCCCTCCTGGCGGCGCCCGAGCGCCCCTGGACGGCCGTGTTCCACCTGGCCGCGGTACTCGACGACGGTCTGCTGGTCTCGCAGGACGCGGAGCGTCTGGCCCGGGTCTGGCAGCCGAAGGCCGAAGCCGCGCTCCACCTCCACGAGCTGACGCAGGGTCTGGACCTGGCCGCGTTCGTGCTCTTCTCCTCCGCCGCCGGCGTCCTCGGCGGCGCGGGCCAGAGCAACTACGCCGCCGCGAACACCTTCCTGGACGCCCTCGCCGCCCACCGCCGGGCGAACGGACTCCCCGCGACGAGCCTGTCCTGGGGACTGTGGCAGCAGGCCGGGCAGGGCCTCACTGCCACCCTCGGCCAGGCCGAACTCGCCCGGCTCCGCCGCCAGGGCGTCGCCGCTCTGAGCGAGGCACAGGGCCTGGCGGCCCTGGACGCGGCCCTGGCTTCGGCCCAGCCGCACCTGGTCCCCGTACGCCTCGAACTCACCTCGCTCCAGCGCGAGCTGGACGGGGGCGCGGCGGTTGCGGCGCTGTTCCGCGGTCTGCTGCGCGCCCGACGCCAGCGGGCCGGGCAGTCCGCCGGCACGCCGACCGGCCTGCGCGACCAGCTGGCCGCCCAGCACGAGGCCGAGCGGCTCACGTCGCTGATCCGGCTGGTGCAGCGCGAGGCGGCCGTGGTCCTCGGTGTCGCGACCGCTGACGGGATCGGTGCGCAGCAGGTCCTCAAGGAGCTCGGGATCGACTCCCTGATGGCCGTGGAGCTGCGTCGCCGCCTGTCGTCCGAGACCGGGGTCACGCTGCCCTCGACGCTCGCGTTCGACTACCCGACGCCGACCGCCATCGCCGGCCTGCTGCTCGACAAGCTGGACCTGACCACCGGCAAGGCCAAGGCGAAGGCCAACGCGCTGCGCCACACCGCGACCGCCCCGGCGGCCGACGACCCGATCGCGGTCGTGTCGATGGCCTGCCGCCTGCCCGGCGGGATCGACACCCCGGAGGGCTTCTGGGAGCTGCTCGCCTCCGGCGGCGACGCCGTCGGCAGCCTGCCCTCGCGCTGGGACAGCCTCGGCGTTTACGACCCCGACCCGGAGGCCGTCGGCAAGAGCTACTCGCGCGAAGGCGGCTTCATCCAGGACGTCGAGCGCTTCGACGCCTCGTTCTTCGGCATCTCGCGGCGCGAGGCCGTCTCGATGGACCCGCAGCAGCGCCTGGTCCTGGAGACCTCGTGGGAGGCCCTGGAGCGGGCGGGCATCCGCCCCGACTCGCTCAGCGAGAGCCGCACCGGCGTCTACCTCGGCGCCATGACCTCCGACTACGGGCACATGGGCCACGACCTGGACGCCCTCGACGGCTACACCAGCACGGGCTACGCCTCCAGCGTGGTCTCCGGCCGCGTCTCGTACGCGCTGGGCCTCCAGGGCCCGGCCGTCACCGTCGACACCGCCTGCTCCTCCTCACTGGTGGCCCTGCACCTGGCGGCGGGCGCGCTGCGCCAGGGGGAGTGCGAACTCGCCCTCGTCGGCGGCGTCACCGTCATGAACAGCCCCGCTCTCTTCGTCGAGTTCTCCCGTCTGAAGGGCATGGCTCCGGACGGCCGCTGCAAGTCCTTCTCGGCGCAGGCCGACGGCGCCGGCTGGGCCGAGGGCGTCGGCATCCTCGTCCTCAAGCGCCTGTCCGCCGCCGAGCGCGACGGGGACGAGGTCCTGGCCGTGATCCGCGGCTCGGCCGTCAACCAGGACGGCCGCAGCCAGGGCCTGACCGCGCCGAACGGTCCTTCGCAGCAGCGCGTGGTCCAGGAAGCCCTGGAAGCGGCCCGGCTGACCCCCGCCGACATCGACGCCATCGAGGCGCACGGCACCGGCACCTCACTGGGCGACCCGATCGAAGCCGGTGCGCTGGCCGAGGTCTTCGGCCCCGACCGGGAGGAGGACCGGCCCGTCTACCTGGGCTCCTCCAAGTCGAACATCGGCCACGCACAGGCCGCCGCGGGCGTGGTCGGCGTGATGAAGATGATCCTCGCCCTCCAGCACGAGACCCTGCCCAAGACCCTCTACGTCGACGAGCCCAGCCCGCACATCGCCTGGGACGGCAGCGGCCTCGAGCTGCTGAACGAGGCGCGCCCGTGGGAGCGGGGGGCGCGGCGCACCCGCCGTGCGGGCGTGTCCTCCTTCGGCCTGAGCGGTACGAACGCCCACGTGATCGTGGAGGAGCCGCCCGCGGCGGCCCCCGCTCCGGGCGCCGCGGCTGCCGCTGACGGACCGCTCCCGGTGGTCGTCTCCGGCCGTGACGAGGCTGCGCTGCGCGAGCAGGCGGGCCGTTGGGCGGACTGGCTGTCCGCGCGCACCGAGGTCCCGCCGGCCGATGTGGCGATCACTGCCGCCCGGCACCGTTCGCACTTCGAGTCGCGGGCCAGTGTCGTGGCCGCGGACTCCGCCGGTCTGGTGGAGGCGCTGCGGTCGTTGGCCGAGGGCGGCTCCCACGACGCGGTGGTGACCGGGACCGCGCGTGAGCGCGGGAAGGTCGTCTTCGTGTACCCGGGCCAGGGCTCGCAGTGGGTGGGCATGGGCCGGGAACTCCTCGCCTCCAGTGCCGTGTTCGCGGAAGCCGTCGACGCGTGTGACGCCGCTCTGCGTTCGCACACGGGTTGGTCGGTGCGTGAGGTGCTCGCCGGTGAGGAGGGTGACCACCCGCCGTTCGACCGGGTGGACGTGGTCCAGCCCGCCCTGTTCGCCATGGGAATCGGCCTCTCGGCGCTGTGGCGTTCCCTCGGGGTCGAGCCGTCGGCGGTGGTCGGCCACTCGCAGGGCGAGGTCGTCGCCGCTGTGGTGAGCGGTGCTCTGACTTTGGAGCAGGGCTCGCAGATCGTCGCCCAGCGCTCGCAGGCGGTTCTCGCCTGCGCCGGCCAGGGCGGTATGGCCCTGATCGAGCGCCCGCTGGCCGAGGTGGAAGGATTCCTCGCCCCCTACGGCGACGCCCTGTCCGTCGCCGCGGTCAACACCACCGGCTCGACGATCATCTCCGGTGTGGCGGACGCGATCACCAAGATCGTCGCGGAGCTCTCCGACCAGAACGTCTACGCCCGCAAGATCAATGTGGACTACGCCTCCCACAACGCCCAGATGGACCCCCTCCTCCCCGATCTCGCCGCCGGCTTCGAGGGCCTGGTCCCGTCCCGGACGGACATCGCCCTGTACTCGACGGTGACCGGCCAGGTCGCCGATGGCACCGAGCTCGACGGCACGTACTGGTGCCGCAACCTGCGTGAGCCGGTGCGCTTCGACCGCGCCCTGAACCAGCTCCTGGACGACGGTCACGGCGTGTTCGTCGAGATCTCCGCCCACCCCGTTCTGTCCATGCCGTTGACCGATGGCAGTGCGGAGCGCGGCGGGATCGTCGTCGGTTCCCTCGCCCGTCAGCACGGCGAGCCGGCCCAGCTCCTCCGTAACCTCGGCCTGCTCCACGTCCAGGGCCACACCCTCGACTGGGACCGGGTACTCGGCACCGGCACGGGAGACCTCGTACCGCTCCCCACCTACGCCTTCCAGCGCGAGCACTACTGGCTCGAGACCGCCAAGCCCACCGGCAACGTGCGGTCGGTCGGCCTCGATGTCCCCGACCACCCGTGGCTCGGCGCGGTCACCGCGCTGGCCGACGGCGAGGGACACGTCTTCACCGGCCGGATCTCCCTCGCCGAGCACCCCTGGCTGGCACAGCACGCGGCCTTCGGCACCGTCCTCGTCCCCGGCACCGGCCTGCTCGAACTAGCCCTGACCGCCGCCCACCACGTCGGCGCGGAGTCGGTCGGGGAACTCACGCTGCTGGAGCCGCTGACCCTGACCGAGGACTCGGCCGTCCGGCTTCAGGTGGTGGTCGGCCCGTCCGACGCCACCGGCCGCCGCCCGGTCACCGTCTACAGCCGTCCGGACGAGGCCTCCGACTCCGGCTGGCGCCGCCACGCCACCGGCGAACTCGCGGAATCCGCGGAGGCACCCGCCCCCGCCGACGCCGAGGCGTTCGCCGAGCTGGCGCAGTGGCCGGTCGCGGGCGCCGAGTCCGTCGATCTGGACGGTTTCTACACGGGCTTCCGTGAGCGCGGCCTGGACTACGGTCCGGCGTTCCAGGGTCTGACGGAGCTGTGGCGCAAGGGCGACACCGCGTACGGACTCATCCGTCTGCCCGAAGGCTTGGCCGCCGACGACTTCGGTGTTCACCCGGCCCTTCTCGACGCCGCGCTGCACACCCTCATGGGCGTACGCGGCCAGGACGAGAACGACCGGCAGGTACTGCTCCCGTTCGAGTGGACCGGCGTCGAACTCCTCGCCGCCGGTGCCACCGAGCTCCGCGTGCGCATCGACCTGGACGACACCCGCACCAACACCCGCATCTGGGTCGCCGACCCGGCCGGGCAGCCCGTCGTCCGGGCCCGCGGCCTCGCGATCCGAGAGGCGAGCGCCGAGCAGATCCGGGCCGGCGAGCGGGCCGAGCACCTGTACCGCGTCGACTTCGCCGCCCGCGGCGCGCTGGCGCACGAGGACGCCCCGGCGGGCGGCACATGGATTCTCGGCGAGAACGCCGGGATGTTCGCAACATTGGAGGCCGACTATGTGGCTGATGTGGATGTACTCCTTGCCCAGATCGATGAGCGGGCCGAACTACCCCTTCGACTGGTACTGGATGCGACGCGAGGGATAGGGCACGGCGCGCAGCAGCAGACCGCATCCGCCCTCGGAACGCTCCAGCGTCTGCTCGCAGAACCCCGGCTGGCCTCGACCGAGCTCGTCTGGGTGACCCGCTCGGCCGTGGACACGGGCGACGGTGTAGCCGACCTGGCCCACGCCCCGCTGTGGGGCCTGGTCCGGGCGGCCCGCGCCGAGCACGCCGACCGTGTGATCCGCCTCATCGACCTCGGCACCGACGGCGCGGCAGACGACGCCCTGCTGCCCCGGGCCCTGTCGGTCACCGGTGAGCCGGAGCTGGCGGTGCGCGGTGGTGAGATCCGGGTGGCGCGTCTGGTGCGTGCGGAGACCGGCGGGGAGCTGCCGGAGTTCGCGGCGGACGGATCCGTTCTGGTGACGGGTGGTACCGGTGAGCTGGGTCGGGCGGTTGCCCGTCATCTGGTGTCGGTGCACGGCGTACGTCATCTCGTACTGACGTCCCGGCGCGGTATGGAGGCTCCGGGGGCCGGTGAGCTGGTGGCCGAGCTGGAGTCGGCCGGCGCCGAGACCGTACGGATCGTCGCGGCTGATGTCTCCGACCGCAGCCAGGCGGAGGCCCTCCTGGCGGCGCCCGAGCGCCCCTGGACGGCCGTGTTCCACCTGGCCGCGGTACTCGACGACGGTCTGCTGGTCTCGCAGGACGCGGAGCGTCTGGCCCGTGTCTGGCAGCCGAAGGCCGAAGCCGCGCTCCACCTCCACGAGCTGACGCAGGGTCTGGACCTTGCGGCGTTCGTGTTGTTCTCCTCGGCTGCCGGTGTTCTCGGTGGTGCGGGTCAGAGCAACTACGCGGCGGCGAACACCTTCCTGGACGCCCTGGCCGCGCACCGCCGGGCCGATGGCCTTCCCGCGACGAGCCTGTCGTGGGGTCTGTGGCAGCAGGCAGGCCAGGGTCTGACCGCCACTCTCGGACAGGCCGAACTCGCCCGCATGCGCAGGCGCGGCATCGCCGCGCTCAGCGAACCGCAGGCCCTGGCGGCCATGGACGCGGCCCTGGCTTCGGCCCAGCCGCACCTGGTCCCCGTACGCCTCGAACTCACGCCGCTCCAACGCGAGCTGGACAACGGTGGCGACGCCCCCGCCCTGCTGCGCGGCCTCCTGCGCGCCCCGCGCAAGCGCGCGGGCGGCGAGGCGGCGACCGGCGGGAACGGACTGCGGGATCAGCTGACCGCCCTGCCGGAAGGCGAGCGACTGCCGCGGCTCGCCCAGCTCGTGCAGCGCGAGGCAGCCGTGGTACTCGGCGCCTCCGGCACCGCAGGCGTCGGCGCGCAGCAGGTACTCAAGGAGCTCGGCATGGACTCCCTGATGGCCGTCGAGCTGCGCCGCCGCCTCTCCGCCGAGACCGGCATCTCGCTGCCCTCCACGCTCGCCTTCGACTACCCGACGCCCACCGCCATCGCCGGCCTGCTCCTCGACAAGCTGGCCGTGGGAGCCGGGGGAGCGGCACGGACCGGACAGCGCGTGACGAAGAACCAGATCGACAACCTCGTGGAACTCCTGCGTTCCGCGACACCGAAACAACTCGAGGAGCCGGGCCTGGCCGCCGGGCTGCTGGCCCTGCGGGACGGCCTGGCCAAGGCCTCCGCCGCGTCCGGACCGGCCGACGCAGCAGAAGCCGCCGAGACCGAAGCCGAACTCGGCGGCGACAGCACCGATGACCTCCTTCAGTTCCTGGATCGCAAGCTTGGAGTGAGTGAATGAGCGCGTCCGAAGTCGAGAAGCTCGAAAAGCTCGAGGCGTACCTGCGGCGCACGGCGAACGCGCTCGTCGAGACCGAGAAGGAGCTCAACGCCGAGCGGGCCTCGCGTACGGAACCGATCGCGGTCGTGTCGATGGCCTGCCGCCTGCCCGGCGGGATCGACACCCCGGAGGGCTTCTGGGAGCTGCTCGCCTCCGGCGGCGACGCCGTCGGCGGCCTGCCGTCCCGCTGGGACAGCCTCGGGGTTTACGACCCGGACCCGGAGGCCGTCGGCAAGAGCTACGCCCGCGAGGGCGGCTTCATCGACGGAGCCGAGGGCTTCGACGCCCCGTTCTTCGGCATCTCGCCGCGTGAGGCGCTGTCGATGGACCCGCAGCAGCGGCTCGTCCTGGAGACCTCGTGGGAGGCCCTCGAACGGGCCGGCGTCCGCCCCGACTCGCTCAGCGAGAGCCGTACGGGCGTCTACCTCGGCACGATGAGCTCCGACTACGGCAACCAGCAGGGCCACGACCTCAACGCCCTCGACGGATACAGCACCGGCAACGCGAGCAGCGTCGTCTCGGGCCGCGTCTCCTACACGCTGGGCCTCCAGGGGCCGGCCGTCACCGTCGACACCGCCTGCTCCTCCTCGCTCGTCTCCATCCACCTGGCCGTCCAGGCCCTTCGCCAGGGCGAGTGCGAGCTCGCCCTGGCCGGCGGCGTGACCGTGATGAGCACCCCGGCGCTGTTCGTGGAGTTCTCCCGCCTGAAGGGCATGGCAGCCGACGGACGCTGCAAGTCGTTCTCGGCGGGCGCCGACGGCGCGGGCTGGGCCGAGGGCGCGGGCGTGATCGTCCTGAAGAAGCTGTCGGCCGCGCAGCGAGACGGCGACCCGGTCCTGGCCGTCATCCGCGGCTCCGCCGTCAACCAGGACGGCCGCAGCCAGGGTCTGACCGCCCCGAACGGTCCTTCGCAGCAGCGCGTCATCCACGACGCCCTGGAAGCGGCCCGGCTGACCCCCGCCGACATCGACGCGATCGAGGCGCACGGCACCGGCACCCCGCTCGGCGACCCGATCGAGGCGGGCGCGCTGGCCGAGGTCTTCGGCCCCGACCGGGACGGGAAGCGTCCCGTCTACCTGGGCTCCTCCAAGTCGAACATCGGGCACGCGCAGGCGGCTGCCGGTGTCATCGGCGTGATCAAGATGGTCCTCGCGCTCGAGCACGGCGTGCTCCCGAAGACCCTGCACGCCGAGGAGCCCAGCCCGCACATCGAGTGGAAGAGCAGCGGGCTCGAGCTGCTGAACGACGCGCGTGCGTGGGAGCGGGGCGCGGAGCGCACCCGCCGCGCGGGCGTCTCGTCCTTCGGCCTGAGCGGTACCAACGCCCACGTGGTGCTGGAGGAGCCCCCGACGGCCACCCAGGCCCCGTCCGGCGAACCGACCGGAGCAGCACCGCTTCCGGTGGTCGTCTCCGGGCGTGACGAGGCTGCGCTGCGCGAGCAGGCGGGCCGTTGGGCGGACTGGCTGTCCGGGCGCACCGAGCTTCCGCTGGCCGATGTGGCGGTGACGGCTGCCCGTCATCGTTCGCACTTCGAGTCGCGGGCGAGTGTGGCCGCGGCGGATTCCGCCGGTCTGGTGGAGGCGCTGCGCGCGCTGGCCGAGGGCGACTCGCACGACGCGGTGGTGACCGGGAGCGCGCAGGAGCGCGGCAAGGTCGTCTTCGTCTACCCGGGTCAGGGCAGCCAGTGGGTGGGCATGGGCCGTGAACTCCTCGCCCAGAACCCGGTCTTCGCCGAAACGATCGATGCGTGTGACGTGGCGTTGCGTCCGTTCACGGGCTGGTCGGTGCGTGAGGTCCTGGCGGGGGAGGAGGGTGACCACCCGCCGTTCGACCGGGTGGACGTGGTCCAGCCCGCCCTCTTCGCGATGGGTGTGGGCCTCTCGGCGGTCTGGCGTTCCCTCGGGGTCGAGCCTTCGGCCGTCGTCGGTCACTCGCAGGGTGAGGTCGTCGCCGCTGTGGTGAGCGGTGCTCTCACTCTGGAGCAGGGCTCGCAGATCGTGGCCCAGCGATCCCAGGCGGTTCTTGCCTGTGCGGGCCAGGGCGGTATGGCTCTGATCGAGCGCCCGGTGGCCGAGGTCGAGGAGTTCGTGGCACCGTACGGTGAGGCCCTTTCCGTAGCCGCGGTGAACACCGCTGGTTCGACGGTGATCTCGGGCCAGGCCGACGCGATCACCAAGATCGTCGCCGAGCTGTCCGAGCAGAACGTCTACGCGCGCAAGATCAACGTGGACTACGCGTCCCACAACGCCCAGATGGACCCGCTGCTGCCCGGTCTTGCACAGGGCTTCGAGGGGATCGCTCCGACCGGTACGGACATCGCCTTCTACTCGACGGTGACCGGCCAGGTCGCCGACGGCACGGACCTGAACGGCACCTACTGGTGCCGCAACCTGCGTGAGCCGGTCCGCTTCGACCGCGCCCTGAACCAGCTCCTGGACGACGGTCACGGCGTGTTCGTCGAGATCAGTGCGCACCCGGTCCTGTCGATGCCGTTGACCGATGGCAGTGCGGAGCGCGGCGGGATCGTCGTCGGTTCCCTCGCCCGTCAGCACGGCGAGCCGGCCCAGCTCCTCCGCAACCTCGGCCTGCTCCACGTCCAGGGCCACAACCTGAACTGGGATCGCGTACTCGGCGCCGGAAGCCTCGTACAGCTCCCCTCGTACGCCTTCCAGCGCGCGCACTACTGGATCGACACCCCGAAGACCTCGGGCGACGTGCGCGGGGTCGGTCTCGACGTCTCCGACCACCCGTGGCTCGGCGCCGTCACCTCCCTCGCCGGCGGAGAAGGGCACCTCTTCACCGGCCGGATCTCGCTCGCCGAGCACCCCTGGCTGGCCGGCCACGCGGCCTTCGGCACGGTCCTCGTCCCCGGCACCGGCCTGCTCGAACTGGCCCTCACCGCCGCCCACCACGTCGGCGCCCCCGGGGTTGCCGAACTCGTCCTCACCGAGCCGCTGCTGCTCGGCACGGACGGCGCCGTCCGCCTCCAGGTCGCCGTCGGCGCCCCCGAGGGCACCGGCCGCCGTCCGGTCACCGTCTACAGCCGGCCCGAGGGCAGTGACGAGGAATGGCGCCGTCACGCCACCGGCGAACTCGCGGAAGCGGCTGACCTCACCGCCCCCGCCCCCGCTGACGGCGACACGTTCGCCGAGCTGGCCCAGTGGCCGGTCCCGGGCGCCGAGTCCGTCGACCTCGACGGCTTCTACGACGGTTTCCGCGAGCGCGGCCTGGACTACGGTCCCGCGTTCCAGGGCCTGACGGAGCTGTGGCGCAAGGGCGACACGGCGTACGGTCTCATCCGTCTCCCCGAAGGCCTGACCGCCGACGACTTCGGCGTTCACCCGGCCCTTCTCGACGCCGCGCTCCACACCCTCATGGGCGTACGCGACGAAGAGGCACGGCAGCGCGTGTTCATGCCGTTCGAGTGGACCGGCGTCGAACTGCTCGCCGCCGGTGCCACCGAGCTCCGCGTACGCATCGACGTCGCGTCCGGCGCGGACGAGCACCTCACCCTCACCGTCGCCGACGGCGCCGGCCACCCCGTCGTCCGCACCCGCGGCCTCGCCATCCGCGAGGCGAGCGCCGAGCAGATCCGGGCCGGCGAGCGGGCCGAGCACCTGTACCACGTCGAGTTCCGCCCCACCCGGACCCCGGGCGACGCGGAGCCGGCCGGAGAGACCTGGGCCCTCGAGGCCGACGCCGCGATCGCCGCCGCCCTCGGCGCGCACGTGTTCGCGGACGTCGACGCGCTCCTCACCCACCTCGCCGAAAGAGTCGACGCCCCGGCCCGCGTCCTCGTGGACGCCACCGGCGACGCTCCTGCCGCCGACGCCCGCGAACTGACCGCCTCCACGCTCGGAACCCTTCAGCTCCTGCTGGCCGAGCCGCGCCTCGAACAGACCGAGCTCGTCTGGCTGACCCGCTCGGCCGTCGACGCGGGCGACGGCGTGGCCGATCTGGCCCACGCCGCCCTGTGGGGTCTGCTCCGGGCGGCCCGCGCCGAGCACGCCGACCGCGTGATCCGCCTCGTCGACCTCGGCAACGACCGGGCCCGGGACGACCTCGCGCTGGCCCCGGCCCTCACCCTCACCGACGAGCCCGAAATCGCGCTCCGAGACGGGGAGATCCGTACCGCCCGCCTCGTCCGCACGGCCAAGGCGTCCGACGCCCCGCGCCTGAACCCCGACGGTTCCGTTCTGGTGACGGGTGGTACGGGTGAGCTGGGCCGGGCGGTGGCCCGTCACCTGGTGACCGTCCACGGCGTACGTCATCTCGTCCTGACGTCCCGGCGCGGCCCGGACGCTCCGGGGGCCGCGGATCTCGTCGCCGAGCTGGAGGCGGCGGGGGCCGAGAGCGTACGGATCCTCGCGGCCGATGTCTCGGACCGCAGCCAGGCGGAAGCCCTGCTGGCGGATACGGATCGCCCCTGGACGGGCGTGTTCCACCTGGCCGCCGTACTGGACGACGGTCTGCTCGTCTCGCAGGACGCGGAGCGTCTGGCCCGTGTCTGGCAGCCCAAGGCGGAAGCCGCCCTTCACCTCCATGAGCTCACGCAGGGCCTGGATCTGGCTGCCTTCGTGATGTTCTCCTCGGCTGCCGGTGTGCTTGGTGGTGCGGGTCAGAGCAACTACGCGGCGGCGAACACCTTCCTGGACGCCCTGGCCGCCCACCGCCGGGCCGATGGACTTCCCGCGACGAGCCTGTCGTGGGGTCTGTGGCAGCAGGCAGGCCAGGGTCTGACCGCCGCCCTCGGCCAGGCCGAACTCGCCCGCATGCGCCGCATGGGCATCGGTGCGCTCACCGAGCAGCAGGGCCTCGCGGCCCTCGACACCGCCCTCGGCTCCCCGCACCCGCACCTGGTCCCGGTCAAGCTCGACCTGGTCACCCTGCAACGGCGCCCCGACGAAGTGCCCGCCCTGCTGCGGGCCCTCGTCCGCGCCCCGAAGAAGCGCGTCGGCGGGGCGGGAACCGCTCCCTCCGGGCTGCGCGAGCAGCTGGCGGCGCAGCCGGCGGCCGAGCGGCTGTCGTCGCTGGTCCGGCTGGTGCAGCGCGAGGCCGCCGTGGTCCTGGGCGTTGCGACCGCCGACGGGATCGGCGGCCAGCAGGTCCTCAAGGAGCTCGGCATCGACTCCCTGATGGCCGTCGAACTGCGGCGCAGGCTGTCCTCCGAGACCGGCGTCCCGCTTCCGTCCACGCTCGCCTTCGACTACCCGACGCCCACCGCCATCGCCGGCCTGCTCCTCGACAAGCTGGACCTGACGACCGGCAAGCCCAAGCAGAACCAGAAGTCGAAGACGCTCAGGCACGCCCCCGCCCCGGCGGCCGACGACCCGATCGCCGTCGTCTCCATGGCCTGCCGCCTCCCCGGCGGCATCGACACCCCCGAGGCGTACTGGAACCTCCTCGTCTCGGGCGGCGACGCGATCGGCGAACTGCCCTCGCGCTGGGACAGCCTCGGGGTCTACGACCCGGACCCGGAGGCCGTCGGCAAGAGCTACGCCCGCGAGGGCGGCTTCATCGAGGCCGCCGCGGACTTCGACGCGGCCTTCTTCGGCATCTCGCAGCGCGAGGCGCTGTCGATGGATCCGCAGCAGCGCCTGGTCCTGGAGACCGCCTGGGAGGCCCTGGAGCGGGCCGGTATCCGTCCCGGCTCGCTCAGCGAGAGCCGTACGGGCGTCTACCTCGGCGCGATGAGCTCCGACTACGGCGAGCAGGGCCGCGAACTCGACGCCTTCGACGGGTACGTGAGCACGGGCAACGCCTCCAGCGTCGTGTCCGGGCGCGTCTCGTACGCGCTGGGCCTCCAGGGGCCGGCCGTCACCGTCGACACCGCCTGCTCCTCCTCCCTCGTCTCCCTGCACCTCGCCGCGAGCGCCCTGCGCCAGGGCGAGTGCGAACTCGCCCTCGTCGGCGGCGTCACCGTCATGAGCACGCCCCGGCTGTTCGTGGAGTTCTCCCGCCTCAAGGGCATGGCCCCCGACGGCCGCTGCAAGTCCTTCTCCGCCCTGGCGGACGGCGCGGGCTGGTCCGACGGCGTCGGCATCCTCGTCCTCAAGCGGCTGTCCGCCGCCGAGCGCGACGGCGACCGCGTGCTGGCCGTGATCCGCGGCTCGGCCGTCAACCAGGACGGCCGCAGCCAGGGCCTGACCGCCCCCAACGGCCCCGCCCAGCAGCGCGTCATCCTCGACGCCCTGGAAGCGGCCCGGCTGACCCCCGCCGACATCGACGCCGTCGAGGCGCACGGCACGGGCACCCCGCTCGGCGACCCGATCGAAGCGGGCGCGCTGGCCGAGGTCTTCGGCCCCGACCGCGACGAGAACCGTCCCGTCTACCTGGGCTCCTCCAAGTCCAACATCGGGCACGCGCAGGCCGCCGCCGGTGTCGCGGGCGTCATGAAGATGATCCTCGCCCTCCAGCACGAGACCCTGCCCAAGACCCTCTACGTCGACGAGCCCAGCCCGCACATCGCCTGGGACGGCAGCGGCCTGGAACTCCTCCGGGACGCCCGCCCCTGGGCCCGGGAAGCCGCGCGCACCCGCCGCGCGGGCGTCTCCTCCTTCGGCCTCAGCGGCACCAACGCCCACGTCGTCCTCGAAGAGCCCCCGGCCGCCGTTCCGGCCCCGCCCGCCACGGCGACCGGAGCAATCGCAGCGACCGGAGCGACCGAAGCGACCGAAGCGACGGAACCGGCCATAGCGACCGAAGCGACTCAAGCAACCAACGCACCTCTTCCCCTGGTCCTCTCCGGCCGCGACGAGGCGGCCCTGCGCACGCAGGCCGCCCGCTGGGCCGACTGGCTCGAGGGCCACCCCGACGTGCCGCCGGCCGACCTCGCGTACACGGCAGCCCGCCACCGCACGCACTTCGAGCACCGCGCCGCCCTCACGGTGACCACCACCGCCGAGGCGGTCACCGCGCTGCGCGCCCTCGCCGACGGCCGCACCCCCGCGGGCGCCGCCGAAGGCACCGCCGCCGACAGCCCGCTCGCGGTGCTGTTCACCGGACAGGGCAGCCAGCGCCCCGGCATGGGCCGCGCCCTGCACGCCGCCCTCCCGGTCTTCCGGCAGGCCTTCGACGCGGTCTGCGCCGCGCTCGACCCGCACCTGAACCAGCCGCTGGCCGAGCTCGTCCTCGGCGGCTCCGAACTCGTCCACGAGACGGAGTACGCCCAGCCCGCCCTGTTCGCCGTCGAGACCGCGCTGTTCCGCCAGTGGGAGGCCTGGGGCGTGCGCCCCGCCGCGGTCGCCGGGCACTCCATCGGCGAACTCGCCGCCGCCCACGTCGCCGGAGTCCTCACGCTGGACGACGCGGCCCGCCTGGTCGCCGCCCGCGGCCGCCTGATGCAGGCCTGCGAGCGCGGCGGAGCCATGGCGTCCGTGGAGGCCTCGGAGTCCGAGGTCCTCGAGGTCCTCGACACCCTGGAAGTCCGCGCGGGCGCCGCCCAGCGCATCTCGATCGCCGGCATCAACGGGCCCGAGCAGACCGTCGTCAGCGGTGACGAGGCCGCCGTGGCCGCCGTCACCGGCTGGTTCACCGAACTCGGCCGCCGCACCCGCCGTCTGACGGTCTCCCACGCCTTCCACTCCCCGCACATGGACGCCATGCTCGACGCCTACCGCCAGGTGGCCGAGGAGATCACCTTCGCGGCCCCGCGGATCCCGGTCGTCTCCACGGTCACCGGCACCCGGATGGGCCCGGACCTCGCACCGGGCGAAGGCATGCGCGCCGCCGCCTACTGGGTCCGGCAGGTCCGCGACGCCGTGCGCTTCCTCGACGCCGTGCGGACCCTCGAGGCCGACGGCATCGGCCGCCACCTCGAATGCGGCCCGGGCGCCGTGCTGGCCGCCATGGGCGCCGCGTGCGTCACCGACCCCGCCGTGTTCGTCGCCTCCCAGCGCGCCCCCAAGGACCCCGACCGGGCCCCGGACGAGGTCCGCGCACTCGTCGAGGCCCTCGGCGCGCTGCACGTCAGCGGCCAGGAACCCGACTGGGATCAGGTCTTCACCGACCGGCCCGCCCCGGCCCGCGCGGCCGAACTGGCCGCCGGCCTGCCCACGTACGCGTTCCAGCGCGAGCGCTTCTGGCTCGAGCCCGCCCGCGGCACCGCCCGCGGCGCCCGCGACACCGGTCTCGTACCGGCCGGGCACCCCTGGCTCGCCGCCGTCCTGACGCTCGCCGACGGCGAAGGCCAGCTGCTCTCCGGCCGGCTCTCGCTCGCCGAGCACCCCTGGCTGGCCGACCACGCCGTCTTCGGCAGCGTCCTCGTGCCCGGCACCGGCCTGCTCGACCTCGCGCTGGCCGCCGCCCGGGCCGTCGGCTCCGAGCGGGTCGCCGAACTCACCCTCGCCCAGCCGCTCGTCCTCGCCACCGGCGAACCCCTGCGGCTCCAGGTCAAGGTCGGCGCCCCGGATGCCGAAGGACGGCGGAAGATCGCCGTCCACAGCCAGCCGGAAGCCTCCGCCGACCCGGCCGCCTGGACCCTGCACGCCTCCGGCGAACTCGCCGACGACCCCGCCGCCGAGACCCCCGAGGGCCTCGCCGAACTGGCCCACTGGCCGGTCCCGGGAGCCGAGCCCGTCGCACTCGACGGCTTCTACGAGCAGCTCGGCGGCGAGGGCCTCGCCTACGGCCCCGCCTTCCGCGGCCTGACCGCCCTCGCCCGCCAGGGTGACGTCGCCTACGGCCACGTCACCCTGCCCGAGCCGCTGCGCCAGGGCGTCGACGGCCACGGAGTGCACCCCGCGCTCCTGGACGCGGCCCTGCACGTCCTGGCCGGCGTCACCCCCGGATCCGAGCAGCCCGAGGGCACCGTGCTGCTCCCCTTCGCCTGGACCGACGTCACCCTGTACGCCACGGACAGCACCGAACTGCGCGTCCGCATCGCCCTGGACCCGCGGGAGCCCGCGGACGACGCGCGGTCCGCCGCCGCCGGCCTCGGCGCGACCGTCCTGGTCACCGACGCCACCGGCGAGCCCGTCCTGTCGGGCGCGCTCCAGATCCGGCAGGCCTCCGCCGAGCAGCTGAAGGTCACCCGCTCCGAGGGCGACCACCTCTACCGCGTCGACTTCCAGCCGGTGGCCGAGCCCGCCCAGGCCGCCGCCCCGCAGCCCGCGACCACCCTGGTGATCGGCGGCACCGGAGCCCTCGCCGAGTCCCTCGGCGCCACCTGGTCGGCGGGCCCCGAGCCGCTGCTCGCCGACGGGCCCGCCCCCGAGCGCATCGTCGTCGACGCGACCACCACCGGGCCGGCCGACGCCGCCGAGCCGGCCACCCTGGCCGCGCTGGACCTCGTACAGCACCTGCTCACCGAGAAGACCGCGGAATCCGAGCTGGTCTGGATCACCCGCGACGCCGTCGCGGCCCGCCCCGAGGACACCGTGTCCGATCTCGCCCACGCCCCGCTGTGGGGCCTGGTGCGGGCCGTGCGCGGCGAGGTCCCCGACCGCACCCTGCGCCTGGTCGACCTCGACACCGCCACCCCCGACCGGGAGGCCCTCGCCGCCGCCCTCGCGACCGGCGACGAACCCGAACTGGCCCTGCGCGGCGGCGCCCTGTTCGCCCCCCGCCTCGTGCGCACCACCCGCGCCGCGGCCGCCCACGGCGGCGAGGCCCTCACCCCGCCCGCCAGCGACGGACCCTGGCACCTGGACATCCGCGAGAAGGGCAGCATCGACAGCCTCGAACTCGTCACCGTCCCGGCAGCCGGCCCGCTCGGCCCCCACGAGGTACGCGTCGCCGTCCGCGCCGCGGGCATGAACTTCCGCGACGTCCTCAACGCGCTCGGCATGGTCGCCACGCCCAAGCTGGGCCTGGAGTTCGCCGGCACCGTCCTCGAGACCGGATCCGCCGTCACCCACCTGCGCCCGGGCGACCGGGCCATGGGCCTCGCGCTCGGCGCCTTCGGCACCGAGGTCCGCGGCGACGGCCACCTGATGGCGAAGCTGCCCGACACCCTCACCTTCGAGGAGGGCGCGACGATCCCGCTCGCCTTCCTCACCGCGTACTACGCCCTCACCGACCTCGGAGCGCTGCGCCCCGGCGAGAAGCTCCTCGTCCACGCGGCCGCCGGCGGCGTCGGCATGGCCGCCGTCCAGCTCGCCCACCACCTGGGCGCCGAGGTCTACGGAACGGCCAGCCACCCCAAGTGGGACGCGCTGCGCGCCCTCGGACTGCCCGACGAGCGCATCGCCTCCTCCCGCGACACCGCCTTCGAGCAGCGGTGGCTGACCGCCACCGGCGGCGCCGGCTTCGACGCCGTGCTGAACTCCCTCGCCGGGGAGTTCACCGACGCCTCGCTGCGCCTGCTGCCGCACGGCGGCCGCTTCCTGGAGATGGGCAAGACCGACATCCGCGAAGCCGCCGCCGTCACCGCCGCCCACCCGGGCGTCGCCTACAGCGCCTTCGACCTGATGTCGCTGGAGCCCGAGCACCTGCACCGGATGCTCACCGAGCTGTCCACCCTGCTCGCCGACCGGGTGATCGCCCCGCTGCCCTACCTCGCCTACGACGTACGGGAGGCCCCCGCGGCCTTCCGCCACATGGCGCAGGGCCGCCACACCGGCAAGCTGGTCCTGACCACCGGCCGGACCCTCGACCCGGAAGGCGTCGTCCTGCTCACCGGCGGCACCGGCGAGCTCGGCCGCGACCTGGCCGCGCACCTGGTCGCCGAACACGGTGTCCGCCACCTCGTCCTGACCTCCCGCCAGGGCATGGCCGCCCCCGGCGCGCAGGATCTGGTGGCGGACCTCGAAGCCGCCGGCGCGGCCGGCGTGCGCATCCTGGCCTGCGACGTCTCGGACCGCGACGCGGTGGCCGGCCTGCTCGCCGAGGCCGGCAGCGAGCGCCCGCTGACGGGCGTGGTGCACCTCGCGGCCGTGATCGACGACGGCGTCGTGCACAACCAGACGCCCGAGCGGTTCGCCCGCGTCCTCGCCCCCAAGCTGGCGGGAGCCCGGCACCTGCACGAGCTCACCCGCGAGCTGGACCTGGCCGCCTTCGTCCTGTTCTCCTCGGTCGCCGGCACCCTCGGCTCGCCGGGCCAGTCCAACTACGGCGCCGCGAACGCCTTCCTGGACGCCCTCGCCGCCCACCGGCACAAGCTCGGCCTGCCCGCCACCAGCCTCGCCTGGGGCCTGTGGGCGCAGGGCGGCGCCGGAATGACCGCGCAGCTCGGCGAGGCGGAACTCGCCCGGATGCGCCGCCAGGGAGCCCAGGCCCTGACCGCCGCCGAGGGCCTCGCCCTCTTCGACGCGGCCCTGGCCCGCCCCGAACCGCACCTGGTGCCGCTCAAGCTCGACACGGCCCGCCTGGCGTCCGACGACTCCGGGGCGCGCCCGCCGGCCCTGCTGCGGGCCCTGGTCCGTACGCAGCCCAGGAAGGCCAAGGAGGCCGCCGAGCGCGGTTCGGCCTTCCGGGACCGGCTGGCCGCCCTGCCCGGCGAGGAACGCGAGGCGGAACTGCGCAAGTTCGTCCAGCAGGAAGTGACCGCGGTCCTCGGCCTGTCCGGCAGCGTCCCGCTCGACAAGCCCATGCGGGAGTTCGGCTGGGACTCCCTGATGGCCGTCGAGCTCAAGAACCGCCTCGCCCGCCACACGCAGGTGGCCGTCCCCAACACGCTCGCCTTCGACTACCCCACGCCGCGCGCCATCGCCGGATACCTGCACGGCAAGCTCTCCTTCGACGGCTCCGGCGGCGCACCGCAGAGCGCGGCCGTCGCCGACACCCCGCCGCAGGACCCGGCCCAGGCCGCCCAGTGGGCGGTGGCCCGGATCGGCGTCGAACGGCTGCGCCAGAGCGGCCTGCTGGACCGGCTGCTGGAACTCGCCGCACCCGCCACCGCCAAGGCCGAGGCCCCCGCCGACGCCCTGCAGACCGCCCAGGAACTGACCGACGACGAGATGGACGCCGCCCTGGACGCGGTTCTCGGCGGTATCTGACCCCCGGGGGCCGGCCTCCCCCAGGCCCGGCCCCCGGGCCCTCCCCCCACCACGATTCGCCCTCCAAGACCCCGTTTCCAGGAGTTGATCACATGTCATCGTCCTCCTCGCCGGAGCCCGTGGCGGACACCACGGCCGTCGCTCCTCCCCCCACAGCCAGCTCCCGGCGCCGGTGGGTCGCGCTCGCCGTGGTCCTGCTCGCCGCCTTCCTCGACAACGTGGACTCGACGATCGTCACGGTGGCGCTGCCGGCCATCCAGCAGGACCTGCACGCCGAGTTCGCCACCGCCCAGTGGACGCTGGCCGGCTACGCGCTGGCCTTCGCCGTCTTCCTGATCACCGGCGGCCGGCTCGGCGACATCTTCGGCCGCAAGCGGCTGTTCATCACCGGCGTGGTCGGCTTCACCCTCGCCTCGACGGTGTGCGGGCTCGCCACCAGCCCGGGCATGCTCGTCGGCGGCCGCCTGCTGCAAGGGCTGACGGCGGCGCTGATGGTGCCCCAGGTGATGTCCGTCATCATGACGATGTTCGAGCAGAAGGAATGGGTCGTCGCCTTCTCCCTGATGGGAGCGGTCCTCGGGCTGGGCGGGGTCAGCGGCCCGCTGCTGGGCGGCGTACTGACCGACCTCGACCTCTTCGGCCTGGGCTGGCGCTCGATCTTCTTCGTGAACATCCCCTTCGGGATCCTCGCGGTCGCCCTGGCCGCCTGGACCATGCCCGAGAGCAAGTCGGACCAGTCACCCCGGCTGGACATCACGGGCGTCATCCTCGTCACGCTGGCCTCGCTCGGCCTGATGTACCCGCTGGTCCAGGGCCGTGAACAGGGCTGGCCGGGCTGGATGTTCGCGCTGGCCGCCGCCTCCGCGCTGCTCTTCGTCGCGTTCGGCGTCCAGCAGGGCCGCAGGCACCGCCGCGACGGATCCGCCCTGGTCCCGCCGACCCTGTTCGCCCACCGCTCGTTCCGGGTGGGCGTCGTCGTGGTCATGCTGGCCTTCTCCGGCATCACCTCGTTCTTCCTGGTGCTGACCTACCACATGCAGCTCGGCCTCGACTGGTCCGCGCTGCGCACCGCCCTGGTGACGGTGGCGTTCCCGGTCGGCATCATGGCGACCTTCCAGATCGCCTGGCGCAAGGGCACCGCCAACGGGCGCAAGTTCGTCGCGATCGGCACGTCCGTGATGACGCTCGGCACCCTCGCCATGATCCTCGCGGTGTCGAGCCAGGGCGCCGGCATCGGCTGGTACCACGTCGCGGGCGCCGAACTGATCGTGGGCCTCGGCATGGGCCTGTGCTCGCCGATCCTGACCAACGTGGTGCTCGGCGACATCCCGCCGCAGGACGCCGGAGCCGGCTCCGGCGTGGTCAACGCCGTCATCCAGTTCGGCACGGCCGCGGGCATCGCCATCGTCGGCGTCATCTTCTTCAGCCTCACGGGCAGCGAGGTCGCGGGCGCGGACCGGGCCGACCGCTTCAGCGACGCCACCTCCGTGACGCTCTGGTACAACGTCGCCGTCTTCACGCTCGTCGCCCTTCTCAGCCCGCTCCTGCCCGCCTCGAAGACCCCTCAGGCCGAGCCGGAGACGACGTCCACGGAGCCCGCCGCACAGACCGCGGCGCCCGCCGCGAAGGACCGGCTCCTCCTCGACTCCGCCTGACCCCGGAAATGGCGAATTCCATTGCCTCGAGCAGGGAATGCGGGGTCGAAATTCCAGTAATTCTGTGCCAGACTTTTTCTGTCGATTGATTGCAGGAGGTACGTATGACTGACAAGTCGTTCGACGGTGGCGTTGCAGAAGATGCCAAGGAGAAGTTCCGCGAGGCGCTGGAGCGCAAGTCCAACGCAACGCGCGCCCGCACGGCTCACGAAGAGGGCCGCATCAAGGTGAAGAACATGAGCGGTTCGGCCGGCCAGAAGCGGTATTTCCGCAGGAAGACTGGTTGATCAAACCCGACTCCACCCCCCATGGGTCGCCGCGGTCCATTCCACTGGAATGGACCGCGGCGGCTTTTTGCGTGCCCGCAATATCCACTCGAATCACGCTCGAATTCGACTCGAATTGTGCTTGGATGTCAGTGGAGAATTGAACCCGGAGCGATGCGTTCCGGCCATGATCGCAAGTGTTCGCGAGTCATTCCGTACGCATTCCCGTGCGTAACCCGAGGAGGGCTGTAGCGCCCGCGCCGATCCTGGAGTGTCCGGCACCAGGCGCTTCCCGGTGCGACCGTCGAAAGGGGCTCCCCATGATCATCGTCGAGGAACGTCCGCTGCTGACCGCCCCCGCGGTGGGCGTCACGCCCGCAGGGGAACACCCTGCCGACCAGCCGGCGCACACGGACTCCCCGGACCGCGCGGACTCTTCGGGTCTCACGGACCGTGCGGACCGCACGGAGCTTCCCGGGACGACCGCCGCCGAGGACACCTCGACGGCCCTCGCCATGGCCTCGATCCGGATCTCCCGGGGCAACCCCACCGCCGAGGAGACGGCCGCCCTGGCCGCCCTCCTCACGGCCCGCCTGCGCCTGCTCAACGAAGCCCGGCAGCCCGTGCCCTCCACCCCGCGCACCCGCAAACTCCCCACCCAGACCTGCCGGCCGTTCCGCGCACCGGGGGCCTGGGCTTCCTGACTTCCTCCAGCCGGCTGTCTATCCGGGGTCTGAGCCCGGCGTGGCAGCGCTGCCTGAGGTCGTCTCAGGTTTCGTGTGGAGGATCTCGCGGGCCTGCTCCGCGGCGCGGGTGATGCTCTCGGAGACGAAGTCGACGAAGCGGGCGATGTTCTCGAGGCGGGTGGCGGCCTGGGTGTCGGGGCCGAGGATGCCGACGCCCTGCCGTGCGGTCTCGGCGAGTTGGGTGGTGGAGCGTGCGCTGGCGATCATGGACTGGTACCAGACGTCGTCGTCGACGATGTAGCGCTCGCGGCGGCGTTCGTCGCGTTCCCGGCGGATGAGCCCCTGGCTTTCGAGGAACGCGATCGCTTTGGAGATGGACGCCGGGCTGACCTGGAGGCGCTGCGCGAGTTCGGACGCGGTGAGGCTGCCCGCGTCGGTGGTGTAGAGGGACACCAGCACCCGGGCCGTCATCTTGGGCAGGCCAGAGGCCATGAGCAGGGTGGTGAACGTCTCCTCGTACGCGCGCACGGCCTCGGGGTCGCGTCCGTGAGCCTGCACCGGAACCTGCTGCCCTCGGGGTGCGGTCTGCTTGCGCCGGTGGGCGCGGTGTTCGGTGGCGCGGTGGGCCAGATCGGCGCGGTAGCCGGCGGGGCCGCCGTTGCGCATGACCTCGCGCGTGATCGTCGAGGTCGGACGGTCCAGACGTCTGCCTATCTCCGCGTAGGCGAGCCCGTCGGCCACCCCCAGTGCGATCTGCTGACGTTCCTGCTGAGTGAGCCGGCCTCCCGGCATCGCGATCCCCCCTCGTGGTTGCCTGATGCCCCCAGCATAGCGTTCACTCCTACTCCAATGCAACGGTCGAGACGGCTCTCGTTGCGTTGAAATCGAAACTGTTGCAACGATACTTAGCCTCTGACCTGCATTAATACTAATGTTACGCAACGAGTGTGTTGCTCAAATAGTGAAAGCAACGTAGCGTTTTGGGCATCAGAAACAACGAGCCGAAGGACAGCATCATGCAGAAGTTCGCCACCCCCGCCCCGATCGCCACCGTCCTGGACATCCCCGCGGGACTCGTCCGGTTCATCGCCGCCGACCGGGCCGACACCACGGTCGAGGTCCGGCCGGCGAACGCCTCCAAGAGCCGTGACGTGAAGGCGGCGGAGCAGACCACGGTCGAGTACGTCGACGGCGTGCTGCGGATCGAGGCCGCTCCGGCGAAGAACCGGATCCTGGGCCACTCCGGTTCCGTCGAGGTGACGGTCCAGCTGCCCGCCGGTTCCCGCGTCGAGGCGAAGACGGCCGCCGCCGAACTCCGGGGCGTCGGACGGCTGGGCGACGTCACCCTCGAGGCCGCGCAGGGCTCGATCAAGCTCGACGAGACCGCGAGCGCCCGCCTCACCCTCCTCGCCGGCGACATCTCCGTCGGCCGCCTCGGCGGCCCCGCCGAGATCAGCACCGCACAGGGCGACATCCGGATCGCCGAGGCCGTGCGCGGCACGGTCGTGCTGCGCACCCAGGCCGGCGACGTGTCGGTCGGCGCCGCCCGCGGCGTCTCCGCCTCGCTGGACGCGGGCACCGGCCTCGGCCGGATCAGCAACGCGCTCAAGAACACCGACGGCGCCGCGGAGCTGAGCATCCACGCGACCACCGCCTACGGCGACATCACCGCCCGCAGCGTCTGAGCGGCTCCTGCGACCACGACCGCGACCGGCCCGGGCTACAGCCGGCGCAGGAGGGCGGCCCGGTCGACCTTGCCCTGCCTGGTCAGGGGCAGCTCGTCGAGCGCGATGATGCGCGCGGGGACCATGTACGACGGCAGGACGGTCCGCAGGGCGCGTACGACCTCGGCCTTCGAAAGCGGCTCGGCCGTCGGCACGTAGAAGGCGGCCAGCGACCGCCCGCCCCGCCCCGTGGGCGCCACCACCGACGCGGCCCGGACGCCCGGGCACTGGAGGAGGGCGCTCTGCACCTCGCCCAGTTCGATCCGGTAGCCGCGCACCTTGACCTGGTCGTCGAGGCGGCCCAGGAACTCCAGGTCGCCGCCCGCCAGCCAGCGGGCGCGGTCACCGGTGCGGTACATGCGCTCGCCGGGGCGTACGGCTCCCGGGTCGGGCAGGAACTTCGCGGCGGTGAGAGGGGCGGCCGCGGCGTAGCCCAGGGCGACGCACGTGCCGGCGATGTACAGATCGCCCTCCTTGCCCAGGGGGCAGGGCCGCAGCTCGCTGTCGAGCACGTAGTAGCGGGCGTTCTGCATCGGTTTGCCGTAGGGGATGCTCGGCCACGCGGGGTCGACGTCCCGCACCCGGTAGTCGTTGGACCAGACGGTGCACTCCGTGGCGCCGCCGAACGACACCACCTCGGCGTTCGGGAACGCGGCACGGATCTGGTCGGGGAGCGGCACCGGGATCCAGTCGCCGCTGAGCAGGGCCAGGCGGAGCGTGTCGCGCCCGGCGGGCTCGCGGGCCTGGACGAAGGGCATGACCATGGCCAGGGAGGCGGGCGCCGAGTCCCAGATGGTGATGGCCTCCCGTTCGAGCAGGTCCACCAGCGTGTCCGGCTCGGCGAGTTCAGCCGCCGACGCCAGCCGTACGGTCGCGCCGGCGGCGAGCACGCCGAACATGTCGTAGACCGAGAGGTCGAAGCAGAACGACGTGACGAACAGGAGCTTGTCGGCGGGCCCGACCCCGTAGGTGCGGTTCACCCAGTCGATGAGGTTCACCGCCGACCGGTGGGAGACGCAGACGCCCTTGGGCGTACCGGTCGAGCCCGACGTGAAGATGGTGTAGCAGACGTCGTCGGCCGTCGGGCCGGTGGTGAGGGGGTCGGCCGGCCGGAGGCCGACGTGATGGCCGGTCCACAGCGGCTCACGCGGCGGCGCCGCACGGTCGCGGGACACCGCCGCACGGCCGCGCGACGGCTCGACGCGGATGACGGCGTCGTAGCGCTCGGCCAGTTCGCCGGTGAACTCCCCGGCCCGGCGGCGGTGGACGTCCGCGCGGGCCACCCCGGGCAGCAGTTCGGGCAGCCGCTCGACGAAGCGGGGCGGCACCCGGAGGCCGGAGTGGGCGCCGAGCCCGGGGTCGACGAGGTCGGCGAGGACGATGACGCCGTCGTCGGCGAGCAGCCCCAGGAGCGAGTCGAGGACGCCCGTCAGGTGGTCGAGGTCCGGCAGGAACTGCACCGTACTGGCCAGCACGACGACGTCGAACGGACCGCTCACCCGCTCGGCGGCCTCGTGCGCGAAGCACACCACGCCTTCGACCTCGCCCCCGGCGCGGGCCCCGGTCTCCTGGCTCCTGGCCACGGATACCGGTGAGGGGTCGACGGCGACGTAGCGGGACGCCTGCGGTGCCAGGGCCTCGACGATCAGACCGGATCCGCACCCGATCTCCAGGACCGAGGGCCGCTCGGCGGACGTCGCGGCCCGGACGAACCGTGCCACGTGGTCCTGGTAGCCCCGCAGGTCATCCGCGGTGAAGGGCCGCTGCGAGCGGCGGGTGTTGAAGCCCGCGGCCTCGAGCGGGTCGGGGGAGCCGGACAGGTAGTCGAAGAGGTCCGCGACGGCCTCGCGCCGGAAGGTGGCCGACCAGGAGAACTCCTCGGGGATGCCGGGGCACAGCACGTGCCGGAGCGAGGGCACCTCCCACCGGAACTCCTGTACGGAGGGCAGGGACGCGCGGTCGGTCAGCACGGCCGCCACGTCGAGCTGGTCGAGCAGCCCGACCACCCGGGAGGCCGGCCACGCCGGGTCGAGCGGCACGTAGGAGGCGCCGGCCTTGAGCACCGCGAGCATGCCGACGAGGGCCGAGGCGTCGCGCTCGCCGTACACGCCGACGGCCGAGCCCCGGCCCAGTCCCAGCTCGCGCAGCAGCCGCGCCAGCCGGTTGGAGTGGCGGTCCAGTTCGCCGTGGGTGATGACCTGCTTGTCGGAGGTCACGATCGCCGGCCGGTCCGGGTGGCGACGGGCGGTCTCGGCGATCAGCACGGGGATCGTGGCGTCGTCGCGGAAGGGCCGCGCGGTCTCGTTCCACCTGCTCCAGGGGGCGTCCGTGACGGACAGGGCGCTCACCGGGCCGGTGCGGCCGGTGCGGCCGGCGCCCGAAGGCCCTCGTGGGCCGCCAGCGCGCCGGTCAGTTCGTTCACCGTCGGGTGGTTGAAGAAGAGCCGCAGGGCCAGGCGCACGCCGAGCTCCGCCCCGAGCGCGGCCATGATCTCGGCGACCAGCAGGGAGCTCCCGCCGGCCTCGAAGAAGTCCTCGTCGTCGCCGAAGTCCTCGTGCTCCAGCGCGTCGGCCCACTGGAGCCGCACCCGGGCGCGCAGCAGTTCGAGGTCCGGGCCGTCGTGGCCGATGTGGTCCGGGCTCGCCACCCCGACCGATCCGAAGTCGTTCACCGATCTCTCCCGCGTTCTCTCTCGGTGCTCTGGGGTCCGCGCTCACCCGGTCGAGGGCTCCGACCGGATGCCAGTCTCGCCGCGGTGGGCTGCCGTTGTCCGAGGATCTTTCAGAGGTCAGTCAGGGTTGGCGCCCGTGGGCCACGGCGACTGGTCATCCTCACGTGCATGGGAACTCACACGAAAAGCCGCTGGTTCGTCGGCGTCCCCCACGAAGGCCCCAAGGAGTGCGCGCTGTACGCCTTTCCGCACGCGGGCGCCGGCGTGACCACGGTGCGGCCGCTGTGCGTCGAGCTCTCCGACGCCTTCGACGCCTTCGCGGTACGACTCCCGGGCCGGGAGTCCCGGCTCGAGGAGCCGGCGGAGACCGCCATGCCCGAACTCGCCGACAAGCTCGCCGACGAACTGCTCCAGCACGCCGAGGGACGGCCGGTGGTGCTGTACGGGCACTGCGCCGGCTCGACGATCGCCTACGAGGTGGCACGGCGCCTGGGCCCCGCCCGGGTGCGGGCCCTGGTCGTCTCCTCGAACCCGGCCCCCGGCAGCGTCCGCCGCGAGCCCACGTTCGCGCTGCCGCGGCCGGACTTCCTCCGGCAGGTCGTGGCGGACGGGTACCTCCCGGCGCAGCTCCTCGGCAACGAGGAACTGCTCGACATCGTCGAGCCCGCCCTGCGCGCCGACTACGAACTCATCGAGACCCACGAGCTGGAGCTGTACGAGCGCGGCGGCGCCGAGCCCGTCGCGGTCCCGACGGTGGCCGTGTACGGCCACGACGACCACACCGTCGAACGCGCCCAGCTCGACGCGTGGTCGACGCTCACCACCGGGCCGTTCCGGCTCGTGTCGCTGCCGGGCGGCAACGACCTGCCGACCAGCCGCCCGGCGGACCTGGCGGCGGCCATCGGCGAGGCCGTGGCGGCCCTCGCCTGAGCACCGGCGCGGCGCCCGGCCGGGTCTGGCACACATCTGTCAGACGGCCCGATGACCCGGTGCTCCCCTTCCTAGGGTGGGCTCACGACCGAACCTGCGCACCATGACCGAAAGGGAACAGGAGCATGGCGCCCCTCACGAACGCGCGACAGCGCCCCACCAGCCGGTTCGAGGAGGCCGAGGCCGCGCTCCGCGCGCAGGAGGGCGTGGCGCAGGCGGCCGTGGTCTCCCGCGAGGACCGGCTAGGGGAGCGGCGCCTGGTGGCGTACGTCGTACCCGGGGTGCCGGACGCGGACGTGACCCGGCACGTGGAGAAGTGGCGTGCGGTCTACGACGAGATGTACGGCGACACCGCGGCGGACAACGGGATCGGCGAAGACTTCACCGGATGGAACAGTGCCTACACGCGCGAACCCATCCCCCTGCCGCAGATGCGCCAGTGGCGCGCGTCCGCGGTGGAGCGGGTGCGCGCTCTGGAGGCGCGCCGGGTGCTGGAGATCGGGGTGGGCTCCGGGCTGCTGCTCGGGCCGCTGGCACCGGAAACCGAGGCCTACTGGGCCACCGACTTCTCCGACGCGGTCATCGAACGGCTCGGCGCCCAGGTCGCCGCGGAGCCGCGGCTGAAGGACAGGGTGACACTGCGGTGCCAGCCCGCCGACTCCGCCGACGGACTGCCGGCGGAGTACTTCGACACGGTGCTCCTCAACTCGGTCGTGCAGTACTTCCCCGACGCCGCCTACCTCTCGGCCGTCCTGGACGTCGCGCTCCGGCGGCTCGCCCCGGGCGGCCGGATCCTCGTCGGCGACGTCCGCAACCACGGCACCCTGCGGGAGTTCCTGACGGCCGTCCACCACGCCCAGCGCCCCGGTGACGAGCCGTCCGCCGTGCGGGCGGCGGTCGCCCGCGCCGTGCTCCGCGAGACGGAACTCCACCTCGATCCGGGCTTCTTCACCGAGTGGGCCGACGCGCACGACGAGGTCGCGGCCGTGGACGTCCGGCTCAAGCCCGGACCGGACGGGAACGAACTCACCCGCCACCGCTACGAAGTCGTCCTGCACAAGCGGTCGAGCACGCCGACGCACCTTGCGGACGTCCCCGCCGTCACCTGGGGCTCGGACGTGCACCAGGTGTCCGGCCTGGAGGCCGAGCTGGCCCGGCACGGCGGCCGCCTGCGGCTGACCCGGATACCGAACGCCAGGCTGGTGAGCGAGGCGGCCGAATGCGGGGCCCCCGCCACGGCGGAAGGCACGCCCCTCGACCCGCACGCGCTGGAGACCTGGGGCCGGGAGCACGGCCGCGCCGTCCTGTGCACCTGGTCGGCCGAGGCGCCCGGCTGGTTCGAGGCGGTGATCGTGCCCGCGGACGGCAGGCACTGCTACGGCGGGGTGTACCGGCCCCTGGACACCCGGGCCAGGCCGCTCGCCAACGTGCCCGGGGCCTCCCGCCGGGCCTCGAGGCTGCCGGCGGTGCTGCGGCGGGAACTGGCGGCCGAACTGCCCGGCCACCTGGTGCCGGACGACATCGTGGTCATCGCCCACCTGCCGCGTACCGCCGACGGCACGGTAGACCGCGCCGCGCTCCCCGAACCGAACTGAAGGCAGCGGAGGAAGACATGGCAGTGAACCCGTTCGACGACGAGGACGGCGAGTTCTACGTGGTGGTCAACGACGAGGAGCAGCACGCGCTGTGGCCCACGTTCGCCGTCGTGCCCGACGGCTGGCGCGTCGTGGCCGGGCCGGCGGGGCGGGCGCGGAGCATCGCGTACGTCGAGGAGAACTGGACCGACCTGCGGCCGCGGAGCCTGCGCGAGGCGACGCCGGCGTCCTGACGCGGGCCTGTGCCCACGGACTCGACCGGGGCTCGTCCGTGCCGAGAGGTCCATGGGTTTCGGTGGTTCGGACCGGATGTACGTGGGTTGTACAGGGAGGACGTGCCCGTGGGCGTTCGAAATTCCGACGTCGTCTTCGTCCGTTGGCCGGCGCAGGCGGATCTGAGAACCCGCTGCCGGCAGGAGGGCATGCCGCGCCTGCTCGTCGTTGAGGCGGGCGCGCAGCCGCCGATCAGCAACGATCCGGTCGAGGACTGGGTACGCCCCCCGGTGTCCCGGGACGACCTCGAAGCCCGGGTCACCGTCCTGCAGAGCCGTTTCGACAGCAACCGGGTACCGACGATCGACTCGACCGGGACCCTGAGCTTCGGCCATCACTCCATCACCGTCTCCACCACGCAGACGGAGTTGATGCGCCTGCTCGTCGACCGCTTCGGCGACGTCGTGCACCGCTCCGAGTTCGTGCAGCGCTTCGCCCTGCAGACGCTGACGCTGAACAGGAACGCGCTCGACCTGCACATCATGCGGCTGCGCCGCCGGCTCCTGCCCATCGAACTGTCCATCCGGACCGTGTGGGGGCGGGGCTACATGCTGGAGAACGCGGTGTCCGCCGAGGCCGTCCCGGCGGCGAACGCCTCCGGTGTCTGACCGTGCCGCACCCCACAGAGCGCAGGGACCAACCGACCACTCGACACCGGAGATTACCTTGAACTCCTCGACGACCAGCACCCTCTACGAGGTGGGCGACCTGCCCCCGCTCGGGACCGTCCCCCGTTCCATGTACGCGTCGGTCATCCGCCCGGAACGGTACGGGGCCCCGGCTACGGCCTTCCGGACGGAGGTCGTCGAGACGCCCGAGGTGCCGCCCGGGTTCGTCCTCGTCGCGGTCATGGCCGCCGGCATCAACTACAACAACGTCTGGGCGGCCAAGGGGCATCCCGTCGACGTCGTGGCGGCACGTCAGCGGCAGGGCAGCCCGGAGCCCTTCCACGTCGGCGGATCGGATGCCTCCGGAATCGTCTGGAAGGTGGGAGAGGGCGTACGGCAGGTCAAGGTGGGCGACGAGGTCATCGTCTCGGCCGGCCTGTGGGACGAGCACGATCCCGATGTCCGGCTCGGCGTCGATCCCATGTTCGCGGCATCGCTGAAGGCGTGGGGCTACGAATCGAACTGGGGCTCGTTCGCCCAGTTCGCCCTGGTGGCCGACTTCCAGTGTCTGCCCCGGCCCACCAGGCTGAGCTGGGCGGAATCCGCGGGATTCCTGCTGACCGGTGCGACGGCGTACCGGCAGCTCAACGGCTGGGCGCCCAACACGGTGCAGCCCGGTGACGGAGTCCTCATCTGGGGCGGTTCCGGCGGCCTCGGCTCCATGGCCATCTCCCTGACCCGGCAGATGGGAGGCAGGCCCATCGCCGTCGTGTCCTCGCCGGAGAAGGCCAAGTACTGCCTCGACCTGGGTGCGGCGGGCGTCATCGACCGGACCAAGTTCAGCCACTGGGGACGCGTGCCCGAGGCCGGCACCGAGGAGCACAAGCGGTGGACCGCCGACCTGCGGGCCTTCGGGCGGGAGATCTGGGACATCCTCGGTGAGAAGGCCTCTCCCAAGATCGTTTTCGAGCATCCCGGCAGCGACACCATCCCCACGTCGGTCTACGTGTGCGGCACGGGCGGGATGATCGTGATCTGCGGGGCCACGTCCGGCTTCAACGTGGACGTCGACCTCAGGTACCTGTGGATGAGGCAGAAGCGGCTCCAGGGATCCCATTTCGCCAATCCGCGCGAGTGCCTCGCCGTGACCCGCCTCGTCGACATGGGCCTCCTCGACCCGCACCTGGGGCACACGTACGCCTTCGAGGAGATCGGCCGGGCCCATCAGGACCTGCTGGAGGGCGTGCAGGCACCGGGCAACTCGGCCGTACTGGTCGGTGCGACGAACAATCCCGGTCTCGGGGACCGCTGAGCCGTCGCAGAAATCCTCGGGAAGCACTCGAGGAGCAGTTGTGCCGCAATCGCGAGAAAGCTGCACACTGCATGAATGGACAGATCGAGATCCGGGTTGTCTGGCATCATCGAGTCACGCCAATCCGCGGGGGTTTTTCCCGAAGTCAACGGGAATTCGTTTCCGCGGCCGGGCGTGACCGCATGTCCTCCGAGCGGGGTTCCGCCTGGGCCGGCCGAACAGGCCCTTACAACCACGGAGTCGACTTGACCAGGACCGATCTGCAGCCGGTGGCGTTCCCCACCGAGCGCACCTGCCCCTTCAGCCCTCCCCCGAAGCTGACCGAGCTGCGGGACGAGCACCCGGTGAGCAGACTGGCCTACCCCGACGGCACCGACGGCTGGCTGGTCACCGGGTACGCCGCCGCGCGTGCCGTCCTGAACGACCCCCGGTTCAGCTCACGCGGAGAACACCGCCGGATGGCGGTGGGGGAGGGCGCCCCGGGGCCGACGAGGCCGGGCGTCTTCATCTTCATGGACCCCCCGGAGCACAGCCGGTTCCGGAAGCTGTTCACCGGTGAATTCACCGTACGGCGGACCAGGAACCTGGAACCGAAGGTGGAGCGGATCACCGCGGACCGGATAGCCGCGATGCGGGATATCGGACCGCCGGTGGATCTCGTGCGCGAATTCGCCCTGCCGATTCCCTCACTGGTGATATGCGAGCTGCTGGGTGTTCCGTACGAGGACCACGCGTTCTTCCAGCGGCATTCGGAAACCATGCTCGACTACGACCGCTCGATGGACGAGGTCGTGGAAGCATTTCAATTGATGGCGGAATTCCTGACCCGGCTGGTCCGCCTCAAGCGCGAGCGGCCGCAGGACGACCTGCTGAGCAGGGTCGCCGCGTCCGACCTCATGGACGAGGAAGCCGCGGGCTCGGCGATGCTCGTCCTCACGGCGGGCCACGAGACCACCGCGAAGATGCTGGGACTCGGCACGTACCTGCTGCTCTCCCGGCCGGAGCAACTGGCGCTGCTGCGCAAGGACCCGTCCCTGATCGACGGCGCGGTCGAGGAGATGCTGCGCTACCTGAGCATCGTCCAGTTCGGCATCATCCGCGGAGCCACGCAGGACGTCGAGCTGGAGGGCCGGCGGATCCGGGCGGGCGAGGTCGTGACCGTGGCCCTGTCCGCGGCCAACCGCGACGGCGACGCCTTCCAGGACCCGGACGCGCTCGACCTGACCCGCAGCGCCGGCCGGCACCTCGGCTTCGGCTACGGCGTGCACCAGTGCGTGGGACAGCAGCTCGCCCGGGTCGAAATGCGGGTGGCCTTCGGCCAGTTGATCCGCGAGTTCCCCGGCCTGCACCTGGCCGCCGCGCCCGACGAGATCGAGACGACCCACCTGTCGTCGATGTACGGCGTGCGGCGCCTGCCCGTCGGCTGGTGACGGCGATGAGGGTCGACGTCGACACGGACAAGTGCTGCGGCGCGGGCATGTGCGCGCTGACCGAGCCCCTGGTGTTCGACCAGAGCCGGGAGGACGGGACGGTCGTGCTGCTCAGCGCGCATCCGCCCGAGGAACTGTGGGACAGCGTCGAGGAGTGCGTGCGGGTGTGCCCCTCGCAGGCGATCAGCCTCGACGAGACCGCGTAGGGACCGGGTGGCCGGCAGCGGCCGCCCCCGGACCCCGGCACCGCCGGCGCGGACCACCGTGCCTTTCACCTGCCCCAAGTGAGGATGCGTGATGAACGCCGACGACATTGCCATCATCGGACTCGGCTGCCGCCTCCCCGGCGGGATCGATTCCCCCGAAGCGCTCTGGCAGGGCCTGCTGGACGGGATCGACGCCATCGGCGAGGTCCCCCCGCAGCGGTGGAGAGCCGATGACTGGCATGACGTCGACCCCTCGGCGCCCGGCAAGATGACGACCCGCTGGGGCGGGTTCCTGGACGACGTCGCGGGGTTCGACGCCGCGTTCTTCGGCATCTCGCCCACCGAGGCCGCCCAGATGGATCCGCAGCAGCGGGTGGCCCTGGAGGTCGCCTGGGCCGCGGTCGAGGACGCCAGGATCCGCACCGACCGGCTCGCCGAATCGGCCACCGGCGTGTTCTTCGGCACCATGTGGCAGGAGTACCACCTGGCCACCGGGGCGTCCGCCGGTGAGATCCGCACGCACACCGCCATCGGCACGGACACCTCGATCATCCCGGCCCGCATCGCGTACGCCCTCGACCTGCGCGGCCCGGTGATGTCCGTCGGCACCGGATGCAGCTCGTCCCTCGTCGCCATCCACCAGGCGGTCCGGAGCCTGCGCTCCGGAGAGTCGGACCTCGCGCTGGCCGGCGGGGTCAGCCTCATCCTCCACCCCCACACCACCGTCGCGATGTCCAAGTTCGGCACGCAGAACCCCGACGGGCAGTGCCGCGCCTTCGACGCGGACGCCAACGGGTACGTACGGGGCGAAGGCTGCGGCGTCGTCGTCCTGCGCCGGCTCGGCGACGCCCGGCGCAGCGGCGACCGGATCTACGCGGTGATCCGCGGCAGCGCCGTGAACAACGACGGCACCACCGACGGCCTGGCCACCCCGAGCGCCGACACGCAGGCCGAAGTGCTGCGCTCGGCCTGGCGGGAGGCCGGAACGGACCCGGGCCTGGTGTCGTACGTGGAGGCCCACGGCACGGGGACCCGCCGGGGCGATCCGATCGAGGCCGCGGCCCTGGGCAGCGTGTTCGGCGACGGCAGGAAGACCGGGGAGCCGCTGCGGATCGGGTCGGCCAAGACCAACTTCGGCCACCTCGAACCGGCCGCCGGAGTGCTCGGCGTACTCAAGACCTCCCTGGCGCTCTTCCACGGCGAGCTGCCCCCCAGCCTGCACTTCCGCCGGCCCAACCCGGACATCGACTTCGACGCGGCGAACCTGGCCGTGGTCACCGACCGGCAGCCGTGGCCCCAGGGAGCGCGCCTGGCCGGAGTCAGCAGCTTCGGCTACGGCGGTACCAACGCCCACCTCGCGCTGGCCGGGCCGCCGCCGGCGCGGGCCGCCGAGGTCCGGGAACCCGCCGCGCGGACGCGGATCCCCTGGGTGCTGTCGGCGCGCTCCGAAGAGGCCCTGCGGGAACGGGCCGGCAGGCTGCGCGCCCACCTCGCCGCGCACCCCGGCCTGTCGGCCGCCGACGTCGGCTTCTCCCTGGCCACCACCCGCGCCGACCACGAGTACCGGGCCGTCCTGCTCGGACGGGAGACCGCGGAGCTGAGCCGGGGGCTGGAGGCGCTCGCGTCGGGAGCCCAGGTGCCGGACCTGGTCGTCGGATCCGGCCGCGGGCGCGGCCCGGTGCTGATGTTCGCCGGACAGGGTGCCCAGTGGGCCGGCATGGCCGCGGAACTGCTTAACTCCTCACCGGTGTTCGCCGAACGGTTCGCGCAGTGCGAGGCGGCGCTGGGACCGTTCGTGGACTGGAAGCTCACCGAGGTGATCGGGAACGCGGACGCCCTGGAACGGGTGGACGTCGTACAGCCCGCCCTGTGGGCGATGATGGTGTCCCTGGCCCGGCTGTGGAAGCACTTCGGCGTCGACCCGGACGTCCTGCTCGGGCACTCGCAGGGCGAGATCGCCGCGGCGTGCCTGTCCGGCGCGCTGTCGCTCGAGGACGCGGCGGCCGTGGTGGCGCTGCGGGCCCGGGCCATCCGCCGCGGTCTGGCGGGCCGGGGCGGCATGGTCTCCCTGGTGTGCTCGCGGGCGGACGCGCTGCGGCTGACCGAGCGGTGGCCGGACCGGCTGTCGGTGGCGGCCGTCAACGGGCCCCGCAGCACGGTGGTCTCCGGCAGCCCGGAGGCGCTCGCGGAACTGCTCGCGCACTGCGGATCCGCCGGGATCCGCGCCAAGCGGGTCCCGGTCGACTACGCCTCGCACTCGGCGCAGGTGGAGGCCATCCGCGAGGACATCCTGACCGACCTGGCCGGTATCCGGCCACGCCCCGGGGCTGCGGGCTTCTTCTCCACCGTCGACGTCGGCCGGATCGACACCGCGACCCTGGACGCGGGCTACTGGTACCGGAACCTGCGCTCCACGGTCGAACTCGACGCGTGCGTGCGCGAGCTGGCCGCCGAGGGCCGCAGCGTGTTCATCGAGTGCACCCCCCACCCCGTGCTCACCATGGGCGTGGAGGAGAGCGCCGAGGTGCGCACCGTCGGAACGCTGCGCAGGCAGGAGGGCGACCGCTTCCTGACGGCCCTGGCCGAGGCGTACGCCGCCGGGGTGGACGTCGACTGGAGCCGCGCCTTCGAGCGGGCGAACACCGTGGACCTGCCCACGTACCCCTTCCGGCACCAGCGGTACTGGATCGACGGCGCGGCGGACGGCGGCGGGCCGGCGCAGGACGCGCCGTTCTGGGACGCGGTGGGCCGCGAGGACCTCGACGGGGTGGCCCGCACCCTGGGCCTCGACCGGGACGCCCTCGCCCCCGTCCTGCCCGCCCTGGCCTCCTGGCGCAGGCGGCGCACCTCGGAGTCCGTCGTGGACGGCTGGGAGTACAAGGCCGCCTGGAAGGAGGTTCCCGGACCGGCGGTGCGCCCGGGCGACTGGCTGGTCCTCGCGCCCGCCGGCGACGCCTGGGCGCGCTCGGTGGCCGGGGCCCTGACCGGACAGGGCCTGCGCGTCACCCTCATGGAGCTCGAACCCGGCCTCGACCGGGGTGCGCTCGCCGCGCGGCTGCGCGGCACGGCCTGCGACGGCGTGCTCTGCCTGCCGGCGGCGCAGGACGGGCCGTACACCGGGTACACGGGGGTTCCCGCGGGCTACGCGGCGACCCTGACCGCCGTGCAGGCGCTGGGGGACGCCGGCGTGAGCGCCCCGCTGTGGTGCGTGACGCGGGACGCCGCCGCCGTCGCGGACGAGGCGGTCGACCCGGAGGGGTCGCTGGTGTGGGGGCTGGGGCGGGTCGTCGCCCTGGAGCACTCCGAGCGCTGGGGCGGCCTCATCGACCTGTCCTCCGCGTACGACCCGGGGGTACTGGCCGGGGTGCTCACCGGCGACCACGGCGAGGACCAGGTCGCGATCCGGGGTTCCGTACCGTACGGCCGCCGGCTGGTCCGCGCCGCCGCGGGTCCGGCCCGCGGCTGGAGCCCCACGGGGACGGTGCTGATCACCGGCGGAACGGGCGCGCTCGGCGCCGAGGTCGCGCGCCGGCTGGCCGGTCAGGGCGCCGAACGCCTGGTGCTGGTCAGCCGGAGCGGGCCGGACGCCCCCGGGGCGCGGGCCCTCACCGCCGATCTCCAGCGGCTCGGGGCAGGCGTCGAGATCGTCGCCTGCGACGTCGCCGACCGGGAAGCGGTCCGCGGGCTCGTCGAGCGGACCCGGCCCGACGCGGTGGTGCACGCCGCCGGAGCCCTGCACGACGGGCTCGTCCAGGACCTCACCCCCGACCGGGTCGAAGCGGCGCTGCGGGTGAAGGCGCAGGGAGCCTGGAACCTGCACGAACTCGCCCCCGGACTGGACGCGTTCGTGCTCTTCTCCTCGTGGGGCGCGACCGTCGGCGTCCCGGGCCAGGGCAACTACGCGCCCGGCAACGCCTATCTGGACGGCCTGGCAGCGCTCCGCCACAGCCAGGGGCTGCCCGCGACCTCGGTGGCCTGGGGCCCGTGGGCCGGCGACGGCATGGCGCGGGGGCCGGTGAAGGAGGTCCTCGACCGCCACGGCGTACCCGCGATGGCACCGGATCTGGCCCTGCTGGCCCTGGACCGGGCCGTGGCGTCCGCGGAGCCCTGCGTCACCGTGGCGGACGTGCGCTGGGACCGGTTCCGCACGGTGTTCACGGCCACCCGCCCCAGTGCCCTGCTGGCCGACCTGCCCGACGGCCGGGACGCCTCGGCCGTCCAGGAGCCCGCGTTCCGGCGGCGCCTGGCCGAACTCCCCGCGGACGGCCGGATGCGCGCCGCACGGGAGGAGGTCCGGGCGCAGACCGCCCTTGTGCTCGGCCACCCGACGCCGGAGGCGGTGGACGTCGAGCGGACCTTCAGGGAACTCGCCTTCGACTCGGTCCTCGGCGTCGAACTGCGCAACAGGCTGGGCGCGGTCACCGGCCTGCGGCTGCCCACCACGCTGATCTTCGACCACCCCACGCCCGCGCAGGTCGCCGCGCACATCCTCGACGCGTACCTGCACGAGGAGCCCGACCCGGCCGCCGGGGAGACCGCCCCGGCCGCCCGTACCGCCACCGCCGCCCCGGCGGCCGCCCCCGAGGCCGCCCCCGAGGCCGCCCCGGCGGCCGCCCCCGAGGCCGGCGCCGGCGAGCCCATCGCGATCGTCGCCATGAGCTGCCGGTTCCCCGGCGGAGTACGCGACCCGGAGGGTTTCTGGCGGCTGCTCGCCGACGGCGGGGACGCCATCACGCCGTTCCCCGAGGACCGGGGCTGGGACCTGTCCGCGCTGTACCACCCGGATCCCGACCACCCCGGTACGAGCTACGTCCGCGAAGGCGGCTTCGTGGCCGCCGCCGACTTCGACCCGGAGTTCTTCGGGATCAGCCCCCGCGAGGCACTGACCATGGACCCGCAGCAGCGGATCCTCCTGGAGGGGTCCTGGGAGCTGCTGGAACGGGCCGGGATCGCACCGGCCGCGCTGAAGGGCAGTGATACCGGGATCTACCTGGGCACCAACGGCCAGGACTACGCCTCGCTGGGCACCCCGCACGGCTCCGAGGGGTTCGGGCTCACCGGAAGCGCCGCCAGCGTGGTCTCCGGCCGCGTCTCCTACGCACTGGGCCTGGAGGGGCCGTCGGTCACGGTGGACACCGCGTGCTCGGCCTCGCTGGTCGCCATCCACCTCGCCGCGCAGGCCCTGTCGCGGGGCGAGTGCGCGATGGCCGTCGCCGGCGGCGCCACCGTGATGGCCACACCGAGACTGTTCGTCGGATTCAGCCGGCAGCACGGCCTCGACCCCCTCGGACGGTGCCGCGCCTTCTCGGACGGGGCCTCCGGCACGGCACTGTCCGAGGGCAGCGGACTGCTGCTGCTGGAGAAGCTGTCCGACGCACGGCGCAACGGGCATCCGGTACTGGCCGTGATCCGCGGTTCGGCCGTCAACCAGGACGGCACGTCCAACGGGCTCACCGCGCCCAACGGCCGGGCCCAGCAGCAGGTCATCCGCAAGGCTCTCGCCGCGGCGGGGCTCGAAGCCTCCGACGTGGACGTCGTGGAGGCCCACGGCACCGGCACGACGCTGGGCGATCCCATCGAGGCACGCGCACTGCAGGCCACCTACGGCGCCTCCGGACGGCCGGTGTGGCTGGGCTCGGTGAAGTCCAACATCGGGCACACGCAGGCGGCGGCGGGCGTGGCCGGCGTGATCAAGATGGTGCTGGCCATGAACCACGGCACAGTGCCCCGTACCCTGCACGCCGACACCCCCTCCCGTCACGTCGACTGGTCGGAGGGCTCCCTCCGGCTCGTCACCGACCCCGTCGCCTGGGACGCGGACGGCCCGCGGCGGGCCGGCGTCTCCTCGTTCGGCATCAGCGGCACCAACGCACACCTGATCCTCGAACAGGCCGCCGGGGCCGAGGAACCGCCGGCAGGGGCCGAGGAACCGGCCGCCGGCCCCCGTCCTGCCCTGCTGCCCTGGACCCTGTCCGCGCGGACCCCGGAAGCCCTGCGCGAGCAGGCGTCCCGGCTGGCCGTCCGGGTCGGGACGCACCCCGGCACCGACCCGGCCGACCTGGCGTTCTCCCTGGCCACCTCGCGCACCTCCTTCCGGGAACGCGCCGTCGTCGTCGGCCGCGACACCGGCGACCTGCTCGCCGGGCTGCGCGCGATCACCGACGGGGCGTCCTCGGCGTCCGTGGTGCAGGGTTCGGCGGACGACGGCCGGACGGCGTTCGTCTTCGCCGGGCAGGGAACCCAGCGTGCGGGCATGGGCGCCGATCTGCGCGCGGCGTACCCGGTGTTCGACGCCGCGTGGCGGGAGATCCGCGCCGCACTCGACCCGCACCTGCGCCGTCCGCTCGCCGAGGTCATCGACGACCCGGACGCGCTGCGCCGCACCGAGTTCACCCAGCCCGCGCTGTTCGCCTTCGAGGTGGCGGTGTTCCGGCTCCTCGAGAGCTGGGGGCTCACGCCGGACCTGGTGCTCGGACACTCCGTCGGCGAGCTCTCCGCCGCACACGTGGCGGGCGTGCTCTCCCTGGAGGACGCCTGCGCGCTGGTCGCCGCCCGCGGCCGGCTGATGCAGGCCCGGCCGGACACCGGCGTGATGCTCGCCCTCCAGGCCGGCGAGCACGAGGTGGCCCCGCTGCTGTCCGCGCGGGTGCACCTCGCCGCGGTCAACGGCCCGCGGTCCGTGGTGATCGCCGGTGATGCCGACGCCGTGGCCGAGGTGGCCGGGCGGTTCACCGGACGCCGCACCAAGCGGCTCAACGTGTCCCACGCCTTCCACTCCGCGCACATGGACGGCATGCTCGACGAGTTCCGGAGCGTGGCCGAGCGGCTCACCTTCCACCCGCCGCGCATCGCGCTGGTGACGAACCTGACCGGGCGGACCGTCACCGACTGCGGTCCCGACCACTGGGTGCGCCAGGTGAGGCAGCCGGTCCGGTTCGCCGACGCGATCCGTACCGCGCGCGGCGAAGGCGTCACCCGGTTCCTCGACATCGGCCCCGACGGAACGCCCGCCGCCATGATCGAGGACTGCCTCGACGGCGACGACGCCGTCGTGGTCCCGACCCAGCGTGCCGACCGGTCCGGTCCCGAGGCACTGACCCTCGCGGTCGCCAGGGCGCACACGGCGGGTGCCGGGCCGGACTGGGCCCCGCTCCTGGGCGAGGGCCGCCGCCGCGTCGACCTTCCCACCTACGCCTTCCAGCGCAAGCGCTTCTGGCCGGACGGCTCCGGCTCCGGAGCCGGGCACCCGTGGCTGACCGAGGTCACCGAACTGGCCGACGGCGGCTGGGTGCTGTCCGGCCGGGTGTCGGCGTCGTCCCAGCCCTGGCTGGCCGACCACGTGGTCTTCGGCACCGTCGTCGTCCCCGGCACCGCGCTGCTGGACATGGTCCTCGCGGGCGCCGGCCAGGCCGGAGCGGCCGGCGTCGGCGAGCTGACCCTGTCGCGGCCCATGGTCCTGGAGGACGCGGTACACGTGCAGGTCAGGATCGGCCCCGCCGACGGCGGACGGCGACCGGTGACCCTGCACGGCAAGGCGGAGGGCACGGGCACCTGGAGCACCCACGCCGAGGGCGTGCTGGTGGACGCCTTCGGTCCGGAGCCCACCGACTGGTCGGTGCCCGCGCTGCCCGCCGTGGACCTCGCCGGCTTCTACGAGGGCTTCGCCGCCCAGGGCGTCGACTACGGCGCCGCCTTCCACGGCGTGGCCGAACTGCGCGGGCAGGGCGGGACGGCCTGCGGCGTGGTCCGGCTGCCGGCCGGCGAGCCGGGCGGATTCGGTGTCCACCCGGCCCTGCTGGACGCGGCCCTCCAGGTGATGCGCGCGGCGGTCCCGGCCTCCGCCGAGGCCCAGCTCCCCTTCCAGTTCACCGACGTCCGCCTGTACGCCACGGGAGCCACCGAGCTCCGCGTCCGGGTCGACGTCCGCGACGACGGGATCCGGGCCGCAATCACCGACCCCGCCGGGGCGCCGGTGGCGTACGTCGGCGCCCTGCGGCTGCGTCCGGTCAGCGCCGGCCTGCTGCGTGCCGCGCTCACCGTTCCCGACCTCTACCGCGTGGCCTTCCGGCCCGTGCCGCAGGTGCCCGCGGTGGCGGAGCCGGTCCGGGTCCTGGGCAGCGGCCCGGTGTCCGAGGCCCTCGGCGTGACGCCGTCCGAGACGGTCACGGAAGACGGCCCGCGCCGGATCCTGATCGACGCCACCGCGCACGCCGAGGGCGTCGCCGCCGCCCACGAGTCGGCCGCACACGCGCTGGACCTGCTGCGCCGACTGGTGCCCCGCAGGGGCCTCGAGCTCGTGTGGATCACCCGGGACAGCATCGCCGCACGCCCCGGGGACCGGGTGCGCGGCCTCGCCCAGGCCCCCCTGTGGGGGCTGCTGCGGGCGGCGCGGCGCGAGCACCCGGAGGCGGCCCTCCGGATCGTCGACTGCGACCGGATCGACGCCCCCACCCTGTTGTCGGCGCTGTCCGTGTCCGGCGAGCCCGAACTCGCCGTCAGGGGCGGGGAGTTCCTCGCGCCCCGGCTGACCGCGGCGGGTGCGGTCGGTACGGCCGGTGCGGCCGGCGCCGCGGCCGGCGCCGGCTCCGTGGCCGACGGAACGGTGTTGGTCACCGGCGGCACCGGCGAACTCGGCAGGGCGGTCGCCCGGCACCTGGTGACCGAGCACGGGGTCCGCGACCTGGTGCTGACCTCGCGCAGCGGCCCCGGGAACCCGGATGCCGGAAGCCTGGTCGCGGAACTGACCGGGGCCGGTGCGCGATCCGTCCGGGTGCTGGCCTGTGACGTCTCCGACCGGACCCAGGTGGCCGGCGTACTGTCCTCGGCGGGCGACTGGTCGGCGGTACTGCACCTCGCCGGCGTCCTCGACGACGGCCTGCTGCTCGACTACGACGAGCGACGTCTGCGCACGGTGCTGGCCCCCAAGCTCGACGGGGCCGCGCACCTGGCGGAACTCACCGCGGATCTGGGGCTGTCGGCGTTCGTGCTGTTCTCCTCCGTCTCCGGAACCCTCGGCTCCGCCGGGCAGGGCGCGTACGCGGCGGCCAACGCCTACCTGGACGCCCTCGCCGCCCGCAGCGGCGGGACCAGCCTGGCTTGGGGGCTGTGGGAGCAGGCGGGCTCGGGCATGACCGCACACCTCACGGAGGCCGAACTGGGACGCCTGCGCAGGCAGGGCATCGCACCGCTGCCCGTCGCCAAGGCCCTGCGGCTGCTGGACCGCGCACTGCGCTCGCCGGACGGCAACCTCGTCCCCGTCAGGCTCGACCTCGCGGCGCTGGACGGCGAACCCCCGGCGCTGCTGCGGGGACTGGTCCGGCCGGCGCTGCGCCGCGCCGGCGAGGACCCGGCGGGCGGCGGGCTGCGGAAGCGTCTGGAGGGCCGGACGCCCGAGGAGCAGGCCGCCTCGGTCACCAGGCTGGTCCTGGAGGAGGCCGCCGTCGTCCTGGGGCTGCCCGGGCCCGGAGGGCTCAGGAGCAAGGCCGTACTGAAGGACCTCGGCCTCGATTCGCTGATGGCCATGGAGCTGCGCCGCAGGCTCGCGAACGCCGCCGAGGTGCCGCTGCCCGCGAGCCTCGCCTTCGACCACCCGACCCCGGCCGACATCGCGGAGCTGCTGATGCGGCGCATGGGGATCGCTCGAGCGGAGTCCGGGACGGAGCCGGAACCGGAGGCCTCACCGGACCCGGCCGCGCCGGCGCCGGCCCGCTCGGTCGCCGAGATCGGCGCCGAGCTCGACGCCCTCCTCGAACTCTAGAAGCTTCCACACCCCGCACTTCCCGGAAGGAACTCCTGATGTCTGAACAGAGTCGGCTGGAACTCGCCCTGCCCGCGATCCGGGAGCTCAAGCGGCGGGCGACCGATCTGGAGGCACAACTGACCGAACCGGTCGCGATCGTGTCGATGGCGTGCCGGCTGCCGGGCGGGGTGGGGACTCCGGAGGAGTTCTGGGAGCTGCTTTCCTCGGGTGGGGACGCGATCGAGGGGTTCCCGTCGCGGTGGGACGGCTGGGACGTGTACGACCCGGATCCGGAGGCCGTGGGCAAGAGCTATGCGCGGACCGGCGGATTCCTGCGGGACGTGGAGGAGTTCGACGCGGGTTTCTTCGGGATACCGCCGCGCGAGGCGCGGGCCATGGACCCGCAGCAGCGGGTCGTCCTGGAGACCGCCTGGGAAGCCCTCGAACGGGCCGGGTACCCCTCCGAAGCCGTCGAGAACAGCAACACCGGTGTGTACCTGGGCACGATGAACGGCGACTACGGCAGCCTGGGGCACGGCCTCGGGGACCAGGACGGCTACGTCAACACCGGCAGGGCGAGCAGTGTGCTGTCGGGCCGGGTGTCGTACGCGCTGGGGCTGCGGGGCCCCGCCGTCACGGTGGACACGGCGTGTTCGTCTTCGCTGGTGGCCCTGCACCTGGCGGTGACGGCGCTGCGGCAGCGCGAGTGCGACGTCGCGCTGGCCGGCGGTGTGACCGTGATGTCGACGCCGTCGGTGTTCGTGGAGTTCTCCCGGCTGCGCGGCACCGCGGCCGACGGCCGGTGCAAGAGCTTCTCCGCCGACGCGGACGGGGCCGGCTGGTCCGAGGGCTGTGGCGTGCTCGTACTCAAGCGGCTGTCGGCGGCGCAGGCCGACGGTGACCGGGTCCTGGCCGTGATCCGCGGCTCGGCCGTCAACCAGGACGGCCGGTCCCAGGGACTGACCGCTCCGAACGGGCCCTCACAGCAGCGCGTGATCCGGGAAGCCCTGTCGCGTGCGGGGCTGTCCCCGGCGGACGTGGACGCCATCGAGGCACACGGCACCGGCACCCCCCTCGGCGACCCGGTCGAAGCCGGTGCGCTGGCCGAGGTCTTCGGGCCGGGGCGGTCCGCGGAGCAGCCGGTATGGCTGGGGTCGTCGAAGTCGAACATCGGTCACGCCCAGGCCGCCGCGGGCGTGGCCGGCGTGATCAAGATGGTGCTCGCCCTCCAGCACGAGCAGCTGCCCCCGAGCCTGTACGCCGAGCGGCCCAGCGAGCACATCGCATGGGAGGGCAGCGGGCTCGAGCTGCTGGGCGAGGCGCGCTCCTGGTCGCGGGAGGAGTCCCGGCCGCGGCGCGCGGGCGTGTCGTCGTTCGGCCTGTCCGGGACCAACGCCCATCTGGTCCTCGAAGAGGCACCGGCGCGCACGGAATCCACGGAGGAGCCCGAGGAGGTCTCCGGGCCCGAGGACGGTGCCGCCACCGGTGGGGTGTTCCCGGTGGTGGTGTCGGGCCGGGACGCGGGTGTGGTGCGGGCGCAGGCCCGGCGCTGGGCCCAGTGGTGGCGGCGGCACCCGGAGGTCTCGCTGGACCGGGTGGCGTCCACCGCCCTGTGGAACCGCAGTTGGTTCGACCACCGCGGCGCCGTCCTCGCCACCACCCGCGAAGAGGCCATCGAGCGACTGGAAGCCCTCGCCGAAGGCACCGATGCCATCGGAGTGATCGCTCCCGTCGAGACGCTGGGTGAGGAGGCGCTCCAGGACGCCGGCCCCGGCGGTGTGTGGGTGTTCCCGGGGCAGGGGTCGCAGTGGGAGGGCATGGGCCGGGCCCTGTACGAGCACTCGCCGGTGTTTGCGGAGACCGTGGCCGCTTGCGACGCGGCCCTGCTGCCCTGGACGGGGTGGTCGGTCACCGAGGTCCTCACCGGACGGCGTGCCCTGTCCGGGGTGGAGGAAGTACAGCCGGCGCTGTTCACCATGAGCCTGGGCCTGGCCGCCTGGTGGGAGTCCATGGGCATCACCCCGCAGGCCGTGATCGGGCATTCGCAGGGCGAAGTGGCCGCCGCCGTGGTGGCGGGCATCCTCACCGTCGAACAGGGCGCGAAGATCGTCGCCGCCCGCTCCCGGGCCGTCGCCACCTGCCGCGGGCAGGGCGGCATGGCCGTCGTCGAACGCGGCGTGGACTGGATCACCGAACGCCTCACCGGCACCGAACTGTCCGTGGCCGCGGTCAACACCCCGGGATCCACCGTGATCTCCGGAGACGGCGACGCCCTCGACACCCTCCTCGCCCAACTGCGGGCCGAGGACGTGTTCGCCCGCCGCGTGCAGGTCGACTACGCCTCCCACAGCGCCCACATGGACCCCCTCCTGCCCGCCCTGGCCGAGGAGCTCGCCGGACTCCAGCCCGCAGCCGGACGGATCCCGCTCTACTCCACCGTCCACGGCCGTCTGATCCACGGCACCGAGATGGACGCCGACTACTGGTGCGCCAACCTGCGCCGGCCCGTCCGCTTCGACCAGGCCAGCAACGCCGCCACCGCCGACGGCCACCACACCTGGATCGAGATCAGCCCCCACCCCGTCATGGCCATGGCCCTCGACGAAATCACCCAGCACCACGGCGGAACCACCGTCGCCAGCGCCCACCGGGACCAGGCCGACACCACCGACGTGCTGTCCTCATGGGTCCGCGCGGGACTGGCCCGCGGGAACGGCTGGCCGTGGGAGCGCGCGGTGCCGCGGACGCCGGTGGAAACCGCCCTGCCCACCTACGCCTTCGACCGCCGGCGCCACTGGCTCCCCACCTCCGCCGGCACCCCGGCCGACCCCTCGGCCTGGGGCGCGGACGGGCTCGACCACCCCTGGCTCCCGCTCTCCACCCCGCTCGCCGACGACGACGGCCTCGTCCTCACCGGCAGGATCGACGCAACGGCACCCGGACAGCGCTGGCTGAGCGACCACAAGGTGTTCGGCACCGTGCTCCTGCCCGGCACCGGGATCCTCGACATGGTCCTCGCCGCCGCCGAACGCGTGGGCGCCACCGGGATCGACACCCTCACCCTGACCACCCCCCTGGTCCTCCCCGCGACCGGCGCGCTGCGCGTCCAGGTCGCCGTCACCGGCGCCGACGGCCACGGGGGCCGCCAGGTCACCGTCCACACCCACCCCGACCCCGACACCCACCCCGACGCGCCCTGGACCACCCACGCCACCGCCCGGCTCACCCACCCGACAGCCGGCGACACCCACGGCGACGGCTTCCGGGACCTGCGGAGCGGGCCGGTGGCGGGCACCACACCCGTGGATCTGGACGGGTTCTACGACGGGCTGCGCGAGCGCGGGATCGACTACGGACCCGCCTTCCAGGGCCTGGTGGAGCTCTCCCGCAGCGGCGACACCGCCTACGCCGTGGTCCGCCTGCCCGAGTCGGCGGCCGGGGCCGGGGCCGAGAGCGCGGCGGCAGGCGGCTTCGCGGTGCATCCGGCGCTGCTGGACGCGGCGCTGCACGCGGTCGCCGTACTGGACGCCGACACCGGACGGGTGTCGCTCCCCTTCGAGTGGACCGGGGTGGAGCTGTACGCCACCGGGGCCACCGAACTGCGCGTCCGGATCGAGCGGGACCCCGCGTCGTCCGAGGCCCGGCTGTGGATGACGGACGCCCACGGAGATCCGGTGGCCTACGTGGACGCGCTCGTCCTGCGCCCGGCGACCGAACAGCAGCTGCGGCAGCGCACGAGCGACCACCTCTACCGGCTCGACTTCCGGCCTTCCCCCGCGACCCGCGAGGTACCGGCCGAGACCTGGGTCCTCGGCGGCTCCGGCGACCTCGCGCACGCGACCGGCGGACGGCCCGTCACCGACGTGGCCGGGCTGCGCGCCCTGCTCGACGCCGGCGACGAGCCCCCGGCCCGCCTCGTCGTCGACAGCACCACGCGGGACCCCGGTGACCTGGCGGACGCGGTGCGCACGGCCACCGCCACCGCACTGCACGTGCTGCAGGGTCTGCTGGCCGAGTCCCGGCTGGAGGGGACCGAACTGGTCTGGGTGACCCGGCAGGCCGTACCGGCCGGGCCGGGGGAGGGCGTCGACGGTCTGGTGCACGCCCCGGTCTGGGGCCTGGTCCGTGCCGCGCGCGCCGAGTACCCCCAGCGGTCGCTGCGGCTGGTGGACACCGGTTCCGCGGCCGAGGACACCGCCGTGCTCGCCAGGGCCGTGTCCGTCGCCGACGAGCCCGAGATCGCCGTACGGGCCGGAGGGATACGGGTCGCGCGGCTGGTCCCGGTCGACCCGGAGCCGGAAGGCGCCACCGGGGGAACTCCGGTACCGGAGGGAACGGCACTGGTCACCGGCGGAACCGGTGAGCTGGGCCGGGAGCTCGCCCGGCACCTGGTGCGCACCCGCGGCGTCCGGCGCCTCGTACTGACCTCGCGTCAGGGCGAGCGGGCCCCGGGGGCCGCCGGCCTCGCCGCCGAACTCACGGGGGCCGGGGCCGAGAGCGTACGGATCGTGGCCTGTGACGTCGCCGACCGGGAAGCCCTCGCCGGTCTGATCGGTTCCATCGACGATCTGGACTCGGTGTGGCACCTGGCCGGCGTACTGGACGACGGACTGCTCCCGGACCAGAACGCGCAGCGGCTGGAGCGCGTACTGGCTCCGAAGCTGGACGCGGCGCTGCACCTGCACGAACTCACCCGAGAGCACTCGCTGTCCGAGTTCGTCATGTTCTCCTCGCTCGCCGGAGTGCTCGGAAGCCCCGGCCAGAGCACGTACGCCGCGGGCAACGCCTTCCTCGACGCCTTCGCCGTATGGCGGACGCACGCGGGCCTGCCCGCCAGGAGCCTGTCCTGGGGCCTGTGGGAGCAGGCCGGCACGGGGCTGACCGCGCATCTCGGCCGGGCCGAGCTGACCCGGATCCGGCGCATGGGCGTCGAGCCGCTCTCCGTGGACCAGGGGCTGCGGGCACTGGACGCGGCGCTGGCGGTGGATTCGCGGGGACACCTGGTTCCCGTGCGGCTCGGGCTGGCCGCGCTGCACCGCGGCCAGGACGAGGTGCCGGTACTGCTCCGCGGCATGGTCAGGACGCGCCTGCGGCGGGCGAACGCGGGGGATGCCCCCTCGGGCCTGCGCGGCAGGCTCGCGGCGCTCTCCCCCGACCAGCGGCGGGAGACGGTGACGCTGCTGGTGCGGTCGGCGGCGGCGAACGTGCTCGGCCTTCCGGACAAGGGCGCGGTGCCGGCCCAGCAGGTGCTCAGGGACCTCGGCCTCGATTCGCTGATGGCCGTGGAACTGCGGCGCCGGATCTCGCAGGAGACCGAGGTCCCGCTGCCCGCGACACTGGCCTTCGACCACCCGACCCCGGCTGCCATGGCGGAGTTCCTCCTGGAACGGATGGACCTGTCACCGGCCGCGCCGCCCACCGGGGCCGTCGTCCGGGCCGCGGACGAGGACGACGATCCGGTCGCGATCGTGTCGATGGCGTGCCGGCTGCCGGGCGGGGTGGGGACTCCGGAGGAGTTCTGGGAGCTGCTGTCCTCGGGTGGGGACGCGATCGAGGGGTTCCCGTCGCGGTGGGACGGCTGGGACGTGTACGACCCGGATCCGGAGGCCGTGGGCAAGAGCTATGCGCGCACCGGCGGATTCCTGCGGGACGTGGAGGAGTTCGACGCGGGCTTCTTCGGGATACCGGCGCGCGAGGCGCGGGCCATGGACCCGCAGCAGCGGCTGGTGCTGGAAGCCTCGTGGGAGGCTCTGGAGCGCGCCGGATTCCGCCCCGAAAGCCTCGAGGGCAGCAACACCGGCGTGTACCTCGGTGCGATGGGGTCGGACTACGACCGTTTCCACCAGCACGACCTGAGCGCGCTCGACGCGTACGGCTCGATGGGCAGCGCCGGCAGCGTGCTGTCGGGCCGGGTGTCGTACTCCCTGGGGTTGCAGGGCCCGGCCGTCACGGTGGACACGGCGTGTTCGTCTTCGCTGGTGGCCCTGCACCTGGCGGTGACGGCCCTTCGCCAGGGGGAGTGCGACGTCGCGCTGGCCGGCGGTGTGACCGTGATGTCGACGCCGTCGGTGTTCGTGGAGTTCTCCCGGCTGCGGGGCATGGCCGCCGACGGCCGGTGCAAGAGCTTCTCCGCCGACGCGGACGGGGCCGGCTGGTCCGAGGGCTGTGGCGTGCTCGTACTCAAGCGGCTGTCGGCGGCGCAGGCCGACGGTGACCGGGTCCTGGCGGTCATCCGCGGCTCGGCCGTCAACCAGGACGGCCGGTCCCAGGGGCTGACCGCCCCGCACGGGCCCTCGCAGCGGCGGGTGATCCAGCAGGCCCTCTCGCGTGCGGGGCTGTCCCCGGCGGACGTGGACGCCATCGAGGCACACGGCACCGGCACCCCCCTCGGCGACCCGATCGAGGCGGGCGCCCTGGCCGAGGTCTTCGGACCGGGCCGTTCCGCGCAGCGGCCCGTGTACCTCGGTTCGTCGAAGTCGAACATCGGTCACGCCCAGGCCGCCGCGGGCGTCACCGGCGTGATCAAGATGGTTCTGGCGCTCCAGCACGAAGAGCTGCCCGCGACCCTGCACGCCGACGAGCCGAGCCCCCACGTCGCATGGGAGGGCAGCGGGCTCGAGCTGTTGGGCGAGGCACGCTCCTGGCCTCGGGAGGACTCCCGGGTACGGCGTGCGGGCGTGTCGTCGTTCGGGCTCAGCGGGACCAACGCCCACCTCGTCCTGGAGGAGGCCCCTGCCGTGGGGACCGTCACCGAACAGGCCGTTCCGGAAGGCGTGTTCCCGGTGGTGGTGTCGGGCCGGGACGCGGGTGTGGTGCGGGCGCAGGCCCGGCGCTGGGCCGCCTGGTGGCGCGAGCACCCGGAGGTGTCCCTGGAGCGGGTGGCGTCCACCGCGCTGTGGCACCGTGGCTGGTTCGACCAGCGGGGAGCCGTCCTGGCCACCACCCGGGACGAGGCCATCAGCCGGCTGGAAGCGCTGGCCGAGGGGATCGAGACGCCCGGTGTGATCGCCCCCGTCGAGGGACTGGGCGACGAGGCCCTCCAGGGGGCCGGTGCCGGGGGTGTGTGGGTGTTCCCGGGTCAGGGGTCGCAGTGGGAGGGCATGGGCCGGGCGCTGTACGAGCGTTCGCCGGCGTTCGCCCGAGCGGTCGCCGCTTGTGACGCGGCTCTGCTGCCGTGGACCGGGTGGTCGGTGACCGAGGTCCTCACCGGGCAGCGGCCTCTGTCCGGGGTGGAGGAGGTGCAGGCGGCGCTGTTCACGATGAGCCTGGGCCTGGCCGCCTGGTGGGAGTCGATGGGCGTCGCCCCGCGGGCCGTGATCGGGCATTCGCAGGGTGAGGTGGCCGCGGCGGTGGTCGCGGGCATCCTGACCGTCGAGCAGGGCGCGAAGATCGTGGCGGCCCGCTCCCGGGCCGTGGCCACCTGCCGCGGGCAGGGCGGCATGGCCGTCGTCGAACGCGGCCATGAGTGGATCGGCGAGCGCCTGGCCGGCACCGGCCTGTCGATCGCCGCGGTCAACACCCCCACGTCCACGGTGATCTCCGGCGACGCCCATGCCCTGGACACCCTGCTGGCGCAGCTGAAGACCGAGGACGTGTTCGCCCGCCGGGTGCAGGTCGACTACGCCTCCCACAGCGCCCACATGGACCCCCTCCTGCCCGCCCTGGCCGAGGAGCTCGCCGGCCTCCAGCCGGCAGCCGGACGGATCCCGCTCTACTCCACCGTCCACGGCCGTCTGATCCACGGCACCGAGATGGACGCCGGCTACTGGTGCGCCAACCTGCGCCGGCCGGTCCGCTTCGACCAGGCCGCCCAGGCGGCCACCGCCGACGGCCACCACACCTGGATCGAGATCAGCCCTCACCCCGTCATGGCCATGGCCCTCGACGAGATCACCCAGCACCACGGCGGGGTCGCCGTGGCCAGCGCCCACCGGGACCAGGGCGACACCACCGACGTCCTGTCCTCATGGGTCCGCGCCGGCCTCGCCCACGCGGACGCATGGCCCTGGCAGCAACTCGTCCCCCGGGCACCGCTGGCGAGCGAGTTGCCCACGTACGCCTTCGACCGCCGGCGCCACTGGCTCGCCGCCTCCGGCACCACCCCCGTGGACGCCTCCGGCCGGGGCGTGGGCGGGGCCGACGGGGTGGACCACCCGTGGCTCACGCTGTCGACACCGCTGGCCTCCGGCGACGGACTGATCCTCACCGGCACGATCGATGCCACCGACGGCGGGCAGGCCTGGCTGGGCGACCACCGCGTGTTCGGCACGACGCTGCTGCCCGGTACCGGGATCCTGGACATGGTCCTCACCGCCGCCGAACGGGTCGGCGCCGGCACGGTGGAAACCCTGACCCTCGCCACCCCGCTGGTCCTGCCCGAGACCGGGCGGCTGCGCCTTCAGATCGCCGTCACCGACATCGACGGCCACGGGCGCCGCCAGGCCACCGTCCACACCCACCCCGATTCCGACACCCACCCCGACACGCCCTGGACCACCCACGCCACCGCCCAGCTCACCCACGGCGCACCCCCGAACGACCCCGAACCCCTCGACTGGGCGGCGGCGGTCGAGTCCGCGCAGCACGTCTCCCTGGACGGGTTCTACGAGCGCTTCCGCGAGCGCGGACTCGACTACGGCCCCGCCTTCCAGGGCCTCAGTGCCCTGTGGCGGCACGGCGACGAGCTCTACGCCGTCCTCCGCCTCCCGGAGGACCTGCGGCCCGAAGGCTTCGGTATCCACCCGGCCCTCCTGGACGCCGCGCTCCACACGATCCTCACCGCCGAGGAAGCCGACGACGAGAACACGCGGCACCGCGACGGCAAGCGGGTCCTGCTGCCGTTCGAGTGGAACGACGCCCGGCTGTACGCGACCGGGGCCTCGGTCGTGCGGGTGCGCGTACGCCTCGACAGGACGCGCGAGCAGGCCGAGCTGTGCGTGACGGACGAGCACGGGGACCTGGTCGTCACGGCGGGCCTCCGCCTCCGGGAGGCCCGCGCGGAGGGCGTGCGGACGGCGGCGCAGCAGCACCTGTACCGGCTGGAGTTCCAGGAGTGCCCGTCGTCGCCCGCCGCCGCCGGGCCCGCGGACACCGTGATCACCGCCGGCCCCCTCGCGGCCGCGCTCGGACTGCCCGCGTTCGACACGGGAACCGCGACCGGACCGGCTCCTTCCCGCATCGTCGTGGATGCCACCCAGCCCTCCGGTACCCCGGAGGAGTTCACCGCGGCGGCCCTGGTCCGTGCGCGTGACCTGCTGGCCGATCCGCGGCCGGCCGGCACCGAACTGGTCTGGGTGACCCGCCGGGCGATCTCCGCGGACGAGGACGAGAGCGTCGACCTGACCTCGGCGCCCCTGTGGGGCCTGCTGCGTGCGGCACGCGCCGAGGGGCACCCGGTGCGGCTGCTGGACGTGGACGCCGGCGCCGATCCGGACACGGTGCGGGCGGCACTGACCCTGCCCGAGCCGGAGCTGGTGGTCCGCGGCCGTACGGTACGGGTACCCCGGCTGGTCCGGTTCTCCCCGCACGACACGGCACCCGACGGCGGCGCCACCGCGTCCGCGGCCGAGGGCACGGTGCTGATCACCGGCGGTACCGGTGAACTGGGCCGGCAGGTCGCACTGCACCTGGTGAGCGCGTGGGGAGTGCGCAAGCTGGTCCTGGCCTCCCGCCGGGGCGACGCCGCGGCCGGCTCCGACGAGCTGGTCGCCGAGCTGACCGCCGCCGGGGCCGCAGACGTGCGCGTAGTGGCCTGCGATGTCACCAGTCGCGAACAGCTGGCCGGACTCGTGGAGTCCGTCCCGGACCTCAGCGGCGTGTGGCACCTGGCCGGCGTACTCGACGACGGGCTGCTCACGGACCAGACTCCGGAGCGACTGGAACGCGTCTGGGCGCCCAAGGCACGCGCGGCGTGGTGGCTGCACGAGCTGACCGCGGACCGCCCACCGGCCTGGTTCGTGGTGTTCTCGTCCGCCGCGGGTGTCCTCGGAAGCGCCGGGCAGAGCGGTTACGCCGCGGCGAACGCGTTCGCGGACGCGGTCGTGCTCGAGCGCCGCCGGCAGGGACTTCCCGCACTGAGCCTGTCCTGGGGACTGTGGGAGCAGGCCGGTACGGGCCTGACCGCGCACCTGGGACGGGCCGAACTGGCACGGATGCGCAGGCAGGGAGTGGCCGCGCTGACCGGCGCCCAGGCGCTGGGGGCTCTCGACACCGCGCTGACCGGCCGGCGGGCGCATCTCGTACCCCTGCGGATCGATCTGTCCGGGGCCGAGGACGACCGCTCGCCGCTGCTGCGCGGCAGGACCCGGATGCGCAGGCTCGCGGACACCCGGACCGGCAGCGCCGACACCGGCTGGTCCGCTCTGCCGCAACCGCAGCGCGTTCGCGCGCTGGCCGACCTCGTGCGGCGCGAAGCGGCCGCGGCGTTGGGCCGCCCCGACGAGATCCGCCCCGACGCGGAGTTCACCGAACTCGGGCTGGACTCCCTGATGGCCGTGGAACTGCGCCGCAGGCTGTCCGCCGAGACCGGGCTGTCCCTGCCCGCGACGGCAGTCTTCGACCACCCGACGCCCGCCCGCCTGGCGGAGTACCTGAACGGCTGCCTGCGGGACCGGGGGGAGGACACGGTCCGTGCGCGCGTGGAACGCGTGGAGCGGCGCGACGTCCATCCGGCGACCGAGGGGCAGCGCAGGCTGTGGTTCCTGGAGCAGATGCGTCCCGGCACGGCCGAGTACAACGTGACGATGCCGGTCCGGGTCGCCGAACCGCTGGACCGCGCGGCGTTCGCCTCCGCCGTCGAGCACGTGGTGCGGCGGCACGAGGCACTGCGCACGGGCCTGGAGAGCCGCGACGGCGAGCTGGTCCAGGTGGTGTACGAGGAGTTCGGCACCCCGCTGCGCTTCGAGGAGGTCGCCGGCTCCGACGAGCTGGCCGACCGGATCCGGGGCGAGGCCGAGACGCCCTTCGACCTGTCCGGACCCGTGCTGCTGCGCTGCCTGGTGCTGACCGGCACCGACGAACAGGTGGTCTGCCTCACCCTGCACCACGCGATCGTCGACGCCTGGTCGCTGGTCATGACGCTGAATCAACTGTTCGCCGCCTACGGGGAGTTCCGCGCCGGCCGGGTTCCCGACAGCGGCAGCGCGCCGCTCGTGCACCTCGGCGACTACGCCGGCTGGGAGCGGGACTCCATCGAGCGGGGAGCCTTTGAGACGGGACTCGGCTTCTTCCGGGACGAACTGTCCGGGGTCCCGCGTCTGGAACTGCCCCCGGGCGATGCGGACTCCGGCGCGGACAAGGTCGGATTCACCGTGTCCGACGCCCTCCGCGGCGAGCTGGAGGCCCTCGCCTCCGAGGCGGGGGTCACCCTGTACACGGTGCTGGCCAGCGCCTTCGCGGTGCTGCTCGCCCGGTACAGCGACCAGCGGGACTTCGGCATCGGCACGGTGTGGTCCGGGCGCGGACTGTCCGGGTCGGCGGAGATCGTCGGCTTCCTCGCCAACACGCTGCCGCTGCGCTGCGACCTCTCCGCCGACCCGGACGTGCCCGGTCTGCTGTCGGCGATGAAGTCCCGCGTGCTCGGCGTGATGGAGCACCAGAACGTGCCCCTGTCCGAAGTGGTCAAGGTCGTCGACGCCGAGCGCAACGGCGAGGAGAACCCGCTGTTCCGGGCGGTGTTCAACTACGGCCTGGGCGCGGAGCCCGATGACGACACGTGGCGGCCGTTCGCCGGGTTCTTCACCGGCAACGTCGCGGGAACCGCCAAGTTCGAGCTGACCATGAGCCTCGCACCCGCCGCGGAGGGACTGCGCGGGGAGCTGGAGTTCCGGACACACGTACTGGACCAGGGATCCGCACGGCGCATGGTCGCGAACTTCGAGACCCTGCTGACCTCCTTCGTCCGGGACGCCGGTCTGCCGGTCAGCCGGCTGTCCCTGCTCCATGCCGAGGAGGAGGGCCGGTTCCGGCGGCACGGCGACGGCGTCACGCCGGAGCCCGCCGCGCTGCCCGCGCCGCAGCCGCAGCCGGAGGCCGCGGAGTCGGCCGCCGGCGGTGACCGGGTGTGGGAGACGGTGCTCTCGGCCTGGTCGCAGGTGCTGGAGGTGGAGCCGGACGAGGTGGACCCGGACAGCGGGTTCTTCGATCTGGGCGGCACGTCGTTGACGGCGGTGCGGGTCCACGAGCTGGTCCGTGACGGCCTGGGCCGCGAGTTCCCGCTCGCGACGCTCTTCCGCCACTCCACGGTGCGGCAGCTGACCACGTTCCTGCGCGGCGACACCACGCCCGCGGCGCCCGCGGCGACGGCGACGGCGGCGGCGGCCGAGGAGCGTACGGGCACGGGCACGGGCTCGGACTCGGGCCCGGACCAGGACGCGGTGGCGATCGTCGGCGTGGCCCTGCGCCTGCCGGGCGCGCGCGACGCGGAGGAGTTCTGGGCGAACCTGCGCGGCGGTGTCGAGTCGATCCGCCGCTTCACGGACCAGGAGCTGCTGGACGCCGGGGTGCCCATCAGCGTGCTGGACGATCCCGCGTTCGTCCCCGCCAAGGGGTACGTGGAGGACGCCGACCTCTTCGACGCCGAGTTCTTCGGGTACTCGCGGTCCGAAGCGGAGAACATGGATCCGCAGCACCGGCTCTTCCTGGAGACGGCCTGGCAGGGCCTGGAGGACGCCGGCGTCCTGCCCGGCGCCGACCACGGCCGCATCGGAGTCTTCGCCGGCGCCGGATTCGGCGGCTACAACACCGGAACCGTCCGAGGCGACGAGATCACCGAACTCCACGAGTTCTACCGCAATCTCCTCGGGAACAAGTCCGACTTCGTGTCCACGAGGGTGGCGCACAAGCTGAACCTGCGCGGTCCCGCGCTGACCGTGCAGACGGCGTGCTCCACGGGTCTGGTCGTCGCACACCTGGCCCGGCAGAGCCTGCTGCGCGGGGAGACCGACGTGGCCCTCGTCGGCGCCTCCGCGCTCACCTTCCCCCTGGAGTACGGCTACTACCACCAGGAAGGCTTCGTCTTCTCCCCGGACGGCTCCTGCCGTGCGTTCGACGCCGAGCGCCAGGGCACCGTGGTGGGCAACGGTGTGGTGGCGGTGGTGTTGCGTCGGCTGTCGGACGCGGTCGAGGCAGGAGACCGGATCTACGCGGTCATCCGCGGCAGCGCCATCAACAACGACGGCTCCGACAAGGTCGGATTCACCGCGCCGAGCGTGAGCGGCCAGGCCGCCGTCATCACCGACGCGCTCGCCGACGCCGGACTGTCGTCCGCTGACATCGGCTACGTCGAAGCGCACGGCACGGCCACCGCCATGGGCGACCTCATCGAGGTCCAGGCCCTCCAGGAGGTCTTCACCTCCGACCGCGACGAGCCGTGCTCGCTCGGGTCGGTGAAGTCGAACATCGGCCACGTCGACGTGGCCGCGGGCCTGGCGGGGCTGGTCAAGGCGGCGCTGTGCGTCTACCACGGCGAGCTGGTGCCCACGGTCAACTTCCAGCGCGTCAACCCCGAACTCGGCCTGGACCCGGCCGTCCTGCGGATCAGCGACGACACACGGGCCTGGTCGGGCACCCGACGGGCCGGAGTGTCCTCGTTCGGCATCGGCGGCACCAACGCCCACCTGGTCCTGGAACAGCCGCCCCAGCCGGCCACGCCACCCGCCCCGGCACGCGCCGCGGCGCCCGTGGTCGTCTCCGGACGGACCCCGCAGGCACTCCGGGACCAGGCACGGCAATGGGCCGACTGGCTCACCCGGCACCCCGACACCACCCTCACCGACCTCGTCCGGACCACCACCCGAAACCGCCGGCACTTCGACCACCGGGCCGCCGTACTCGCCCATGACCTGGACGAGGCGGTGCGCGGGCTGACCGCGCTCGGGGACGGACACGCCGACGACGCGGTGTGCACCGGCGTGGCCGAGGAACGCGGCAAGGTCGTGTTCGTCTTCGCCGGCCACGGTTCGCAGTGGCCGGGCATGGCCCGGCGCCTGCTCACCGAAAGCCCGGCCTTCGCCGACACGGTCGCCCGCTGCGACGAGGCACTGCGCCCCTGGACCGGCTGGTCGGTCCGCGAACTGCTGGCGGACCCCGAGGCGAGCGGGCTGAGCCTGGACGACGTCGAGGTGACCCAGCCCGCCCTGTTCACGGTCGCCCTCGGCCTGGCGGAGGTGTGGCGGTCCGTCGGCCTGGAGCCGGAGGCCGTGGTCGGGCACAGCCAGGGTGAGGTGCCCGCCGCCGTGGTCGCCGGAGCGCTGACCCTGGAGGAGGGCGCCAAGGTGGTCGCCGTCCGCAGCCAGGCGTTCGACCGCATCGAGAGCGGCTCGGGCGGCATGGCCGTGCTGGGACTGCCGCTGGCCGAGGTGGAGGAACTGCTCGCCGGATACGGCGGTGCGCTGTCGGTGGCCGTGGTGAACACCCCGGGTTCGGTGGTGGTGGCCGGCGCGGCGGACGCGGTGGGCGACCTGCTCGCGAGGCTGGCGGACCGTGACGTGTTCTCCCGCCGGATCAAGGCGGACCGCGCCGGACACTGCGGCCTGGTCGACCCCATGCTGCCCGAGGTCGAAGCGGCGCTGAGCGGACTGCGCCCCCGCGCGACGACGGTGCCGATGTACTCCACGGTGACCGGCGCGCGGATCGGCGGAGAGGCCCTGGACGCCCGGTACTGGTGCCGCAACCTGCGCGAGCCGGTGCGCATGGACCTGGCGCTCGACGCACTGAGCGCCGACGGCTTCGGCGTGTTCACCGAGATCAGCGCGCACCCGCTGCTGGCGATCCCGCTGACCGCCTTCACCGCCGACCGGGGCGGAGTGGTCCTGGGCAGCCTGCGCCGGGACCACGGCGGCCTCGACCAGATCGTGCGCGGCCTCGGCGAACTGCACGTCCACGGCCACCCGGTGGACTGGACCCGGGTCATCGACGGCCCCGGCCGCCTGGTCGGCCTGCCCGGCTACGCCTTCCAGCGGCAGAGCTACTGGATCGACGGCGGATCCCGTACCCGGCAGGAACGGCAGGCACCCCCCGCGGACCTGGCGGCCCGGCTGGCGGCACTGCCCGAGCCGGCCCGTGCCCCCGCCGTGCTGGAGGCCGTGCAGGAGGTCCTCCGCGGCGTCCTCGGACTCGGCGAACCCATGCCCGTGGACGAGCGGTTCCAGGAGCGCGGGCTGGATTCGATGATGGCCCTGCAACTGCGCAACCGGCTCAGCGAGGTGACCGGCACGCCGCTGCCGTCCACGCTCGCCTTCGAGCACCCCACGCCCCAGGCGGTCGTGGACCATCTGCTGGCCCACGCCTTCTCCGAGCTGCCGCCTTCCGGTCCGGTGATGGAACGCGCCGAGCGGCGCGACGTCCACCCGGCGACCGAGGGCCAGCGCCGGCTGTGGTTCCTGGAGCGGATGCATCCGGATTCGGCGCAGTACAACGCCGTTCTCCGGCTGGAGGTGGCGAGCCCCCTGTGCCCGGAGACGTTCGGCCGGGCCCTGCGTACGGTGATGGAACGTCACGAGGCACTGCGCACCGGGTTGGAGCTGCGTGACGGCGAACTGGTCCAGGTGGTGCACCGGGAGTTCACCGTCCCGCTGCGGCACGAGCGGGTGGCCGATGCCGACGCGCTCGACCGGACGCTGTACGCGGAGGAACGGACCCCGTTCGAGCTGGATGCCGAGACCCTGTTCCGCTGCCTGCTGGTGGACTCCGGCGAGATGTGGACCCTGTGCCTCACCCTGCACCACGCCATCACCGACGGCTGGTCGCTGTCCCTGCTGCTGAACGAGCTGTACGAGACGTACCGGGCCCTCGCCGGGCAGCAGCCCCTCGAGCTGCCGGAGGTCCGCTACCACCTCGGCGACTACGCGCGGTGGGAGAAGCAGGCCGTCGAACAGGGCGCCTTCGAGCGCTCGCTCGCGTACTTCGCGTCCGAACTGGAGGGAGCCCAGCGTCTGGAACTCCCCGCCCGGGACACCGCCGAGAACGACCGGGGCGACCAGGGTGACCGTGACGACCGGGGCGACCAGGGCGACGCCGTGCACTTCACCGTGCCCGCGGAGCTCCGGGCCGCTCTGGACGAGCTGGCCGCACGCAATTCCGTCACCGGGTACACCGTGTACGTCAGCGCCTTCGCGGTGCTGCTCGCCCGGTACACCGACCAGTACGACTTCAGCATCGGCACGATCTGGTCGGCGAGGGAGCTGCCGCAGGTCGCGGAGACCTTCGGATTCCTGGCGAACACCCTGCCGCTGCGCTGCGACCTGACCGGGGCGGTGTCCTTCGAGGACGTCCTCGCCCGCACGCACACCCGTGTGCGCGGGGTGTTCGAGCACCAGAGCGTCCCGCTGACCGAGGTCGTGCACGTCGCCGGCGGTGACCGGACCGGCGAGGAGAACCCGCTGTTCCGGGCGGTGTTCAACTACGGCGGCGCGGCCTTCCCCACGATCGGCACGGGCGAGGAGGCCTGGCGGCTTCCCACCACGGGCAGCGTGTCCGGCAACGTCCGGGGCGCGTCGAAGTTCGAGCTGGGCCTCACCCTGACCGCCGACGGCGAGGTGCTGCGCGGGGAGCTGGAGTTCCAGTCGCACGTGCTGGACCGGGACTCGGCCGACCGGATGGCCGCCAACTTCGGGACCCTGCTGGCCTCGCTGGCCGAGCGGCCCGCCCGTCCGGTCCGCGAGAGCGAACTGCTCTGCGGTGCGGAACGCCGCTGGCTCGCCGAGCACGGCGGCGACGTCGCGGCCCGGCCCGCCGGCGAGACCGCGTTCCAGCGGATCCTGGAACAGGCGGCACGGACCCCCGACGCGGTGGCCGTGGTGTCGGACGGACACGAGCTGACCTACCGGGAGGTGTCCGCGCGAGCCCGCGCGATCGCCCGGCGGCTCGCCGCACTGGGCGTGACCCGTGGCGACCTGGTCGGCCTCTGCCTTCCCCGCACGGCCGATCTGCCGGTGGCGATGCTCGGCACCTGGATGGCCGGGGCCGCCTACGTTCCGCTGGACCCGGCGTACCCGAAGGCGCGTCTGGACCATGTGGTGTCCGACAGCGGCCTCGGGGTGGTGATCTCGGCCGGCTCCCTCGCGGACGTCCTGCCGGACGGCCCGCGCGTGCTGTCCGTTGAGGAGATCACCGAGGAGGTCGCCGAGGAGACCGCCGAGGAGACCGCCGAGGAGACCGCCGAGGAGACCGCCGAGGACGGGCACCACGGACAGCAGCCGGCCTCGGCTGTGCCGGTCCGACCGGAACCGTCCGACCCCGCCTACGTCATCTACACCTCGGGCTCGACGGGCACCCCGAAGGGCGTGGTGGTCGAACACGCGCAGTTCGCCGCCTTCTGCCTGGCCATGGACGACCGCGTCGGCGGTGGCGCCGACGGCACCTGGCTCGCCGTGACCAGCGTGTCCTTCGACATCTCCGGCCTCGAACTGCTGTGGACCCTGACCAGGGGCCACCGCGTGGTCGTCGCCGGCGGAGAACTCGGCGCCTGGGCCGGATACCGGCAGTACGGGCCGACGCACCTGCAGTGCACGCCGTCACTGGCCAGGATGCTGCTGGCGGACGCGGAAGGCCGTGAGCTGCTCGGCGGGCTGCGGCTGCTCCTGGTCGGCGGCGAAGCGCTCGACCGCGGCCTGGCCGACCGGCTGCTGCGGACCTGCGGCGGCGACGTGCTCAACATGTACGGGCCCACGGAGACCACCGTCTGGTCGACGACCTGGCGCGTCGAGCCCGGCCCGGTTTCGCTGGGATCGCCCGTCCTCGACACCCGGCTGGCCGTGCTCGACCGGCACCGGCAGCCGGTACCGCGCGGCTGCCGCGGTGAGCTGTGGATCGGCGGGCGCGGTGTCGCGCGGGGCTACTGGGACCGGGCCGCGCTGACCGACGAGCGGTTCGTGGCGGACCCGTACGAGGGCGCGGGGCGGATGTACCGCACCGGGGACGTCGTCCGCTACCGCGAGGACGGCTCACTGGAGTACTGCGGCCGCGTGGACAGCCAGGTGAAGCTGGCCGGACACCGCATCGAGCTCGGCGAGATCGAGTCCGTGGTCGCCGGCTGCGCCGGCGTGCGGGAAGTCGCGGCGGTCGTACGCGAGGACGCCGGCCCGGCGGCCCTGTGGGTGTACTACTCCGGGGACGCCGGCCGGCAGGTCCTGGCCGAGCACGCCGCGGCGCGGCTGCCGGTGTCGATGCTGCCCGCGCGGTGGATCCGGCAGGACAGCCTGCCGCTGACACCGAACCGCAAGATCGACCGGCTGGCGCTGGCCGCACTGCCCGCGCCGCGGCCGGAGCCCGCGCACCCGGCCGCCGAGGGCGACCGGGTGTGGGACGCGGTGGTCTCGGCCTGGTCGCAGGTACTGGACCTGGCCGAAGTGGACCCGGACCGCGGCTTCTTCGAACTGGGCGGAACGTCGATGGCGGCGCTGCGGGTCCACGAGCGGCTCTGCGCCGCCCTGGACCGCGAGTTCCCGCTCGCGACGCTGTTCCGCTACTCCACGGTCCGGCAGCTCACCGCGTTCCTGCGCGGCGACACCACGCGCACGGTGACCGCGGCCGCGACGTACCGGCAGCGTCCGGACGAGGACGCGGTGGCGATCGTCGGCGTGGCCCTGCGCCTGCCGGGCGCGCGCGACGCTGAGGAGTTCTGGGCGAACCTGCGCGGCGGTGTCGAGTCGATCCGCCGCTTCACCGAGCGGGAACTGCTCGACGCCGGGATACCCAGGAGCGTGCTGGAGGACCCCGGCTTCGTCCCGGCCAAGGGGTACGTGCAGGACGCCGACCTCTTCGACGCCGAGTTCTTCCGATGCTCTCCGTCCGAAGCGGAGAACATGGATCCGCAGCACCGGCTCTTCCTGGAGACGGCCTGGCAGGGCCTGGAGGACGCCGGCATCCTGCCCGGCGCCGACCCCGGCCGCATCGGGGTCTTCGGCGGAGTCGGCTTCGGCGGCTACGACCAGGGCGATTCCGAGGACGCCTCGGAGGTCTTCCGCTCGGCGATCGGGAACAAGAACGACTTCCTCGCGACCCGCCTGGCCCACAAGCTGAACCTGCGCGGACCCGCGCTGACCGTGCAGACGGCGTGCTCCACGGGTCTGGTCGCCACGCACCTGGCCCGGCAGAGCCTGCTGCGCGGCGAGTCCGACGTGGCCCTCGTCGGCGCCTCCGCACTCACCTTCCCCCTGGAACAGGGCTACCAGTACCAGGAAGGCTTCGTGGCCTCGCCGGACGGACACTGCCGGCCCTTCGACGCCGACGGCGCGGGCACGGTCCTCGCCAACGGTGTGGTGGCGGTGGTGTTGCGTCGGCTGTCGGACGCGGTCGAGGCAGGGGACCGGATCTACGCGGTCATCCGCGGCAGCGCCATCAACAACGACGGCTCCGACAAGGTCGGATTCACCGCGCCGAGCGTGAACGGCCAGGCCACCGTCATCACCGACGCGCTCGCCGACGCCGGACTGTCGTCCGCCGACATCGGCTACGTCGAAGCACACGGCACCGCCACCGCCATGGGCGATCCCATCGAGATCCAGGCCCTCCAGGAGGTCTTCACCCCCGACCGCGACGAGCCCTGCGCCGTCGGATCGGTGAAGTCGAACATCGGCCACACCGACGTGGCCGCGGGCCTGGCGGGGCTGGTCAAGGCGGCGCTGTGCGTCTACCACGGCGAGCTGGTGCCCACGGTCAACTTCCAGCGCGTGAACCCCGAACTCGGCCTGGACCCGGCCGTCCTGCGGATCAGCGACGACACACGGGCCTGGTCGGGCACCCGACGGGCCGGAGTGTCCTCGTTCGGCATCGGCGGCACCAACGCCCACCTGGTCCTGGAACAGCCGCCCCAGCCCGCCGCGCAGCCCGCCCCGGCACGCGCCGCGGCGCCCGTGGTCGTCTCCGGACGGACCCCGCAGGCACTCCGGGACCAGGCCGGCCGGTGGGCCCAGTGGCTCACCGAACACCCCGACACCACCCTCACCGACCTGGCCTGGACCACCACCCGGCACCGCGAACACTTCGCCGAACGCGCGTCGGTGGCCGGATCCGACCTGACCGCGGTCATCGAAGGACTGACCGCCATCGCCCACGACCGGCCGGACGCGTCGGTCACCCTCGCCACCGCACGGCCGGGCAAGGTCGTCTTCGTCTTCCCCGGCCAGGGTTCGCAGTGGCCGGGCATGGCCCGGCGCCTGCTCACCGAAAGCCCGGCCTTCGCCGACACGGTCGCCCGCTGCGACGAGGCACTGCGCCCCTGGACCGGCTGGTCGGTCCGCGAACTGCTCCAGGACGAGGACCGCATCGCCTGGGACCGCCTGGACATCGCCCAGCCGGTGCTGTTCACCATGTACCTCGGCCTGGCGGCGGCCATGCGGGAGCTGGGCCTTGAAGCCCAGGCCGTCGTCGGACACAGCCAGGGCGAGATCCCCGCGGCCGTGGTCTCCGGCGCCCTGACCCTGGACGAAGGCGCCAGGATCGTCGCCGCACGCAGCACGGCCCTCGCCGCGCTGGACTCGGACGGCGAGATGGCGACGGTGGAACTCCCCGTCTCCGAAGTCGAGACGGCACTGGCCCCGCACGGGGACGCCGTCTCGGTCGCCGTGGTGAACACACCGGGATCCACGGTCATCTCCGGAGACCGGGCGGTCGTCGAAGAGCTGCTCTACGCGTGGGACGACCAGGACGTGTGGTGCGGCAAGCTGAACACCTCCTGCGCGTCCCACAGTTCGCACATGGACGCACTGCTGCCGGGCCTGCGGGACCGCCTCGCCCCGCTGCGCCCCCGCCCGACCGGCATCCCGCTGTACTCCACCGTGCTGGGCCGGCGGGCCTCGGGCGAGGAACTGGACGCCGCCTACTGGTGCCGGAACCTGCGCGAACCCGTACGGCTCGACCTCGCCCAGCAACAGCTGCTCGCCGACGGGTACACGGTGTTCGTCGAGGTCAGCCCGCATCCCGTGCTGGCCATGCCACTGGCCGACGGCGGCGCGGACCGGGACGCGGTGGTCCTGGCGGCCATGGAACGAGACCAAGGCGGCCTGGACCGGCTCCAGCGCACCCTGGGCGCGCTGCACGCGCACGGTGTCGGGATCGACTGGCCGGCGGCCGTCCCCGACGGCCGCATGGTCGGCCTGCCCGGCTACGCGTTCCAGCGGCAGCGCCACTGGAAGGAACCCGCCCGCCGCAAGACGACCGACCAGCGGTTCTGGGACGCCGTCGGGACGGGCGAGGCCGACGCGCTCGCCGAGCTGCTCGGCGCGTCCGGGCAGCACCGGGACAGCGTCATGGACCTGCTGCCGCTGCTCCGGCGCTGGCACCAGGGCCGCGACGACCACGCCGGGATCGCCGACTGGCTGTACGAGGAGACCTGGCAGCCCGCCGAACCCGCCCCGGCACCGGCGGACGGGGTCTGGGCCGTCCTCGGGGACCCCGCGTCACCCGCCGCGGAGCTGGTGGCGGCTCTCGGCGAAGCGGGTGCCGCCGCGCACCGGGCCGGCACGGACCCGGGTGACCTCGCCTCCCTGCCGGCGGAGCTCCAGGGCGTGATCGTCCTGACGCCCCCGGACGAGGACGGCACGCGGCACGGATTCCTCCGGACCGTACGACTGCTGCAGGAACTCGGAACGAGCCACCCCAGGACTCCGGTGTGGCTGGTCACCAGGGGCGCCGTCGGCGTGGACGCGGCCGATCCGGTCACGCGTCCCGAGCAGGCCCTGCTCCACGGACTGGGCCGGGTCGCGGCACTGGAACGCCCCGAAGCCTGGGGCGGCATCGCGGACCTGCCCGAACAGCCGCACCCGCACTGGGCCGGGCAGCTCGTCCGCGCCGTCCTCGCCGGCGACGACGAGGACCAGATCGCGCTGCGCGCCGACGGCCGGTACGTACGCAGGCTGCGCCGCACCACGCCCGCACCGGGCGCGCCGTGGACGACCAGCGGCACCGCCCTGATCACCGGTGGCACCGGCGCCCTCGGCCGGCGGCTCGCCCGCTGGCTCGCGGAACGCGGCACGCGGCGCGTCGTACTCGCCTCCCGCTCCGGCGAGGTCTCCGCGCGGTTCCGCGAGGAACTCGAGGCGACCGGGGCGGAGATCGTGACGGCGGCCTGCGACGTCGGTGACAGGAGGCAGGTCGCCGAACTGATCGACCGGATCGACGCCGGCGGCCCGCCGCTGACGGTCGTCGCCCACCTCGCCGGGATCGCCGGAATGGCACTCCTGGCCGAGCTCGACGGAGCCCGGGCCGCCGAGGAACTCTCCGCGAAGGTGTCCGGCGCCTGGCACCTGCACGAACTGCTCGGCGACCGGCCCCTGGACGCGTTCCTGCTGTACGGCAGCGGCGCCAGCCTGTGGGGTGCGGGCGGCGGGACGACCTACGCGGCCGGCAACGCCGCGCTGGACGCCCTCGCCCGGCACCGGGTGGCGGGCGGCCGCACGGCCACCGTCGTCCACTGGGGCGGCTGGGCCGACGGAGGCATGGTGACGGAGGAGGCCGAGGAGCAGCTCCGGGAACGGGGCCTGCGGATGATGGCCCCGGACCGGGCACTGGGCGCACTGGACCTGGTACTCGGAACGGACCGGGTGGCACTGGGCGTGGCCGACATCGACTGGTCCCGCTTCACCCCCACCTTCTGCGTCGCCCGGCGGCGTCCGCTGCTGCTGGGCATCCCGGAGGCGCGCGCCGAGATGACGGGCACGCGCCAGGAGAGCGGACTCGGCGAGCGGCTGGCGGGCATGGGACGGGACGCACGGCTGCGTACGGTGCTCGAACTGGTCCGCGTCGAGGCCGCCGCCGCCCTCGGGGTGGCGGACGTCCCCGCCGAACAGCCCCTCCAGCAGCTCGGGATGGACTCGCTGATGGCGGTCGGCCTGCGCGCCAGGCTCGCCAGGCGGACCGGCCTGCCGCTCGGCACGGACGTACTGTTCCGGCACGGCAGTTGCGCCGGCATCGCGCGACACCTGGTCGACGAACTCACCGGGCGCCCGCCCGGCACCGAGGACTCGGCCACCGCCTCGCCGACGGCCTCGGCCGACCAGCTGGTGCGGGTGCTCAAGCCGGCGCCGAACCCCAGGGCACGCATCCTGTGCATGGCTGGAATGGGCGGCACGACCACCGCCCACATCCCGCTCGTCCCGTACCTTCCCGAGGACGTGGAACTGCTGGGCATCCGGGTTCCCGGCCGTGAGGGCAGCGTCGGGGAGGCCCCGGTGAATGATGTGAACGTGCTCGTCGACCGGGTCGTGGCGGAGATGTCCGACCGTCTCGACGTGCCGGTCGTCCTGTACGGGCACAGCCAGGGCGCAAGCGGAGTCTGGGAGATCGCCCACCGGCTGGGCAGCAGGGCGGGCGGACCGGAACTGTCCCTCGTCGCCGCCTGCGCGCTGCCGCCGTTCACCGAGGCCCCGGAGGAGCTCCAGCGGTTCCAAGAGGTGTCGGCGCTGTGGGACACGGCGGAGCCGGCGACCCTGGCCGAGGCCTTCCGGGGGGTGCTGCCCGACGGGATCCTCGCCCACGACGAGGTCTTCGCCGGCTACCTGGAGAACCTGCGGAACGACTCCGCGATGTGGACCCGGTACCAGCGCATGCTGGACGCCGACCGCAGGGGTCCGCTGGACATCCCGGTCACGGCGGTGTCGGCCACGGCCGACCCGGTGCTGCCCGAGGGCACGATGAAGGGCTGGTCCGCGCTGACCAGGGGCACGTTCACGACCCGGAGCATCGAGGGCGCGCACTCGGCGCCGATGGAGAACCCCGAGGCCATGGCCCGGCTGCTGACCGCGGCCGTCCCCGCCGGCCCGACGCCCGGCGCATGAAACGCCCGTGGCGTCCGCCGTCTTCGGACGGCGGACGCCACGGGCGCGAGGAAGGGAAGGAAGGGAAGGGGGTGTCAGGCCCCGGGTCCGGCGTTCGCGCCCGAACCGGGACGGATCAGCAGTGCGGCCAGCAGCGCGACACCCGCGCACACCGCGCCCGCCGTGAAGCCCAGGGACATCCCGGACCGCGAGGCGACCGCCACCAGCATCGCCAGGCCCAGCGAACCGCCCAGCGTCTGCACGGCATTGAGCATGCTGGAGGCCGCTCCGGCGTCCCCGCGCCGCAGCCCGGACGTCGCCAGCACCGTCGGCGGGATCACGCAGCAGGCCATGCCCGCGCCCAGCAGGAGCAGCGGCGGCAGGATCCCGCCCGCGTACGAGGTGTCCGGCCCGAGCTGCGACAGCCACAGGTTGCCGGTGAGCAGCAGGGCGGCGCCCCCCGCCATCAGGTAACGGGCCCCCAGCTGGCGCTCCAGCCGTACGGCCGCCCACGCCATCACCGCCATCGTCGCGGCGAGCGGCGTGAGCGCGACCGCGGCGCCCAGCGGGCCGTAGCCCGCCTCCTGCTGGAAGTACCGGTTCAGGAAGAAGTACGCACCCATGATCGAACCGGGCACGGCCAGCGTCCCCACGTACGCGAGGACCCGGTTGCGGGACCGGAACAGGTGCAGCGAGACGATCGGATGCGCGGCCCGCCGCTCGACGCCCGCGAACACCGCGAACAGCACCACGGCGCCCGCCACGCACACCAGCGCCCGCACATCGCCGAGACCCTGCTCCGCCGCGCGCGCCAGCCCGTACACGAGGGCGGCCGCGCCCACCGCCGACAGCAGCGCGCCGGCCACGTCGAAACGGCCCGGATTGCGGCGGGTCTCCGTGATCGCCACCGGCCCGAGCGCCAGGATCAGCACGCCGAGCGGCACGTTCAGCAGCAGACCCCACCGCCACGAACTCAGACCGGACAGTGTCCCGGCCAGCAGCAGGCCGCCGGCCGTACTGACCGCGCCGGCCGCCGTGCACACGGCGATCGCACGCTTGCGCGGCGCACCCTCCTCGAACATGCTCAGCACCAGGGCCAGTCCGCTCGGCGCGGCCAGCGCCGCCCCGATGCCCTGGACCACCCGGATCGCGGTGAGCAGCTCCACGTCCGACGCGAGCCCGCGCACGGCGGCGGCCGCGGTGAACAGGGCCACGCCGGTGAGGAACACCCGGCGGCGCCCGAGGATGTCGCCGGCCCTCCCGCCGAGCAGCAGCAGACCGCCGAAGGCGAGCAGGTAGGCGTTCAGCACCCACGACGAACCGACGTCCGACAGCCCGAGATCGGCGCGCATGCCGGGCAGCGCGATGTTCACGATGGCGTCGTCGAGCTGGATCATCGCGTTGCACGAGGCGATGACGGCGAGGGCGAGCCCCGGCCGGGGGCGGGGGGTCTTGGGCGCGGGCGGTGCCTCCACGCGCGGTTCGAGCACGGGCGCGGACATGACCAGCCTCCTGAGGACGGCAAACAGATTCCGGACACGGGTCCGGTGCCGACACTGTCCCGCCGGCCCCTCGAGATCCCGCTGAGCCCAACCGGAGGCCTCGCGCCTACCGCCGCCCGCCGCCCGCCGGCCCGGAAAACGCGCTGTGCAGCCCAAACGCCCATGAGTACCGTGCGCACATGGATCACAAGGCCGACCACCCCGCCATCGACCGACGCGCCCTCGCCGCAGCGGCCGTCACCGTAGTCCTCTGGGCCTCGGCATTCGTCTCGATCCGCTCGGCGGCGGCGTACTACGCCCCCGGAGCGCTCGCCCTCGGACGCCTGCTGACGGCTTCCCTCGCCCTCGCGCTCGTCCTCGTGATCAAGCGGGTCCCGCTCCCGCCGCGCCAGGCCTGGCCCGGCATCCTCACCTCCGGAGTGCTGTGGTTCGGCCTCTACATGGTGGCGCTGAACTGGGGCGAGCAGGGCGTGGACGCCGGCACCGCGGCCATGGTCGTCAACATCGGCCCCCTCGTGATCGCCCTGCTCAGCGGCTGGCTGCTGAAGGAAGGCTTCCCCCCGATGCTGCTCGCGGGCATGGGAGTCTCCTTCGCCGGCGCCGCCGTGGTGGGCCTGTCCACCTCCGACGGCGGCTCCTCCTCCCTCGGCGGAGTGCTGCTCTGCCTGCTCGCCGCGCTCGCCTACGGCGCCGGTGTGGTCGCGCAGAAGCCCGCACTGACGTACGCGACCCCGCTCCAGGTGACCACGTACGGCTGCTTCGTCGGCACCGCCGTCACCCTCCCCTTCGCCTGGCAACTGCTGGCCCAGCTCCCCGAAGCCCCGCTGACCGCCACCCTCAACATGGTCTATCTGGGCCTGTTCCCGACCGCCCTGGCCTTCACCACCTGGACGTACGCCCTCGCCAGGACCACCGCCGGCAAGATGGGCGCGACCACCTACGCGGTCCCCGCCGTCGTGGTCCTCATCGCCTGGATCGCCCTGGACGAGGTCCCCGGCGCCCTGACCCTCCTGGGCGGCGCGATCTGCCTGGCGGGAGTAGCCGTCTCCCGCAGACGCGGAGCCCGCCGCCCCACCCCGGCGCCCGCACAGCGGTAGGCAGCAAGTCAGCAAGCGAGCGCGGAAGCGAGAAGACCATGACCCCGCACCACACCACCGACGTCCAACTCCGGCAGGGCATCGCCTTCCGGGACCTGCACCACGGCCCCCGCCCGTTCGTCGTCCCCAACCCCTGGGACGCGGGCAGCGCACGCATCCTGGCCGCCTTCGGCTTCGCCGCCCTTGCCACCACTGGCGCCGGCCTCGCCCACAGCCTCGGCCGCCCCGACGGCGCCGACCGGGTCAGCCGCGCCGAAATCCTCGACAACGCCCGCCTGATCGTGGAGGCCGGCGGCCTGCCCGTCACGGCCGACCTGGAGAGCGGCTTCGGCGACACCCCCGAGGACGTCGCCGAGACCATCCGCCTCGCCGCCGCCGCGGGCCTGGTCGGCGGCTCCGTCGAGGACTCCACCGGCCGCGAGGACACCGGACCCGAAGGAAGCCCGGTCCGCCCGCTCGCCGAAGCCGTGGAACGGGTGGCCGCCGCCGTGGAGGCCGCCGAGCGGCTGGACTTCCCCTTCACCGTCACCGCCCGCGCGGAGAACTTCTTCCAGGGCCGCCCCGACCTGGACGACACCATCCGCCGCCTCCAGGCGTACGAAGCCGCCGGCGCTCACGTGCTCTACGCCCCCGCCCTGCCCGACGCCGAAGCCGTCGCCGCCGTCTGCTCCTCGGTGACCCGGCCCGTCAACGTCCTGATGGGCGGCGCCCTGAAGCTGTCCGTAGACGACCTCGGCGCCCTGGGAGTACGTCGCATCAGCACCGGATCCGCGCTGTCCCGCGCGGCACTCGGCGCCCTCACCCGGGCCGCCCGGGAGATCACCGAGTCCGGCACCTTCACCTTCGGCGCGGACACCCTCCCCTACGCCGACGCCAACACCCTGTTCACGGAGCCCACAGCATCCCGAGACGGTCGAGCTGTGTGACCCGCCACCCACTCATCGACGGCTTCCTGCTCCGGCAGTTCGCGACGAAGACACCTAGCCCGAGCAGGGGCCCGTGCTCGGCGGCTCGCTCCGCGCGCCGGTGAGACCTTACGGCCTTGGGAGCGATTGATTTCGGGGTGTGCTGGCCTGGTAGTTCGGCTCGTGGTTGATCAGCAAGCAGGGTGCCGGGCGAGCACTTCGAGCAACTCGCCGAAGTGTGCGCGGGAGACGCCGCGCAGGGCAGGATGGGAACAGGCCGCACGGGCCCAGGTAAGCCTCACAACTCACCCAACCTGTGCGGCCCTTCTCACCTCACGGGCCGATCACGACCACCACTGCGCCCAAGGCCGCTACGGCAGTGTCGGCCAGACGAGCGCCTGGGCGACGATGACATTCTCACCGTTGAAGGTGACAGCGGGGCCTTCGTGCAGCTCGTAGCCAAGGCCAATCGCTTCGCTCACACGTTGGCAGAAGTTGGCGTCGTCCGGACCCGTCAGGACTCTGTACACAGGCAATCCGTCTGGTGGTGTGCTCATGAGGAGAAGGATCTCAGACTCACCCGTCAACCGATCCGCCGAGCCAGCCTGTCCCGAACTCAATCGCTCCCGAGGTCGTTAGTGCAGAGCGTCACCCGGCCGGTCGAACGGAGCGCCGGCCCATCGGCGTGGTGGACTCGTCGGCTGGCGTCCCCCTTCTAGGGCGGCCGACCAGAAGACAAGTGCCCAGCCGAGCCGCAGCCTGCGCGCTCCCCAACCGTTGCACGGCTTGCCGGGGATCTCGAGTCCGGCCGTGTGCGCGGAGCGCCGCGGTCCGGCTTGGGTCGCACGGTGTAGGGACACGCGGTTTCACCCCAGCTATTCGAGCAGATGTTCGCACTGGAGCCCGTGAACGGGCTGTCTTCGGGTGGCGGCGGGGGATGGGTCGAGCTGGGGTGGTGCTTCCCGTAAGGGTGGGCAGCCTGAGCGGGTCATCGCACCGGATGGGCGCGCGCGTGAGCGGGAGCGAGTCAATCTTGTGTGTAAAGAATTGCCTGTAGCGGTTGCGGGTTCCAAATAAGGGGGAATATTTTGAAGTAAGAACGGGAGGAGGTAGTCGTGACTCAGACTTTGGATCGTGAGGAAGCCCAGGTAAGAGCACTCTTTGACCGTGTCGAGAGAGTGGAGGCGGTTGCTGAGCAGATCGAGGAACAGCAGCCGGCCAATGCTTCGGAACTCCGGCATGTCGCTGAGGACGCACTCAGCAACGCTGAGCCGATTCGAGTGAAGACAGCGGCTTCTCTGCTCGACCTCAGCGATCGCACAGTCCGAGCCTGGGTCGAGGAGGGCGTGCTGGCGCTGGCAAGCGAGCACCCCAAGAGAGTCGACCCAGTCCGGCTGCACCAGGTCTTGCATCTCGTGAGAGATCTGCGGGCGGCGGGCCGGAGCAGAGACCTGCTCAGCGCCGTGTGGTATCGACTGCAAGACGCGGCTCTGCTTGATCGAGAAGACTTGGCGGCCAGCCTCGGACAGCTCCGAGAGGGCAAGGCCGAACCGGCTTCGACCAAAGACGAGGAACTGGCGGTTCGAGACCACTAGGCTGCGCCGGTGTCCGTCATGGTTACCGTCACACCACTTGCTAAGCAGCAGATCGCAGGACTGCGCCGAACTGATCGCAGTTCATACGACCAGTTCCTGCAAGAGCTGAGGAGTCAGGGCTGCAAGGCGCTCGGGTACAGGCTCACGGGAGACGTGGTCGAGCACCTGTGCGTAAAGCACTTGGTTCGGTCTTTGCGAGTGGTAGTGGCCTTCACGGCTGAGGACGAGGCGACAGTGGTCCTCGTTGGGCCACATCAAGATGACGATCCACACATCGATGTCTACACGCTTCTCTATGCACTGGCTGGTCTGGAGCGCCCTCCCCAGGGAGAGCGTAAGAAGCCTGCCTGCTGCGGCGCTGAGGACGGCCTTCCGCCCTTCGCCGATCAGGACCTAGCTGATGACCTGGCGAATCAGGCCCGAGCTCTGCCTCGTGCGCGAGGCCAGAGGTCTCGCAGGCGCTGAAGTCTGCTGCGGCCACGCCTGGCAAGTGCGCCGCCATGAGAACTGCGGGACATCGGCTCGGAGGACAGGACCCAGCTCGTTCCGAGGGCCGGGGGCAGAGGAGAGCTGGGCGGACACGCGTCAACGCGTACGTCGCGACCGCGCTGCCGTCGACCCTCAGGACCTGGAACGTGCAGAAGCAGGTGTTCCCGGGGCGGTCGTGTCGTCCGCGTAGCTCCTGGTGGTGGCTGGCATCAGCCCGGTGTGCGGCGGCTCGCACAGCGGGGCGTCTGTGCACTGCCGCGTGACGGGCGCGTTCGGGCCGGTGACCACCCGTGCAGGTTCGGAGAAACAGGGCTGTCAGCGCCCGGCGCTCGAGCCATGCACGATCCTCGGCGATCACCCGGCGCTGCCGACGCGAATACGCCATGAACCAGCCGGCCTCACCGAAAGGCGACTGGCCAAGACCGTTGGGCGGCGGGCTGAATGGGAGGATGTCCGTCCTCGTTCGTACCGCACGCGCGGCAGCCCTGTCCGCCGCGGTCGCCGTCGCCGTGTCCGCCGCCGCACCCCCGTTCGCACCCGCGCCTGCCGCGGCAGCGGCCCCCAAGCCGCCCAAGGGGTTCGTCGCGCTCAGCGACGTCGACCCGACCATCCGCCAGGAGATCCGCTACTACACGCCGAACAACTTCGTCGGCGAGCCGATCAACGGCTACCTCCAGCCGACCTGCATCCTCACCCGGCCGGCGGCCCAAGCCCTGCACCGCGCCCAGCGCGCCCTGCTGCGCCAGGGCTACTCCCTCAAGGTCTACGACTGCTACCGGCCGCAGCGCTCCGTCAACCACTTCGTCACCTGGGCCAAGGACCTCGACGACCAGGCCATGAAGGCCGAGTTCTACCCACAGGTCGACAAAAGCCGGCTGTTCGAAGACGGCTACATCGCCGAGCGGTCCGGCCACAGCCGGGGCAGCACCCTCGACCTGACCCTGGTGAAACTCCCCGTCCGGCCCACCCCGCCCTACGATCCGGACCGGCCGCTCATCCCCTGCTACGCCGCCCAGGAGGACCGCGCGCCGGACAACTCCGTGGACATGGGCACCGGCTTCGACTGCTTCGACACCCTCTCCCACACCCTCGACCCCCGGATCCAGGGCGAGCAGAAGGCCAACCGGCTGCTCCTGAAGAGCACCCTCGAAACCGCGGGCTTCAAGAACCTGCCGGAGGAGTGGTGGCACTACACCCTGCGCGACGAACCCTTCCCCGACACCTACTTCGACTTCCCCGTGTCGAAGCCCGCCCGGTAGCGCCCCGGAGTGGTGCCGAACTCGCGGCTGAAGGCGTGCGAAAGGGCGTACGGGCTTCCGTAACCCACCCCGCGGGCCACGGCCGACAGCGAGTCGGCGGTGTCGCGGAGCCGGACGGCGGCCAGGTTCAGGCGCCACCAGGTGAGGTAGGCCATCGGGGGACGGCCCACCAGCGCGGTGAACCGCCGGGCCAGGGTGGGCCGGGACACCCCCGCCGCGGCGGCCAGCCGCTCGTTGGACCACGAGGCGGCCGGGTCGGCGTGCAGCGCCCGCAGGGCTGCGGCCGCCACCGGGTCGCCCAGCACGGCCGGCCACGCCCCGGTCCCGCCCTCGGCCGTCCAGGAGCGGATCATGTAGACCAGCAGCAGATCGAGCAGGCCCGGGACCGCGATGGCGGAGCCCGGCCGCAGCCCGTCCAGCTCCCGGCCCAGCAGGCCGATCGCGGAACGGAGTTCGGGAGCCGCACCCGCCCGGTTCGGCAGGTGCACGACCTCCGGCAGCTCCGCCATCAGCGGATGCGCCCGGCTGCGGTCCAGCCGGTACTTGCCGCACAGCAGCTCCACCACGCCCGCGCCGTCCCCGGCCGTCTGCAGCTCCTGCGCCCCGGCCGGCCCCGGCGCCCCGGCCCGCCGCTCCACTGCGGCCAGCCGCTCGAAGGGCACGGCCCGCTCCACGGCCGCCGCGTCGGCGGGGGAGTCGGCCATCACGTGCCCCGTGCCGTGCGGCAGCAGCACCGCGTCGCCCGGGCCCAGCTCGATGGGGGAGCCGCCGTCGGGAAGCAGCCAGCAACTGCCCTCCAGCACGATGTGGAATCCGGCGCCTTCGTACGGCGCCAGCCGCGTGCACCAGCTCCCGCCCACCCGCAACCGGTCGGAGGAGGGACGCCCGATCCGCACGGCCGAGATCGCGTCGCTCACCACGTCCATCCGGCCAGGCTAGCTGAGCCGCACGCGTATTCCCCTGAGCGGAACAGGTATTGAGAGGCTCACCGGGCCCTTCGTAGGGTCGAGGGCATGGAGAAGAACGAGAGTGAACAGCCCCTCGTGCTGGGGGACGTCGAGGTCATCCGGATCACCGAGTGGGCGGGACCCTTCGGCCCGGCCCGCGACCTCGTTCCGCAGTCCACGGCCGAGCTGTGGAAGGACAACGAGGACTGGCTGGCGCCGGACCACTGGCAGCCGGACCAGGACCTGGCGGTGATGGCCCTGCAGACCTGGGTCCTGCGCAGCGCCGGACGGACGGTCCTCGTCGACACCGGGGTGGGCAACGGACGTGAACGGCCCGGCTCGCCGGCCTTCCACCACCGGCAGGGAGACTTCCTCGACGGCCTGGCCCGGGCCGGGATCCGGCCCGAGGACGTAGACACCGTCGTCAACACCCACGTCCACGCCGACCACGTCGGCTGGAACACCCGTGACGCCGACGGGGAGTGGGTGCCGACCTTCCCCCGCGCCCAGTACCTCATCCCCGCGGCCGACGACTTCCACTTCGGGCCCGGCAACGCGTACGCGAAGGGCCTGCGCCAGGACGACCGGCTCATCTACGAGGACAGCATCGCGCCCGTCCACCGGTCCGGGCAGGCGGTCCTGTGGGATGGCACGCACCGCATCGACGAGCACCTCACCCTGGAATCCGCACCGGGCCACACCCCCGGCTCCAGCGTGCTGCGCCTCAGCTCCGGCACCGACCGGGCGGTCTTCGTCGGCGACCTCGTGCACAACCCGGTACAGATCCTCGACCCCGCCTGCAACAGCTGCTTCTGCCTGGACGCGGAGCAGGCGGTGGCCACCCGCCGCCGCATCCTCGAACGGGCCGCGGACATCCGGGAACTGGTGGTCCCCGCCCACTTCGGCGGCCCGGGAGCGGTGGAGGTCCGCAGGTCGGGCGGAGCCTTCACCCTGACACCCCACGGGAGGCGGTGAGCAGGCCGTCTCCCGGCACGCCGAAGACCCGCCGCGGGGCGCAGCGCGCGCCCCGCGACGGGTGATGCCTCTGCTCGATCTCTCTACCGGTCGATCTCTACCGGCGGGCGCACGTCCAAGCACCCATGCCCTGGATCGCAGCCAGCCGCCTGGCAGTGGCGATCTGCTCCGACTTCGTGGCCAGATCGGCCCGGGCGGCGTACCTGCGGCCACCCGCGGCCTTCCAGCTCGACTGGGTGAACTGCAGTCCGCCGTAGTGCCCATTGCCCGTGTTGGCACGCCAGTTGCCACCGGACTCGCACTGGGCGATCGCGTCCCAGTCGACGCGAGGTCTCGAGGCTGCGGCCGCATCGGCACTGGAAACGCCCAGTATGGCCTGACACAAGAGCACTGCGCACAGCAGTGCCGTGAAGGTGCTTCCGGTTCGCCGACTGTCCTGGAAACGAGACATCAGTGCTCCCTCCGCTGTCCACGACTCCTTGCCGTTCCCGGCGGCGTGCCGCGGCTGGGTTGCCGTGGCACGCCGTCCGGTTCAGTTGCCGGCAGCTCACGTTCCCCGTGGGTGTGGCTGCCGGATGGGGCTAGCGGCTGTGGTGGTGCCCGCGGCGGCCCCAGGACTCGGTGTCGACGACGCGGCCGCTGTCGTCGCGGAGGGTGGCGGTGTCGCGCTCGTCCCAGATCTGGTGGCGGCGGTTCTGGTAGAGGTCGTGGTGGGTGTCGCGTCCGTTGCCGGTGTGGACCTTGACGCTGGAGCGGCCGTCGAGGCGGAAGCCGTGGAAGCGGTAACGGTTCCCCTGCTTGTCGGTGAGGGTGAAGCCGCGCAGGTCGACCGAGTGCCGGCCGGTGTTCTTGACCTCGATCCATTCGCGGTTCAGGGCGCGGTTGTCGCGACCGTGGCTGTCGTTCTGGACGTCGCCGATGACGATCGAGGAGTGCGGGCCACGGTGGCCGCGCCGGTCGTCGTCGTGGGCGGCGGCGGGGATGGCGGCCGCGCCGACCAGGGCGCCGGCGGCGAGGACCGCGGCGAGAAGACGGCGGGTGGCGGGAGAAGCAGACATGGAGACGACTCCTTCGAAAAGTCAGCCCGGTCCGGCCTCGTACAGGCCGGACGGACTCCGTGCGGTTCCCGGCGACCTGCCGGGGAGCCACACACTGGCCCCACGCACCGCCAAACACCCCAACCCGGGATCTGTGTTACCTAATGCGGACATGTCCGTAACTCTCACTTGTAAGAGGCACCCGTCAACGCCCCGTTGACGGGTGCCCGTACGAGGGATCGAGACGGCCTGTGCGGCATCGGGGCCCGGGGCGTCCGCCCAGGCAGGCCGGCCACTCACGCCGCGCTGCGAGCGGTGCGCCGAATGGATTAAGGCCTCTGTAACAAGCACTTCTGCCATTTCTTCGCACGCCGGTGCGTCATTCCGTTCTGACGTACGGGTGCGAAGGGCCGTTCCGTGAACTCCCGACCGGCGCGGGCTACCAGACCAAGATCTTTTGAAGTTCTTCTCTCCGGCCCCGTCCAAATCGGGTTCTGTTTGCCTCACCTGCTGCGACCGACCCACACGGGGCGGTCGTGAGGAGAACCGAGATGACGAACCTGACACCCCTGGCCACGCCCTGCCTGAACTGCGCCGCCCCCGTCGACCTGCTGGATTCTCAGGCCCGTGCCGGAGACGGCACGGCGGAGTACCTCGGCCCGTCACGCTGGTGCGGCCGGTGCATGCGGTACCTGGACGACTGGGACCGGTTCTTCCTGCTCTACCAGCCACGGGTGCGCAACTACTGCCTGGACAGGCTCGAGGGACTCCTGCCGGACAACGAGGACTTCCGGCAGGTCGCGGAGGACATCGCTCAGGAGACGATGATCACTGCGCACCGGTGCTTCCGGCGCTGGGACCGCCCGGAGCGGGCGATCTGGCGCACGGCCCGCAACAAGGTCTACAAGAAGTGCGCGGCCTACCGCATCGTGACCACGGACGGCTTCACCATCACGATCAGGCACGCCTCCCCCGTCCTCCTCGAGGACTCCGGCCGCGGCGCGACCGCGGACCCGGCCCAGGCGCTCATCGACAAGGTCGTCCTGTACTCCGCGCTCTCCCGGCTGCCCGTCCGGCAGCAGGAGGCCCTTGTCGTCCACAAGGCCTTCCAGGTCCCGGCGGCAGCAGCCGGCGACCTGCTGGAGCGGCCGGGATCGACGGTCAAGACACAGGCACAGCGCGCACTCGAGGTTCTGCGCGAAGCCGCCGCGAAGGGAGCGCTCGTCATCCTGCCGGGCGGAGCCCTCGTGGGGCTGTACAAGGTGCTGGAACACGTCCCCTTCGACACGGTCTCCAACAGCGCCATCGACTTGCTCACCCAGCCCCAGGTGTACCCGGTGATGGTCGCCCTCGCGGCCAAGAAGGGAGTCCCCTACCTCCGTGACCTGTACCGCACCCACCTCGGTGACCGGTCCCGCACCCCCGGACTCACCCCCCGACGCGACCACGCGTCCGACAAGCACCGGCACCGCGGCGAGCTCTGACACCTCCGAACCCGCGGCTGTTCCACCCCGGTGCTCCCGCGCCTCAGCCTCCTCTGCCTCGGGTCCGGCCCCGAAGTCGACTTCGATGTCAAGCGGTCAGTTCTCGCGGGCCTCCGGGTGTGGGGGTGAGTTCGTGGCGGATGAACCACTCGGTGGCCAGGATCCTTTCCCGGGCCCTGGCCGGGAGCCCGGACAGCAGGCCGGGGAGGGAGCGGGCCCGGGCCGCTTCGGACTGGTGCGCATGGATGGCGGCCCACTTCTGTGCGATCCAGGGGCGGACATCGATGGTCGCGGTGATCATGTCGTCGGGGACGGTGCGCAGACGCTTGCCCACGCCCGCGACCAGGTCGCCCAGGTCGCGGGCTCCCGAGTGGGGGTGTGCGGAAAGGCAGAGGGCGCTCGGTTGCCATGGAGGGCCGGCTTGCGGGTAGAGGTCCTCGAGCCCGGCGGCATGTACGGCCAGGAGGACGACCTGGTGGGTTCGGATGTGATCGGGGTGGCCGGAGGATCCGTAGGCGTCGTGGGTGAGCACGATGTCCGGGTGGAAGGCGCGCAGGTGGGCGACGACGCGTTCGACGGCCTCGTCGAGCGGGGCGTCGCAGAGCCGCGGTTGGCCGGGCGCCGAGGACGGAATCCGGTGATCGGCGTAGCCGAGCATGCGGGGTTCCCCGGCCCCGAGGATGCGCAGGGCTTCGGCGAGTTCGCCGGCGCGGTGGCTGTCGGGGGACCAGGTGACGGTAACGACGGCTGTGTGGGCGCCGGCTGCGGCATGCTGGGCCAGGACTCCGCCGGCCGCCAGGGATTCGTCGTCGGGGTGGGCGAAGACGCCCATCAGGCTCGGCACGGTCACGGGTTCTCCAGGGAGATGAGAGGGGGCCCTCCATGGGCACGGCCGCCGTGGCGTTCAAGGCGGTGGGCCGGCGCGGCCCCGCTCGTGGCCTCATAGGCACGCACGGGCGGCAGGTTCCTGATGATGCCGGGCCACACGGCGTTCAGGGCCAGGGCAGTTGGGGTGAAAACGGGGCCCAGGCAGGCCAGGGAGTCGGGGTCGTGCCACTCCCAGCGTTCGAACAGCATCGGCTCCCGGTTGGCCGGCTCTCCGCTCCAGGCGGCGATGCGGACGACCGCGGTCAGACGGGGCAGGCCCTGGGCGTCGTCCAGGAGCACGGTCAGCAGATGCGCGTCGGACTCCGCGGCGAGGAGGCCGGTCTCCTCGGCGAGTTCGCGTACGGCCGCGGCCTCGAATCCCTCGCCGGCGGCGTTCTTCCCTCCGGGCAGCTCCCACATCCCGCGGGTGGAGCGGCCCAGCAGAACACGGCCCGCAGGGTCGGTGACCATCGCGTACACGCCGGTCAGCGCGTGCCCGGTGGTGGGGCCCTTCTCCGCGGCCGTGGTGTGCGCGTGGCAGGGCCCGCGCAGGACCAGCATCGCCAGCTCATCGGCAGGCAACCGCCCGGCATGCTCCCAGCCGGAGGTGAGCAGGCCGATCTCCGCCTCGCCGAGCGCGATGTCGCGTCGCTCCTCCGGGGTGTTCTCCTTCAGCGGCGTGATCACCACGACCGTGCCACCGGGCCGCAGCCGCTCGCCGAGCCCGTGGAGGATCCTGGTGCGGTCCCGCAGGAAGGAATAGACCAGCCGCAGGGTGATCACGTCGTAGCCCTCGTCGCTCAGCCCGGCAGCATCGCCCGTCTCGATATCCAGCTCCAGCCACCGCACGCGGCCGGCTCCCGCGTGCTCGGCGCGCGCTCGGTCGACGGCGCTCGCGGCGTAGTCCACGGCGTCCACCTGATAGCCGAGGCCGGCCAGGAACACGGCGAGTTCCCCGGTCCCGCACCCCAGTTCCAGGGCCCGCCCGCCCTCCGGGGCGGGGACGTGCTCCGTGAGCAGGGCCCGTTCCGTCTCCCCGAGCGGCCGGAAGCCCTTCCCAGCGGCGTAGTGCTCGTGCCATTCGTCCTGCCTGACATACCCCAAGTGAGCTACTCCTCCGTGTGGTGGTGAAGGGTTCAAGGACGCCGGTCTTCGCGGAGGTGCGCCAGGCCGACTTCCGGCCACCGGCGCCTGCGTACGCCGCGCTGCGCCGCACCACCTCAGCCCCAGCCCATCTCGGTGTAGAGGCGCCCGGCCTGGATGCCTTCGATCGAGGCCTTCGTGTAGGGGACGATCGGCTCGGGCAGGGCGTGCGGGCTCCACCAACCCCAGGACAGGCACTTGTCCGGCTCCCGCACCCGCGGGGTACCGCTCCACCGCCGCGCCCGGAACACGAGCTGCAGCCTGGGACGGGTGCCGGGCTCGTCGATCACATGGACGAGGTGCGCGAGCACGAGGTCGCCCGGGTCGATCCTCAGCCCGGCTTCCTCCCACGCTTCCCTGACCAGACCGGCGCTGGCTGCCTCCTGCTCGCAGTGGCCCGCCAGATAGTGGTGGGTGTCGCCTGCGTACGCGGAGTCGGGGTGGCGCAGCCCCAGGAGGACCCGTCCCTCCGGGTCTTCCAGATGCAGGTGGACCCCGACGACGTTCAAAACAGCGCTCATGCCCCGCCTCCCGCGCCCGCGCCACCGCGCCGTGTTCCGCCGTTGTCCGGCGGCGTCGCGGGTACCACCTCGTCCGGGCGGCTGTCGGCCGGGGCAGGCAGGGGCGCGGCGGGGGCAGGAGCGGGCATGGACCGCAGCGTGCGGACGGGAGAGAAGTACAAGACTGTGCAGGGGACGACCAGAGCGAGCGCGCCGACCGCGAGGGCGGTCCGTACGCCGAACCGGCTTCCGATCCCACCGGCGATGACGGCCGCCAGCGGGCGGGAACCGGCGGTCAGCCACGTGGAGACCGCCTGCATACGGGCCTGCATGCCGGCGGCCGCGACACATTGACGGATGGAACGCTGCGTCGTGCCGGCCATGCCCGCGCAGCACAGCTGCACGAAGAGCGCGACCGCGACGGCGATCTGCCATCCGAAACCGCGGCGGGCGAGGAGCAGCGGAAGCTGGACCGCGGGCGTGACCATCAGGGCCGCGAGCATCATCGGGCCGGGACCGTACCGTCGCGTCATGGCCGGTGCGAGCAGGGACCCCGCGGCGGCGCCGAGCGCGCCCAGACCCATCACCGCGCCGAAGACGCCCGCCGGCATGGCCAGTTCGCGCAGCAGGTACAGCGCCCACAGGGTATTGAGCAGGCCGAGGCCGAGCGAGGTAGTGGCGTTGACCAGGGTCAGCGTGCGCAGGGTGACGTCAGCGAAGACGTAGTGCATGCCCTCGCGGATCTCCTCGCTCAGGCAGCCGGTCCTGTGATCCGCAACGGGAACCTCGGAGACCTCGTCCTTCTTGATCCGGGCGGTGCACCAGGCACTGATCAGGTACGAGAGCACGTCCACGAGCAGGGCCCGGGCTGTCCCGACCAGACCGGCGAGCGCCGCCCCGAGCTGTGTGCCGCACACTGCGGCGATGGCGAAGAGCGCCCCGATGCGGCTGTTGCCCTTCTGGATCAGGGAACGGTCCACCAGCGCCGGCACGATGCTGATCGCCGCGGCGTCGTGCATCATCGTCGCTGTCGCGTTCACCACGGCGACGACCATGAGCTGGCCCATGGTCAACGCTCCTGAAGCGGCGCCGAGCGGCAGGGACAGCACCGCGCAGGCGCTCACCAGGTCACCGCAGATCATCACCATCCGCTTGGGCCTGCGCTCGGCGATCACCCCCGCGTACAAGGCGAACAGCAGCGGGGGCAACTGACCGACCACAGCCAGCAGCGCCACCTGGCCGGTGGAGGCCTCCAGCTCGATCACCGCCAGGAGCGGGATGACCACGATGCTCAGGGACGATCCCGCGACCGATGCCGCCTCACCTGCGAGGTACAGGCGGAACGCACGGTGGCGCCACAGCGACGACACCTCCGCTGCCGGCTCCTGTGATGAAGACCGGGCGTCAGGCAGCGTGTTCACGCAGGCCCTCCGGTCCGCGTTGCTCCCGGCCGGTCCGAGGGGAACGCGGCGGTGCTGTAGAGGGTGCCCGCGACGTACTGGTCGAGGACGGCATGGGCCAGGGGATGGCAGTCGGCCGGCAGACCGCCGGGATCCGCCCACACCACCTCGCTGTGCAGACCGGGCGCGGCGTTCCGTGGCTCCCCCGCCCAGCGCTGTGCGGGGGAGATGGCGCACAGCCGGCCCGCGCCCGACTCGCATCGGTGATGCAGCAGGCCCGCGAACTCGATGTCCTGCGACTCCACACGGATGCCGAGGCTCTGGAGGGCCTCACGGCGCACCGCCGTGTCCAGCCATTCCGCTGCCTCCAGCCGCCCCCCGACGAGGGCCAGCCGGCCCCGGTCGACGCCGGAGGCGTGACGCACCAGAGCCGTCCTGCCGTCGGGGCGAAGCGCAACCAGGACGACGCTGGTGAGGGGCCGGTAACCAGGTCCGCGGAGAACAGGTTCCGAGGCGTTCTGTTCGACTGGGACCGGGGTTGTGCGGGGGGTGAGCGTTGTCGGCAAAGGTCCTCCCAGGACGCCGGAACCGAGCAGTGCTCGAACAACCCGCCACCCCTGGGTGCCGTAACGGCCCCGGGAGGGCGAAAACTTCGAACGTGATTGCGGGATCGTTGTCCAAGCCAGTCCCCTCGGGCATGGGCACGTTTGAACTCACACGTTCGAGTGGCCGCGGCGGCGCAGCACCCCATCAGGGACTTGCGCGGCCCCTCGGACAGCAGTTGGCCGGCTCCCGCCGGGAGGGGAACGGGCGCTGGCCCGTGCCGCCGGACGCGGAGCAGACGTCAGTGGGTAACAGTTCCACCGGACCCAGTGAGTACCGTCTGTTCATGCGCAGCATCGGGCTGGAACAGCAGCGGGGCCATGTGCTCCTCATAGCGGGGGACATCGCCGTGAGGCGCCGAGGTGTCCAGGTGGCGCCGAGCGCCAACTTGGCCGCGATGGGCGTCGTGCCGGTGTCAGCGGTGCTGAACAGCGATGTCGCCTGTGACACGACGTACCTGGACGGGGCACGGGATCCGAACACGGTGCTGACGCGCCTGCGGGCGGCGGCGGCAACGCCGGGTCCGCTGCTGGTCTACCTCACGGGCCGGCTGACGGCCGACCGGCGGGGCAGCCGCATGCATCTGGCGCTCGCGGGGACGACGGCCGCCACGGTGCGCTACACGGCGCTGCCCTGGGAGTGGCTGGGCGCGGAGCTGCGTGACCGTCCGCCCGGGCTGACCACGGTGCTGCTCGATCTCGTGGCGGACAAGGCGGCGTGGCCGCTGCTCCAGGAGTACGGCAGCCTGCCCGCCTCCCCGTCCGCGGAGGTGTACGGCGTCGTCTGCCCGCCCGGATGGAACGGCCTGGGCCCGGTCGTGAGCAGCTACACCCGGGCCTGGATCGACCAGCTCCGGGCCAGCCCCACCCGGCCCACCAACCTGCAGCTGCATGCCCTCGCGGTGGGCGCCGCCACCCTGCCGCCCGGCGTCCTGGTCCTTCCCGGCGCCCGCGAGCTCAGCGGCGTAACGACCACGCCCGGAGCGGCTTCAGGCGTGTCCGCGCGGTCGGCGCCTGGGCACGGCAGCCCCGGCGCCGAACCGACCCAACCCGTCCCCCTTCCGGGTGATGAACTCCAGCGCGGACAGCCGCAGCCGCAGCACACCCCACCCACCGCCCCGATCGACGATCCGCGACCGCACATCCACGCCCTGGCCACCGCAGGCCGGCACTCCGAGGCAGCGATGCTCGCGCAGGCGTGGGAGCAGTACATCCATCAGACGCACGGTTCCTCGTCGACCGAGGCGCTGCACTGGGTGGAGATCCGGGCCGACCTCGCCCGGATGGCGGGCGACTTCCGGCTCGCGACCCAGCTGTGGTCCAGCGCGGCCCGCACCCGTCTGGGCTGCCACGCCCCGGACGCCGCCGAGGTGCATGCCGCAGCCGCCGGCGCGCTCTACTGCTGGACCCAGCTCAAGGACCCGGACGCGGCCCTCGACACGGGGCCCGACCTCATCCGCCTCCTGCGCGTACTGCCGGCCCTCGATCCCCGGCACCTGCAGCTCGCCCAGCACCGCCTGGAGTTCCTGCACCGCGCACCGAGCCGGCACTGAACGCCGTGCCACGCATCCGGGACGTCAGGCCTCGTCGCCGTCGTCGTGCAGGCGCCGGTCGAGGTCGCTCACCCACCGCTGGGCCCAGGCGCGCAGCTCCGCCGTAGCGTCCTCGGTGAGGCCGTAGGCGGCGAACTCCTCGTCATCGGCCCAGTCCGCGCCGGAGAGGCGGTCGCGGAGGTCGTGGAGACGGAACTCGTCGCGGCCATGTCGCCTGCCGAGGCGCTCCAGCTCGTTGGTGGTGCGGTGGCGTGAGGCCGCGTGTACGTCGATGAGGTCGCGTACGGCGCCGCGGTCGGCCAGGGCGCGGACCTTGGTGCCGATGACGGAGTCGAAGGCGAGGACCGGCCCGTACTCGGTCTGGGCGGGGGGCGTCCAGAAGTGTTCCTTGAGGATGTCCACCTCGCACTCCTCGCCGGTGTCGGGGTCGGCGGCCATCAGGCGGGCCGACAGCGCGTCCACGTCGATCACGCGGACCTGCCAGCCCCGTGCGGCCAGGCCCTGCTCCAGGCTCGTGACGATCTCCGCCATCGGAGCCGGGTTCTCGGTGGCGACGTCGAGGTCCTGGCTGAGCCGCTCGACGAGGCCGTGGGCCTGGACGGCGTACCCACCCGTGATCACTAGTGGGTACGGGGCGCCGATGTCGAGAACGGCGGCCAGCAGCCGCTGGTGCAGGTCGCTCAGCTTCACGCCGCGGCGGACCTCGCGCTCGCGAGCTCGGGGAACGCTTCCTCCCAGACCTGCCGCACATGCCTGCTGACCAGGGTGCGCAGGATCGGCCACTGGGCCAGGAGGAGGTCGCGGTTCAGCAGGGTCACGAGGTCTTCGTGCTGCCCTTCTGCCAGGACGGTGCGGTACAGGCCCATGCGAAGGCGCGGGCGGTCCAGGTCGTAGGCCCGCAGTCCGGACCAGGCCACGTGCAGCGGCAGCTCGACCACGCCGTTCCGCGGACCTGCGAGTTTCTCCAGCGAGGCGGGCAGCCGGCCCGCGTACCGGGCGTGCAGTACCTCGGCGGCCGAAGGCGCCGCGCTGCTGGAGGAGAGCGTGACCATGGACCCGATTATCCCGCGTCCCGCCCGTCCCCGGTACCGCAGACGCGGCACACCGCCCCGTCGGCTACACCACGAGTCCCGCCTGTGGCTTATCCGGCCTACGCGAGGCACAGTTGCCGAGTTCCTCGCGCTCGGTGCGGCGCCTTGAGGACTTGAGGAGGAGGGCGGCGGCTCGGGGTCCGGTGCGTGGTTCAGAGTGCCTGGAGCTGGGTGAGCAGTTGCAGGGTGTCGGAGTTGAGCCAGTACTCGACGAACTTGCCGTCTCGCATGCGGAGGGTGTCGGTGCCGGTGAAGGTGACCCGGGTCCCGGGCTCGGCCCTGGCGCCGGGGAAGCCGCCGGCGTAGGTGCCGGTGGCCGTCCAGCGGACGGACGCGTAGCGGCCGTCGACCAGCGGGTCGACCTGCAGGGTGAAGCGCAGGTCAGGGAAGGCCGCGCGGGTCTGGCCGATCCAGGCGACCAGGCCGTCGACGCCTCTGATGGAGCTGCCGTCTCCGCCGTCCAGGAGTGCGGCGTGGACCCGGAAGTCGGGAGAGATGATGCCCGGCGCCCGGGCGGAATCGCCGTTCCAGAGGTCGAGCCATGCGTCGAGCATCGCCTTCGGCTTCTTCGCACCCTCGCGGTGGTCTTGGGCGGCGACCGTCCGATCGGCCGCGGTGGTCGGCGAGGTGTGCGCGACGGCACTCGTGGACGTGAGGGCCAGGGCGGCGATCGCGGCGGGGATGAGCAGCCGTGCGCGGTAGCGAAGGGTGGTGTGGGTGGCGGTCATGGCATTGCCTCGCGTTTCCGGTAGGGGGAGGGGGAAGGAAGGGAGCGTGCGAGCAGTGGCGACGGGCGGGTGCGCTACGGGTTCAGCACGACCTTTCCGGCGACGGTGCCGGACTCGGCGAGCCGCATGGCGTCGGCGATGCGGGCGAGGGGGAGCTCGGCGGCGATCTGGGCAGTGATGTCGCCGCGCTTGAGGGCCGCGAAGACCTGGGTGAGGTCGGCGCTCAACCGGGTCCGGAACCGGTTCTTGGCGTAGGCGCGGCCGGCCCAGACGTTGAAGAAATAGGCGCGGCGGCGGTTGGGCAGCGTGTTCCACAGCCACACCCGGCCGAGCAGCTTCAGTACAGGCCACGAACCCGAGCCCTCGTCGTCCCGGGTGGAGGCGCTGCCGTACGAGACGAGCGTGCCGCCGGGTGCGAGCAGGTGCCACGAGTCGACCGCGCTTCGGCCGCCGACGTGGTCGAAGACGGCGTCCACGCCGCCGGGGGCGAGCTCGCGGACGCGCTGGGGGACGTCTTCGGTGCGGTAGTCGACGGGGATCACGCCCTTGGCCCGCAGAGCGGCGTGGTGGCGGGCGGAGGCGGTGCCGATCACCTTCGCGCCGGCGGCGAGGGCGAGCTGGACGAGGACCGTGCCGACGCCGCCGTTGGCGCCGTGCACCAGGACGGTCTGGCCGGCCTTGACGTGGGCCTTGCGGTGCAGCATCTGCCAGGCGGTGATCCCGTTGACCACCACGGTCTCCGCCTCGGCCGCGCCGACCCCCTCGGGCACCGGTACGACATCGGCGGCGTCGACGAGGACGTGGCTGGCCCAGCCGCCGACCTTGACCAGCGCGGCCACCCGCATGCCGGCCAGGCCGGGCTCGACGCCGTCGCCCGTCGTCACGATCGTGCCGACCACGTCGTAGCCGGGCACGAAGGGGAACGCCGGCTGGTCGTAGTAGCGGCCGCGCCGCATCTGCTGCTCGGCGAAGGAGACGCCGGTGGCCTCCATCCGGATCACGACCTGGCCCGTGCCCGGGACGGGGACGGCTCCGTGCCGGATCTCCAGGCCCTCGGGCTCGACCTTGCCCGGCAGGACGATCTCGACGAGTTCCTCGGTGTTCATGTTCATGGCGACCTCCGGTGCGGGTGCGATCTGTGTTCGTTAGCGGGTTTCTCGTTCGTTAGAAGTTGTAACTCTTTTCGCAGGGTGCCGTCAAGAGGATCCGTGATAGGTTCTAACTAAATCTTGAACATCTATCCCAATGAGTGTTGAGGAGGGTGGCAGGCCATGGCGGAGACCGGCACGACGACCCCGCGTGAGCGCTACCGCGTCCAGGTGCGCGCGGAGGTCAAGGAACGGGCGTGGGAGCAGATCGCCACGGCAGGGGCGACCGCGCTCTCCCTCAACGCGATCGCCAAGCAGATGGGCATGAGCGGGCCCGCGCTCTACCGGTACTTCGCCAGCCGCGATGACCTGATCACCGAGCTGATCAGGGACGCGTACCGCAGCCTGGCCGATACCTTCCGCGCGGCCGCCGGGTCCGGTGACGAATCCGGTGCCGGCGCCGACCTGGCCGCACTGGCGCACGCCCTGCGCGGCTGGGCACTGGAGGACCCGCAGCGGTACTTCCTCGTCTACGGCACCCCCGTCCCCGGCTACCAGGCACCCGACGACGTCACCGCGATCGCCTCCGAGATCATGGCGACCCTGCTCGATGCCTGCGCCGCACTGCCCTCGGACGGTCCCGCCGCGCCCTTCGCCACGCACCTCGAAGGCCACCGGCAGTGGGCGCAGGGGCATCCGGCCCCAGCCTCCACCCTCCACCGGGCCCTGATCTTCTGGACCCGGCTACACGGTGTCCTCTCGCTGGAACTCGCGGGCCACTTCACCGGAATGGGCTTCGACCCCGCCCAGCTGTTCGCGGCCGAACTGGAGGACCTGCAGTCGGCGCACTGACCCCGACGCCCCCGACCCGGGACGACGGCCCTGCGTCCGGGACCTGCCCGGCCGGCCACCGCTTACGGCGGCCGTGATCGGGAAAGTTTGCCGGGTCGCGGCGTCCGGTGTGGTGCATCGCAAGACGGAGTGCCACGGCTCGTACTGGGCGTACTTCCGTTGCCCGACAAGGCGGCGAGGCGCCGTGCCGGGCGTCGCGACCCGGTGAACCTTTCCGGTCACAGCACTCGATCCAGCAGGAACGCCCGGCGGAGACCGACACCCTCCTGCTGGTCTGGCCGGGCCAACCTGCCTGCCTGAGGCCCCCGTAACCGGAAGGGCTTCGCCCGCCTGCCCCAGGGGTAAGGGGAGCGAACACCGTTGCGACGGGGGCTGCGGCGCGGAGGACGGGGTGACGGGGTGCGGAAACGGACAGGGGTGCGGGCGTCGGCGGGGCCGCGGGGCACGGGATGACAGCTCCAGGACCGGGACCCACCACGGGCATGGTGACCCGGGTGCGTGCGGCCCTGGCCGGGGTCGGGGGCACGCTGGGGATCCTGATCGGGATCTACGCCGATGAGGCCCGCGCCGTGCTCGCCTGGGTCGGGGCGCATGCCGTCGCGCCGGCCGGTTCCGCGCTCCTCGCCGCGGGCGCCGGTTTCGGCCTCGGGTGGTGGGGCGGCAGCAGGGCGGGTTCGGGCGGTCGGGAAGCGGGGCCGGTGGTGGTCGAGGGTTCCTTCGAGATCAGTGCCGACGACTTCGACGTGGACCTGCCGGCGGACCACATGGTCTTTGGGCGCCGACTGCGCTACCTGGAGCGGGCCACGACTTCGCGTGACCTGGTGGTCCTGCTGCACGGTCTGGCCACGGACGCCTCGGAGTTCCGCCCGTACATGGCCTCGGCCCGGCCGCACACCGTCGCGTTGACGGCGTTCGGTCACCATCCGGAGGAGGCGCGGGACGCGCGCTACCGGCCAATCGGCCTGGCCACGCACACCGAGTTGATCGCGGGCGCCATCAGGGCCCTCGCCCGGCGCCACCCCGGCAAGCGGCTCGTGCTCGTGGGGTTCTCATACGGGGCCGACACGGTGCTGCGCCTCGCCGAGCGGTGGGCGGAGCGTCCGGAGCAGCGGCCCGCGCTCGCGGGGGTGTTGCTGTTGGATCCGAACATGAACCGGTCCACTCTCCCCGTCACCCGGGCCCTGGCCGGGTTGGACCTGTCCGATCCGGCGGCGGCGTTGCGCGGGATCGTGGCGGGGACCCGGGACCTGGACGCCTTCGCGAACTTCTGCGATTACCTGCACCGGATCGTCGGGAAGGACCTAGCGCAGGTGTGCCGGCACGCGGGCGAGGTGTGGGAGGACGCGGAGGAGGTGGGATCCTACGAGCGGTTCGTGCGCCGGTGCGAGCGGCTGCGGTCGGTGTGCGGGGGCCCGGTGCGGATCCATTTCTCCACGCGCTTCGAGACGCATTTCAACGATCTGGTCGCGCACGCGCGGCGGCATGGCCTGCGGGGGATGTTCGACCTGCGGCGGACCGATCACTTCGCGTTGTGCGCAGAGCCCACGCTGCGGCCCCAGGTAGAGGCGCTGGTGGCGGGTTCTCCAGCCCCCGCTCCCGAGGGGTAACCAGCACAACGACCAACCCGGCCTTTGGCGGGAGGCCGACGTCAGCCGAGCCACCATGAATCGCGCCACCGATGCGCCTGCCGATTGAGACGACTGCATCGGCCAGAGCCCTACAGGTCATACGTACGCACTTGTTTGTCAGCCATCTGCGACGCCTCAACGCGCGAACTCGGGGGGCCTCTCCGTTGGCAACGTGCGCATTGTGCGAAGCGGTGACAGGAAGTTGGGAAGGACACTCAGCGTCATACCGGCTGCGCCAATCCACAAAGTGCCTGTTGCCCCGAACACAGAGCCCGAGACTCCACTCAAAAGCCCACCGAGAGGAATGCCACCCCAGGAAACAAATCGAGCTGTTGCGCTCATCCGACCCAGAAGCCGATCCGGCGTCAGGGCCTGTTGGAAGCTTGACTGAGCCACCACGCGGACGACTCCCCCCAGTGACAGAGCCGCGAGCCCGATCGCAGCCACATACACGCTCCAACCCGTTCGCGCTAACGGCATGAGCACGGTCAACGGGCAGGTAACCAGAGACGCGAGCCAGATGACCGGACCTTGCCCGACTCGCTTGGAGACCCTGGTGGCCACCAGTGCGCCCAGCAAGGCACCACAACCCATTCCCGACAGAATGAGGCCGATACCAAAGGACTGGAGTCCTATCTCTCGCTCCAAAAAGACCAGCAACATGGTCTGATACATGACCAGGAAGAGGTTGAATATCGCATCCGCTAGCATGATCGCACGGAGAGTGGGGTACTTGATGGCGAACTTCAGCCCCTCCTTGATCTCTCGGGCCAATTGAGGGTGTTCACTCACCTCAGGCTTCTTTTCGCGTTTCCGGATGGTGATCGCGAGCAGTCCCGACATAGCCATCCCGGCCGAACTCGCCAAAAGCGTTGCAGGAGCTCCAACCAGGCCGACCAGCGGTCCCGCCACCGTCGGCCCGCTGATACTGGTCACCGAGCGTATGGCCGACAGTTTTGAGTTTCCTTCCACGAGATTGCTGCGTCCCACCAAATGCGGGAGATAGCTGACGTATGCAACATCGAAGAAGACAGTCAGGACTCCGTGAATCAAGGCGACTGCATAGAGCCACCAGATGGTGAGAAGGCCCGCCCACCACGCCACCGGAACCGCCAAGAGGAACAGCGCGCGGGCAAGATCAGTACTGATCATCACCGATTGCTTCCGCATGCGGTCCACCCACGCGCCTGCCGGCAACCCGACCAGGAGCGATCCTGCCGAAATCATCGCAGTCAGTAAGCCCACCTGGAACTCGTCGGCATGCAATGCCGCGATGGCAACCAGAGGCAAGGCCAGAAAGATGACGCGGTCGCCCAACTGGCCGAGCGCAGTGGCAGCAAACAATCGCCCGAAGTCCCGATTAGCTAAGAGGCCAAGTCGGGAGGATTTTTGCATGGAATACCCTACTGTCGAATTTTCGATGTCTCTCTAAATGGCTTCAACGACTACAGTCGGCCGACTCCGAACTCGTAGACCACTTCCCGGCGCACGTCCGGAATGACCATGTCGGCCGTTTCCACCGGACGTCCGTCCGTGTCGAAGATGGTCCGCTCGATCTGCAGCACGAGGTCCCCCACGCTGATCCCCAGAAGGTTCGCCTGAACCTGGGTGGCACGAGCCGGGCGCGGCACCTCGACCACAGTCGAGATGACCACGCCAATGGAGCGCATGCGCTCGACCACCCCCTTTCCCGCCAGGGGTCCCATCTCGGGCAGCACAATTGGCGTTCCGTCCGTGATAGCCATCGGCTCCCAGGATTCGGAAAGCTGGACAGGTTGCCCGCCGGCGAGGAACTCGTAATGCGTATTGACACAGAGGTCCCCGGGGCTGATGGCGAGCCGCTCGGCGATTGGCTCGGGTGCGGGGACGCGCACCTGACTGTGTGAATCCCAGGCGTCGGCCCTGCCCCGCTCCCTCCTGTCCTGCCAGGGAGGGGAGCCCTCCCGGCGTTCGCGGTGCCGCGAGCGGACCAGCCGCAGGCGCTCTCGCGGCATGCGGACGTAGGTGCCCGAGCCGGCGCGTCCTTCGAGGAGACCGTCGATGATCAAACGGTCCATGGCCCTCTGCATGACGTTGCGTCCGACCCCGTACTCCACGGCGAGCCGTGCCCGGGACGGCAGGCGCTCCCCGATCTCCCACTCTCCCGCGAAAATCCGTGCGCGCAGCACGTCGGCTACTGCGAGGTACGGCGCCACTCGGGGCATGGATGATCCTCCGGTTGTCCTGCTCTGCGGCAGCTGGTCATTCCCAGGGGGCGTTGGCAAGTTACTGCACCAGGAAAAAGCTGCTGGAGTAGAAATACACACCGAGCTCAGGCGCCTACGGAAGCGGTCGGCAAGCAGACCAACTCGACCTGCTGATCGGCTGTCGGCCGCCAAGGCGTGGACCCGGCGTGCTGGTGCGGGGGAAACAGTCCGGCAGGACGCCCAGCTTCTGCTGGCCTAAGAGCTGTCCCGTAACTGATGGTTAGGGCGAGGTGGCTGAGTGCCTCTCGAGTTGGCGAGTCGTGCGCTCGGTCCCTTCACGTGGCGACGTTGCACTCCTCGTGGGGCTCGCGCACCGCACTGTGCGGGAGGACTCGCCGTGGTGGTCCTTCGGTACTCAGTTGCCACCCGCCCGCCTCCCCCGGGTGGGGGAGGCGGATACGTCCGGCGGGGGACGTGGCCGGGCCGGTAAGGCCGGAGGCTGGGATTCCTGCTGATGGAAGGGAGTTCGGGTGGATCGCTGGGATCGGGTCGGGCGGAACGCGGCGTACGGGGCGGCTCTGGAGCTGTCGCCGTACTTGCTGATTAAAGTCTCGTGGGTGGTCGGCTCTCTCGTGGGGGTGCTGCCGATCGGCAATGGGTTCGGCTTGGCGGAGTGGGTGGTGCTCAACACCGTCACGGTCGGTATGGCGGTGATCGGGATTGCTCTGGCGCTCGCGCTGGTTCGGCCGTGGGGGATGCGGATACCGGGGCCGCTGGTCGCCTTCTGTTCCTGGGTGGGGTCGGGGTTCCTCGTCTCGGTGCTGCCTTTCGGTCTGTTCAGTGCGCTCCTGAATGTGGGCGGTGACTCGCAGGGCGGCGGCGGTGACGACCCGGCCATGCCAGTCTGGGAGGGCGTACTGGTCGAGTTCAGCTTCGTGGGGATGGGGCTGGGGCTGGCTCTCGCCGTCCCGGCGTATCTGCGGCGCCGCTGGCCGGATGCGTTCATCGGATGCGTCGGTGACGGGCCGCGTACGGTGCCGCCGTGGGCGGCTTTCGTCGGTGCCGTAGTCGGTCTGGTCTGGCTCTACTGGGCGGCCGGAGGCACTCTGGGAATCGCCCACCCGGCCCAGCGGAACACCGACTGGCACGTGCTGGCCGCTGTATGGGGGTTCTGGGCACTCGCCGGATCCGCTGGCATCTGGACGGTCGCCCAGGCGCGTCCTGCCGGGTTGCCGCGCTGGCTCCCGCTGACATTCGGGTGGGTCGGATCAGGCTCACTGTTCGCATGGAGCGCCTGGAAGCTGCCCCTCATGCTGTATGTGGCGCTGGCGGATCCGGCCGAAGTCACGCCGCCGGAGAGTCTCACCGTCGCGGTGGTGCTGCATCTCTGCGCTGTGGTGGCAGGCGCGGCGATGATGCGGACACTGGTCCGCACGCGTATCCGCGTCGCCGAGTCCCATGCCTTGCGCGAGGTTGCCATTCGGCTCGAGGGCTGAGTGCCTCAGACGGGCGAAGGCCGCCTCCTGAAGCGCCCAATCGAGGGTGAGATGATCTCGTGGTGGCTGGTGTGATCACGGCGTCGGAGCCGTCTTGGATAGCCCCGTTCACCGGGTTGAGCCCGCGCCTGTTCGGCAGGCTGGTGACCGCGCTGCGGCGGAAGGGTGCTGATGTGGTCCGCAAGGGCCGGCCGTGGAGCCTTCCGCTGGAGGATCGGGCACTGCTGGTTACGGCTTACTGGCGCACGAACTTGACGATGCGCCAGCTCGCCCCGCTGTTCGGAGTGTCCAAGTCGGCAGCGGACCGCATCATCGACCACCTCGGGCCGATGCTCGCGCTCCAGCCCCGCAAGCGGTTCACCAAGGACACCGTGCTCATCGTGGACGGCACCCTGGTGCCCACCCGCGACCATACGGTCGCCGCGCAGTCGAAGAACTACCGGTACTCCACCAACCACCAGGTTGTCATCGACGCCGACACCCGGCTCGTCGTCGTGGTCGGCCGGCCCCTCGCCGGAAACCGCAACGACTGCAAGGCGTGGGAGGAATCCGGCGCCAAGGCCGCCGTCGGCAAGACCATGACGATCGCCGACGGCGGCTACCCGGGCACCGGACTCGTCATGCCCCACCGCCGCCGCCGCCAGGGCGAAGAACTTCCCGACTGGAAGCAGGCGCACAACACGTCCCACACGCAGGTCCGCGCCCGCGTCGAGCACGTCTTCGCCCGAATGAAGACCTGGAAGATCCTGCGCGACTGCCGCCTCAAGGAAGACGGCGTCCATGACGCCATGCGCGGCATCGCCCGCCTGCACAACCTCGCCCTAGCCGGATAGGCGAGCAGGTCGCACACCGCACGTCCGCCTCCGCACCCGCTAAAGGATCATTTACGGGACAGCTCTTAGCGGATGCACGGGGCTGGAGGAAACCGAGAACTTCCTGGCAGTCGTGCACGGGCGCATGGTGATGTAACGAACCGTTACGGCGCGTCGTCCCTGCTCGTGGCGCTCTGCACGGGGCGGATAACCGCCTTGCCGGAGTCGAGGTCAACAGAGCTGGGGGCGCACCGGATTCAGCGTCGTCCCGGAGGACAAGTTGGCGTTCCCGCTCCTGTTGCACGTGTCGCCGTGACGGATGGAAGAGCTCGGCCCACGCCTCAGCAGTGGATGCTCCGCCATCGCCATGCCTGCGCCGCCGCCAGCCGGCCAACGCAAAGAGGATCCGTACTGGCAGCCTCAGTACCGGAAGGTCGATGTCCCGTCTCACCGAACTTTGACGAGTCTCATCAGAGTTTGACCGCCTGGCTCTTGAGGCTGCGATCCGAGAATCCCCTCGCGCGAGGTGGCGGATCTATAGGATCGACCTCCATTGATGATCTTGAAGTGGAGGAGCTGAACGATGCCTGCCATATCCAGCCCACCGCGCCTCAACACGGCGCTCGACCAGGCCCTGGGTCCATACCTGCCCTACGAGACGGACCTGGTCTTCGAGCTGCCGGACCCGGCGACGCTGATCCGCCCAACGGTAAGCATGGCCCTGGTCGAGACCTCTTTAACCGCCGACCCCCAAGCCCGCCCGGAGCAGCGGTCTGCCTATATCGGGGCGCTGGACTACGTGATCACGTACTGGAGGCCTGTCGCGGAACGGGACCGCGGATCGTTCCTCGACGGGTCTGTGCTGGTTCCGTTGTTGAACGGCCTGCTGCGCGCCCAGCCGCTCCAGGGCATCGCCAACTCGACCACCCGGGTCCTGTCCTCCGAGGACCTATCCCAACGAGCCTCCCGCCTCCTCCAGGAGGCCGGCGTCGACTCCGTCGCTCCCTGCCTGCGGGTGCGGATCACGGCACCGATAGATCAGCTGGGGCTGGCCGAGGAACAAGACGTCTCCGGCAAGGTCTCTGAACGGCTGCACACCATGGGCCTGGCGCTGAACGCCACGGACAGGCAGCGCGCTGCGGAGTACCTCCAAGAACACCCCGACGCCACCGGAGAGCAGCTCATCGGCTTCCTGACCTCCGACTCGTAGAAGCCAGCCTTCCCGGCACCAAGCTGACCTCCCGGGATAGCCACGGCCACCGTTCCCCTCCCTGCTGCCAGATGCCCGGTGGCTGACTCGACGAGCACCCTACGGTTGCCGACCAAGTGCAGTCAGCTCAATCCCAGGCGGTCAAACTCCGATGAGACTCGTCAAAGTTCGGTGAGACGGGACAGAAACGCAAAAAAGCCCTGTCCCCAGCTGTGCCGGGGACAGGGCTTCGGTGGTGGAGAGCTGTGAGGTCAGTGCGCCCACGTCGCGGGCACCGGCCCGTGGTCGGGGTTGGGTATGGCGGCGGCTGTCGCCTGGGCGGCCGGGTGCCTCATGACGGTGATCGGGATGGCGCCGGGCTCGGTGGGCGGGGCGTAGACCAGGCGGTGTGGACGGCGCGCGGGATGCGGGGGATGAGCTCTGCCGGGTCGTCGCCGGGGTAGAGGTGCAGGCTTCGCCAGCCGTGGACGCGCTCCATGTAGGCGGCTGCGGCCTTGATGACGGCGGCCCACAGCTGGTGTCCGAGGGCCACGAAGGCGGCCGGGAAGACGCTCTCGTCGTCGGCCGGCCCTCCGATGCCGCTGATGTGCACGCCGCCGTGGGCGAGGAAGCCGTATGCCTTTGCGTCCTCGCCGGGGGTCCAGATCTATTCGGCGGGGTGTGTCGTGCCGTCGGCGGCCTCGGTGGTCTCGATCTCGTACAGGGCCGTGGTCACGCGCCCACCCCCGCGACGGCGGCGGCCAGGAGCACGGCGACGTCGACCTCGTACGGGTCGCTGTAGTTCTCGTGGTCGCTGACGTCGAACGGCGCGCCCTTAGCGGTGACCGTGAACCCGGGGACGACGGTGGCCGCCCTGCCCTCCAGTTCGGTGTTGAAGCGGTCGGCATCGCGGGAGGCGAGCCAGGTCTGGGTATAGGGGCCGAGGCGGAGCAGGATGTAGCCGGTGCCGTCGGGCTTCCGGGCTTCGACGTGGACGCCGTAGTGCGGGGGGGCCATGCCGACGTCGTCGGGAAGGTCCAGGCCCGCTGCGGCGTGGGTGAGCATCGCGTAGGCCGGGTTCCAGACGCCGAGGATCGCGGCCGTCTGGCGGCGGAGCCAGCCCTTGCTGGTGTAGCGGTGGGCGTAGGCCGCGGCGTGCGGGGTGTCGGGGTGGACCAGGGCGACAGCGATCAGGTCGGGGCCGTAGTCGTCGCCCGGGCGCGTGTGCGCGCGCTCGACGAACGGGCCGACCCGTACGGCGACGTCCTGAGCCCGGCCCGGTGTCCAGGGCTCCGGGTCCCGCACAGCGGCGAGCATCGCGCGGAAAGCGTCGACGGCGGCCTGGTCCTCGGGGGAGAGGGCGGTGCCGGGGGCGTTGCCGCAACGGCGGAACATGCGACGGATCATCGGGCGGTCTCCTTCTCGGGGTTGGCAGTGCGGGGGCTGGCGGGCGCCTTGAGGACGCGCGGCAGGTGGACGTACAGGTGCTCGACTTCGACCTCGCGGCCGCGGTCGCGGAGTGCTCGGGCCAGGAGTTCGGTAAGACCGCTGGCACTTTTCCGGACTACGACGACCAGGACGACGTCGGTATCGGCCTGCCGGCCAGGTTCAGTGCGGGCCAGGGCGATGATCCACGCCGCTCGATCGCGACGTCGGTGGCGGATTGCCATAGCTCGGGCTGCTTGAGCGCGCGGCAAGCAGCGCGGCAGTCTGGTCGCCAGGTTGGTGATGGACGGTCCCGTAGTCGCAGCGCCTCCAGCTACAGCTCTGCAGACCGATTTATCTAAAACAAGGACACAGTCTTTGATGCGCCAGAAAGATAAGGCCTATGAACGGCGATGTGGCTGTGGGCTTGATCGGTCTGGGCGGCGCTTTGCTAGGCGCAGCCGGTGCCGTGGTAGGCGGATGGGTTCAGCAGTGGCAGCTGGCCAAGAACGCTGCTAGCGAGCGCCGGGAGCAACGGGCACTCGCGGCGGGAGACGAGGCTCTTCTGCAACTCGTACACCTGGTACGAGAGTTGCAGATGGCTCAGATGACTCGCAGTGCGGGATCTGATACGGACCACGTAGGAGATCTGATCAGACGATTCGGCCGCGACGCCGAGACGGCGCTGCTCCGTCTGCCTGGAGCTGCCGACCTCCGGGAGCGCATGGCCGCCATCTTCATCTGCCTCAACGCATATGAAGGACCTCCCTGCACCAACGGACTCCTTGATCTCATCTGCACGGAGGGGGCAGCCGAGGACCAGAGAGGAAGAGAGTTCCAGTGGGCTTTGTTCTGGGCCGACCGCGGAGTGGAAGTTCTGGGCGCCTTCCTCAGAGGCGAGAAACTCCCAACGCCGGACAGCGCCGAACACACAGCGTCCTTGGGAACGCTAGTACCCAATGGTTCGCTGGCGGAAGCCAGCTAGCGTTGTGGAACATCCACCGACTGAGCCAGGGATGCGTCCGCCCAGCATGTTCCCCAGTAGTCCGGTCAATGGCACGGTGCCTACCTCCTGCACAGCCGATGGCGATGTGGCTGGGGCCGGCGGGGAGGCCGGCGTAGTTGGCGAGGTTGGCGAGCAGCTCGCGGGCGCCGGGGGTGTTCAGGACGACGTCCTGGACGCGGGGGTGGAAGCCGTCGAGGTCGAGGATGTCGGGGGCGGCGGCCGGGTCGTGGAGCCGGTCACGGACGTCTTCGATCCGGTTGGCGGCGGGCGAGACGGGGGAGCTGCTGTCCGGGCCGGTGGGCAGGTGCAGGTAGCCGAACGAGTTGACATCCTCCCGGCCATGAAGGACCGGGATTCCCTTTTCAGGTGGCTTGGCCGGTCGCCCGGCTGCTGGGTTCCTGCTTCACGGACCGGCCGGTGCCGAGGTCTCCACAGGCTGAGACGGCCTGTCCGGCCGTCTTGATGTTCTTCGCCGCGTTCACGTCTGCGTGATCGGTGTTGCCGCATCCGGGGTTCTTGCACACGAAGACGGCTTGGCTCTCGCGGTTGCCTTCGGTGACGAACCCGCAGGCGTGGCAGCGCTGCGAGGTGTACGCGGGGTTGACCTTGACCAGTGTCGTGGCTGTGTACCGGGCGGCGCTGGTGAGGGCGAGTTCGAGGCGGTGCCATCCCTTGTCCAGGATTGCCCGGTTCAGGCCGCGCTTCTGCGCAACGTTACGGCCAGGCTCGGCCACAGTGCTGGCGGCTGAGGCGGACATGTTCTTCGTCTTGAGGTCTTCGAGGACGACCAGGGCATTCCTCTGTACCAGGCGCACGGCCGTCTTCGCGCAGAAGTCGCCGCGCCGGTCGGTGACGCGGCACATGATCCGCCCCATGGCCAGGACTGTCTTGCGGCGGTTGACGCTGCCCTTCTCCTGCCGAGCCGAACGCTGCTGAAGTCGCCGGTACCGGGCCGTCTCGCCGGGTGTGATGAAATCCCGGTCGAAGAACTCGCAGTCCGAGGTGACGGCAGCGGTCTTCACGCCCCGATCGATCCCTACAGCCGTTCCCGGCATGGCGTGCCGGTCGGGGGTGGCGGTCCGGTCGTCCACGAGGAACGAAACGAACCACCGCCCGGCCTTGCGGGACACGGTCGCCGAGCGGATCTCTGCGCCCAGAGGCCGGGACCAGCGGAAGCGGACCCACCCCAGCTTCGGGAGTTTCGCCCGCCCCCACTTTCGGCCCAGCGGGCACTGCTCACGCACGGCTCTCGCCGGGCCGTCCTGCCGAAGTGCGCCGCCTGCTCCAGCACGAAAAAGCTGACCAGTCTGCGGGACGACGGCAAGCGCATCTGCCAATCCTGCGACCACAAGTCCCGTGCTGCATCCCTGAGCTGTGTCGAGTGCTCCCGGCCGGCTCGCGTCTATCGCCGCACCCGCACCGGCGAAGCGATCTGCCGCAACTGTTGGCGGCTGCCCGACGGCGACCCGGTCGTCCTGATTACTGCGGCCGTCACCTCCGTCGCCCAAGACGCCGACCCTGCAGCCGTCCGCCGGGTCGTGGAGTCCATCGCCCCGGTCGGCAACGTCTACGTGATGTTCCGCCTCCTCTGGGAGATCGAGGACACACCGGGCTTGCTGACCGGCGAGGGTGCCAAGGCGTCCGCACGGGTCGCCCGGCTGATCACCGCCCTCAGCGACGTCGGCGTGTCCGTCACCGTGCCAGCTTGCAGCGGCTGCCGCGAGGTCCGACCGCTTGAGCACGTGTTCGACGGCCTGAGGTGCTGCTACCTGTGTTACCGCAAAGCCCACTCGACGGCTCGTGGGCACTGCGGACATGACAGAGCTGTCGCGTCCCGGCGCCCGGACGGGACTCCGCTGTGTTCGTCCTGCACGCGCTACGAGGCCGACAGGGTGATCACCTGCGTTCTTTGCGACTTGGTCCGTCCCGTCGGGCGACGCACCAAGGATGGGCCGCTCTGTCGTGCATGCTCCCGGCCGACGTTGCGGACCTGTTGGTTCTGCGGCAGGGGGCCTCGCCGCTGCTACCGGGCCGCGACCGGCATGCCCCGCTGCGACACCTGCTCTCGCACGCGACGCACGTGTGTGGGTTGCGGCAAGAACAAGTACGCCCTCGCCCGCACCGACGCCGGCCACCTTTGCGGGGACTGCTGGCGAAAGGATCCCCTCTCCTACAACCCCTGCCGGCTTTGCGGGACGATCGAGTATCTGCACAGCTACGGACGCTGCCACAGCTGCGTCCGTGACCAACAGGTCCTTGATGTGCTCTCCCGCGATGGCGCGATGCGGCCCGATCTGCAGCCGGTTCACGACGTCCTGGTCGCAGACGGAGCGAAGGCCGGACTGAAGCGGCTGGAGCAATCCAGCTTCCGCACGGTTCTTGACGCGCTCGTGGACGGCAGCTGCCCGCTTGCCCATGAGGGCCTGGACACGTTGCTGCCAAACAAGTCCGTGGCCTTTCTGCGGGCCGCGCTCGTCACCGCCGGAGTACTGCCCTCGCGCGACGAACAGTTCGCAGCCTTGGAACGGTGGATCGCCTCGGCGACCGAGGCCGTCACGGACGACAACGAGCGCAAGCTCGTTCGGCGCTTCGCGACCTGGCACCACCTGCGACGTCTCCGGCGTGAATCCGAGAAGCGTCCTCTCAGCCCAACCCAGGCCGCGACCGCTCGGGCAGGGATCCGCGCCGCCGTCGCCCTGCTGGCCTGGCTCCGCGGGCAGGGCGCCAGCCTCGGGCAGTGCACCCAGGGTCACCTGGATGAGTGGATGGACAGCGGGAACTCGACCCGTTACAACGCTCGTGGATTCATCGAGTGGTGCCGCAAGAACCGACACATCGGCGAGGACTTGTCGATCCCGGCATTCGAGAGGCTGAACCATGTCCGACCGACGGACGAAGACGAGCGTTGGGCGATCACCCGCCGCCTCATGCACGATGAGGACCTCGCCATCGAGGACCGGTTCGCCGGGCTCCTCTTCCTGCTATATGCCCAGCACATCACCGTGATCTCACGACTGCCGACCACGGCAGTGACAGTCGATGGACCACGAACGTCCCTGCTGCTGGGCACCGAACCGTTGCTGCTGCCAGATCCTCTGGACACACTGGCCCGGCAGCTTCTCGCTCGACGTCGCGGGCACACCACGATCGGCTCCGCGTCCGATTCGGTCTGGCTCTTCCCGGGCGCTTACGCGGGCCAACACCTGAGCAGTTACCACTTGGGAGAGCGGCTGAAGCGACTCGGCATCTACTCCCGCCCGGGCCGGACCTCCGCCTTGATGGGGTTGTCCACACAGCTGCCGGCGGCGGTCCTCTCGAAGCTTCTGGGCCTCAGCCCCGAGAGCGCCACCGCATGGACTCAGTCCGGAGGCAACTGGGCCCGATACGCAGCAGAGCTCCAGAGCCGCCCTCACCCCAGGCTTCACCTCGCAGCGGATGAGAGCGAATCCCCGGGCGCTTGACCGCTCCGTGGTCCTATCGTCTCGGTCATGGACTCAGAGCAGCTGAAAAGATCATCACAACGATGGATGAGTGCCGCACTGGCGGCCTTCGTCGAGGGCCCGGAGAGCTACGACTTCGCCGTTCACCACGCTGGGATCGCTACGGAGCACCTGCTCAAGGCCTACCTCGCTGGGATTCACCCGGCGCTGATCGTCGACGGCCGGCACTTCGATTCGCTGCTTCATGCCACGGGCCTGGGCTCCTACGCAGCCCCTCTGACCAAGGTGAAGACCATCGGTCTCGCTGAGGCTCATGAACGGGTACTCAAGCTCCTCCCCAAGAAGATCCCGATCGACAAGAAGGCTCTGGAGCCCCTTGCGGACGCCCGAAACGGAGTCGCACACAGCGCGATACACGACGCGACGCAAGCCGAGGCCGTCTTCACAATCTGCTTGCGCCTGGTCGACCCGGTTCTCGAAGAACTGAAGATCGATCCGAACGGATACTGGGGCCCCTACCTCGTCCTGCATCACAAACTGGTCGATGAGCAGGTGCGACAGGAACGCGTCACAGCGGAAGCCCTGCTGGTCAAGGCTCGCGCAATGTTCGAACAACGCTTCGAGCACATGTCGAGCAAAGAGCGCGATGTGGTGCTGGCCTCGATCACCAGTCAGCCCCTGCTCACCATGAGCCGGGAAGCCCCGAAGAAGTGCCCGGCCTGCGGATCCCAGGGGTGGGTGGCTGGCGAGGTAAACCTTTACGCAGACAGCAGCGGCCTGAATGAGGTCTACCTCGTCCCCTATGGCTTCCACTGCGCAGCATGCGACCTCGAAGTGGGCAGCAAGCTCCTCATCCACTTGGGTGACCTCAACGAGGACGTCCTACTGGATGACGACCCCTACGACCACATCGACGACGAACAGCCGATTGACGAAGACATCATCAGGGGCCGATGAGCCAGCTCACCCGACAGCACTCCGCAGTTTCTGATATCCGCAGTTACCAATAACCGGGATGAGCGCGGTGGCCAGGACCTCGAGGGCGTCGACGGTGAGCCGGGCGTGCTCGCCGGGCACCGTCGGCTGGACCAGGGTGCCGGTCGCGCGGAGCAGGTCGCCGGGCTGTATGCCGTTCAGCAGCTCGTGGGTGATCCGGGGGTCGCCGCTGGTGCAGGTGATGACCGTGTCGGGGGCGTCCTCGTCGGCGGTGTCGAAGTCGGCGGGCCGGACGACCAGGTCGAAGGTGGCGGTGCCGTCCGGTCCGGGTGCGGGTATCGCGTCGACCCAGCCGTCGACGGCGCAGTGCTTGGTGTCCATCAGCTGGCTCTACCTTTCTGACCACGGGTTGACCGCAGCCATTCGTAGGGTTGAGGCACCCAGGGGTGCGGGGTGTGGCTTTCAGCTGGCTGCCGATCGTGGTTCCGGAGGCTTGGCCGCCCCGCTCCCCACGACGACTCGGCCGCCGATTGGGAAGTGCGAACAGGTCGCTGCGTAGAGCAATGCCGGCGAGGTCGTCCGTGGTACGCAGACAGGGACGAACGACTGGAGCACGATGAGCCGGATATGGGCGGGGACCGACTGCGGCAAGGGACATCACCACTGCCTGGTCCTAGACGCTGAAGGCGACACGTTGCTGTCGCGACGAGTAGCCAACGACGAGCCTGAGCTGCTCGCCTTGATCGCCGATGTGCTGGAGCTCGCCAACGGGGACCGGGTTACGTGGGCGTTGGACATGACTGGCGGTGAGCCGGCTCTTCTGATCGCCCTCCTGGTCAACCACGGCCAGGAGCTCGTTTACATCCCGGGCCTCGCGGTCAATCGAGCCACGGACAGCTACCGCGGAGCAGGTAAGACGGACGCCCGTGACGCGCGCATCATTGCCGACCAGGCGCGCATGCGCCGGGACCTGGAACCGATCCGGCCTGGCGACGAAGCTGCCATCGAGCTGAAGCTGCTGACGGAGCACCGCACGGATCTCGTCGCCGAACGCACCCGCACCGTCAATCGACTCCGATCACTGCTGACAAGCATGTTCCCGGCGCTGGAACGGACGCTTGAGCTCAACACCGCAGGGCCGCTGGTGCTGCTGAGCGGCTACCAGACGCCTGCCGCCATCCGTCGGCTGGGCACCAGGCGCCTGACGACGTGGCTGCGTAACCGGAAGGTGCGCACTGCCGAGTCCCTCGCTGCAAGAGTCGTCGAGGCCGCTGAGCGTCAGCACACCGCCGTCGCCGGAGAGTCCGCCATCGCGAGGTGGTCCACACCCTCGTCAAGGAGGTGATGGCCCTCAACGAGAAGGTCGCGGAGACCGACAAGCTCATCGAGAGCCAGTTTCGCGAGCACGAGCTGGCTGAGGTGATCCTGTCCATGCCGGGTATCGGCGTCACTCTGGGCGCAGAGTTTCTGGCCGGCGTCGGCGGCAGTCTGGATGCCTTCCCCACACCGGACCGGCTTGCGGCCTTCGCTGGCGTCGCCCCTGCGCCGCGTGACTCAGGGCAGGTCAGCGGAAACCTGCGCCGACCACAGCGTTACCAAAGGCGCCTACAACGCGTCTTCTACACCTCCGCGCTGCTCAGCGTCCGTTCTGATCCGAACTCGCGACGGTTCTACGATCGCAAACGTGCCGAGGGAAAGCGCCATGCCCAGGCCGTGATCGCCCTCGCCCGCCGCCGCGTGAACGTCCTGTGGGCCCTGATCCGTGACCGGCGCCTCTACGAGGTCATGCCACCACTGGTGACGGCGTCACCCTGACCCTTAGCCCACCCCATACAGAGCGGCGAGGCCCGTGACATCCTGCGGCGGTGCGATTGAGCGATCAGGCAAACAGTGTCGACCTCCGCCCGCTGCGCTATCAGTTCCCCACAGTCAGGGGCGACTCTTACGACGACAACTGGCTGGTCATCGGTGGTTCCGTCACAACTCCCGATGCCAGCTGGTCCTTTGCCGATCCCTGCTTGCTGACCGATGAGGCGCGTGAGGTGGCCGCCTGGCTGCGCGCGGTAGCAGAGGGGACGGTGGCTGTGACCGGACCTGATGCCGACGGCGAGTTGTCCCCGGACACGTGGTTCGTCGAGCCGGTCCTGGCCTTCAGTCTCGCCGACCGAAACGAGGCTGGAGTGGTGCTTCGCGTTCACCTGTCTTTGGAGGGGGCGCCCCCTTGGCAACAAGGCGATGACGGAGCGGACCTCTACCAGTACGTCGTAGAGGTGCAGCTGGATACGGCTGCACTCCTGCACGCGGCTGACCAGTGGGATCTTGCTTTGGCGTCTTTTCCAACCCGCTGATTAACATCCCCTCTCGATGGATGCGGTCCGCTGGGAGCCCAGCGCAGGCTCCATGCCTTGACTTCTCTATTGGGAAGCCTCCGCCAGGGTCTCGGTGGGGCGAGGGGAGCGGGGTCGGGGGGTGTGCTGCGCGAGCACCAGCAGCTCGCGGTTGCGCTTCTTCTCCGCGTCGGTGAGGGGCCGGGCCTGCACGGCGCCGTGGCGGTGCCAGAGCGGGGAGGCGGGCGGCTCGGGGTAGGCGAGAGCGTGGTCGACGTGACGGTCGGTGCTGCTCATGGGAGCCTCCGGTGGGAGGGTTCAGGCGTGGGTGGCGCGCTGGCTGCTCTTGGGCTGGGTGTCGGAGGCGAACCGGCCGAGGCGGGCCTCAACCGGGTTCGCGGCGATCCAGTTCTCTGCGCACGCCTTGTGGACGGGCTCCCCGGCGTGGGAGCGCATCGGCGTGGGCTTGTCGCACAGCACGCAGGGGCGGTCCTGCCAGCGGTCGAAGTGCTGGCTGTCGCGCCATTCGAGGAGAGCGCCGGGAGCCGGGACCAGGCCCGGCTCGAATGGCGGCTTCTTGCCTCGGGTACGGGTCACGGCCGGAAGTCGGGCAGCTGCTGGAACACGCGCTCCAGCAGGTCCGGCGTCGGCTTCCAGGGCACGACCTGCCCGCGTGCGGGGACGGGCAGGGGCAGCTCCTGGACGTCGGCGAGCACCAGGTGCCAGGCGCCGGGGAGGGCCCACTGCGAGCAGAGCGGCGCTCCCTCGGGGTCCTGGTGGCAGTCGGTGATCCGGGCGATGCCGACGACCGCGCCGGTGACCAGCTGGCGGTCGCGGATCGTGCGGCTGATCAGCGGGGCGCGCAGGGCGGGCCGATCGATGGTCTTGCTCGTGTGCAGCAGCACCCAGCCGGTCCGCCACCGGCTGGGCCGGTTCTCCACGGTCTTGGCACCGGCGAGGATGCAGGTCGCGTACGGCTGCCGGATGCTGATGCTGCGGATCCAGTCGCCCTCGGGCAGGGTCGCGGCGCTCATGCGGCCCGCCCCCACACGCTGGTGCCCGGACGGCCGGCCCGGCGGCCATTAATGGACGGCACCGTGACGTGCTGCCGCGCGGCGAGGATCGCCCGGCCGGTGTGCTTGCCGTCGTACAGGGCAGCGTCGGCGGCGCGTTGCAGCAGGCTCAGGTCGTGGGAGCCGACCGCGTTCGGGGTGGCGGCGCCGACCGAGGCGCCGACGTCGACCGTGCGGCCGTCGTCCAGGGCGATCGGGGTGTGCAGCATCCGGACCAGCTGCGCGAGGCGCTGCTCCAGGCGCTCGGCGGGCAGCTCCAGGACGACGGCGAACTCATCGCCTCCGAGCCGGCCGACGGATGCGCGCGGGCCTGCCCAGGCGGTGAGCCGGGCGGCGGTCGCGGCCAGGACGGCGTCCCCGGCGGCGTGGCCCATCGTGTCGTTCACGGCCTTGAAGTGGTCCTGGTCGACCAGGACCACGGCCACGTCGTCGTGCCGGGCAAGGAGCCGGCGGGCGCGGGCGGTGTAGGAGTCGCGGCGCAGCAGGCCGGTCAGCGGATCGCGGCGGGTGGCGGCGAGCCGCTTGTGGAGCGCGACGGCGTGGACCGCCCAGCCGGTCAACGGCAGTGCGGCGGTGGTCAGTAAGAGTGCGCGCTGCCCGAACCGGGCCTGTGCGCGCAGGACGGAGTCCATACTGGTGATCTCCCTCTCGTCTCGTACGGGGTGGGTAGGCCCGGGGCAGCCGTTCGTTGAAGCCCTCGGCCTGCAGCTTCGGGTGGGAGCGGACCATCGCGGTGTGCTGCGCGCGGACGGTGTCGTCCGGCACGGTCCGGTTGGCTGGCCGCGGGCCCTGGCGCTCCACGCACACAGGGGCCGGGGTGGAGACCATGACCGCGACGGCGGGCATGTTGTGGCGCTTGGCGGCGGCGACCAGCGGGGCCCGTGCCGCGGAGGTGACGTTCGTGGCGTCGACGACGGTGAACAGGCGCCGGCACATGCGGCTCTCCAGAAGCAGGTGCAGGGCGGCGACGGCGTCGCCGGTCGCCTCCTGGTCGCCGGCGTCGCCGCTGACCACCTCGCGCAGGGCGTCCAGGGACAGGACCTGGGAGGCGGGCCAGGTCCGCGCGAGCGTCGACTTGCCCGCTCCACTGGCTCCGATCAGGACGACCAGGCAGGCATCCGGCAGGTACGGGAAGGTCAGCGACGTCATGCGTGGGGCTCCTTGGATCTCGGGTGCGGACGGGGTGAGGCGCGTGCGGGAGGGCCGGGTCACCGGGTGGTCGCCTTGGTGGTGGCGATGAGCGCGGCGACGGTCTCGCAGCCGTGGTGGAACGCGCCGTCGAGGTGGAACGCCCCGTTCAGGCCCTGCGAGGCGAGCCGGTAGAAGCCGCCCTTGCCGGTCTTGTCGGCGAGCTTCTCCAGCAGGCCCTTGCCCGGGACGCGGCGATCCGCGGCGTAGTGCGTGCCGAAGGACACCGCGAGCGCGGCGGCGGCCGCCGCGGGGTGGACCCGGATGCCGAGCGCGCGGGCGCCGAGCCCGGCGACGACCGCCTGCGTGGCCACATAGGTCAGGCAGTGGTGCAGGCACGCGGCACGGCCACTGGCCGTTCCGTGGGTGGTCTCCTTCTCGGTGACCGGGTCCTTGTAGGTGACCGGGTGGTCGTCGGAGGCGCCCTTCACGCGGGCGCAGAAATCGGATTGGACCCAAAAGTCTCCGATGGCGCTTCCGGCGCGGGTCAGTCCGAGCAGGGCGGCGAAGACGGCGGGACGGTGCGTCATGCTGGGGTTCTCCTGATCTCGAAGAGGTGAGGGAGCGGGCGGCCGGCCTTTGCCGGTGCTGCGGCCGCCCGGGTTGTGCGGCCCTCCTCGATCAGCAGGGGCGGGGCCGCGGGGTGGCCGAGGGCCTGGCCGTGGTCGGTGGCCGGGGGCTCCTGGCGCGGGCCGGGGATGTTCGGGGTGCGGTCGTTGTGGTCAGCCACGGTCGGCTTCTCCTTCGAGAACGGTGACGGCGCGTACGGGATGGGCATGGCTCTGTTGCCGGGGCCTGGTGGTGCGACAGGCTGGGGCAGGCCAGGGAGCAGCAAGGGGGCGTGATGGCAGTCGAGTTCGATTCGGTGATCGCCGATGGGGTGATCTATCCGGCGTTCACGGACGACGACGGCGTGCTGTGGATCGACGACGAGGACGACTACGAGGTGGTCGTCGACCACGCGATCGTCGACGGGGTGATCTACGAGGCGGAGGTCGATGGGTACGGCCGCCTGCTGATCTACCTGGACGACGACTGAGCGCGCGGGCTGCTCCGGGCGGCCTGCCCCGTACTCGACTCCCGGCCAGCAGGGCGGGGTTCGAGTACGACGCAGGGTGCCGGGTCAGTTGTGGATGTCGTTGCGGGTGCGGGCGAAGAACATGCCGCGCGTGGTGCTGTGGTTGTTGATCTCGGTCCGCATGGTGACCGGGCCCTCGTAGATGTTCTTGGTGACGGCGGAGCGGGCGCGGTTGATCGCGCCGCCGATCGCGGTGGCGGCCATGGCGAGGCCGGCGAACGGCAGGGTGACCATCAGGACTCCGGCGAGGCTGACGGAGGCGAGGCCCTGCAGGACCAGCCAGGCGCCGCAGCCGATGCCGGTGACCCCGGCGCCGACGCCGATGGAGGCCACGGCGATTCCGGCCGCCCAGGCGGGCACGATCCGGTGGTCGGGCTGGTGGACGGGCGGGGTGTCGCCGTAGGCGGGCACGGGGGAGTGGTCGCGGTACGACGTCGGGAAGTGACGAACCGGCTCCTCGATGCGGAAGCTCGCGTCCATGATCCGCTTGGCTTCGGCTGCGGCCTCGGCGTCGGACATCGGGCGGCCGGCGGTGGGGTGGAAGTCCATCGTGCTGTCTCCGTTCGGGTACGGGTGCGCCCTCCCGGCCGTGGCGGCGGGGAGGGCGCGAGGGTGGGGGGAGCGGGCGGGGTTAGTGCCAGCTGGGGGCGGCCTCGAGTTCGGCGAGCGTCGGGTACTGCCGGAGTCGCAGGGCGGCCTGCGGGCCGGTCTCCGGCTCGAGCTGCTCCTGGCCGCCGTTCTTGCGTCCGGCGAGCAGCAGCTCGTTCAGCAGTCGGCGGGCCTCGGGGTCGTTGGCGAGGACGGTGGCGGCTTCGTCGATGACGGCCAGGGGGCGGTTCATGGTGGGCTCCGACCGGTTCGTGGGCGGGCTATCCGAGGGTGCTGATCCATCCGGCGATGTTGCTGATCGCGCCGTTGATGGCGGGCGCGATGCCGGTGGAGGCGAGGGTGAAGCCGAAGAGGACGGCGGCGAGCGCGGGCCACAGACGCAGGTAGCCGGTGCGCACCAGGACCACGACGAGGATTCCGGCGAAGAAGACCAGGGAGATGGTCAGCGCCACAGCGGGTGAGCTCCTTCAGAAAGGCCGGCGGCCGGGCGGGCGCGGTGGCCAGCCCGGCCGATGACGGGGGAGTGGGTCAGTTCCTGATCGCGGTCAGGGTGTTGCGGACGCTGCCGAGCTTGACCTCGCGGCCGCCGTCGGCGTTGACCAGCTCCAGGATCTGGAGCGCGTCCAGCGGGTCGTCGTGCGCGTCCAGGACGGCCTGGATGCGGTCGCGCAGGGTGCGGGCGCGGGGCTTGGGCACCGAGGCCGGGACGGGGGAGGGGGCCGCCTTGGCTCCGCCGCCGCCCTTCTTCTTGCCGCCGCCTTCGCCGTCTTCGTCTTCCTCGGGCTCGGGGAAGACGGCTCGGTACGCCTCCATGCCGTCCAGGCGCTGGCAGTAGGCGTCACCGATGAGGCCCCAGGCATCCTCTTCGATCTCGGGCGGGGCGCCGGGCCCGTACAGGTCGAGGACCATCGGGTCCAGGCCCTCGGTGGGCTCGTCGGAGCCGATGTTCCAGAACCGCATCTTGCTGGTCGGGTAGCGGCCGTTGACGTTGTAGGCGGTGCCCTGGGTGCCGGGCAGGTCGCTGTCGTCGTGCTCCTCGTCGAACTGCGAGACGAGGTCGACTTCGCCCGCGTACTTCGGGATCGGCGCGAGGACCTGCCCGGCGGGCAGCAGGCCGTCGGTCACCAGCTGCTTCATCATCGAGCTGGTCCAGCGAAGCAACACGACTTCGCCTTCCTTCAACATCGCGCGCAGGGTGTCGCTGCCGCCCATCTCTTCGAGGTGGCCGGCCTGCGCGAACAGGCCGATGCCGACGCCGAGGGAGCGGCCGGTGCGGCCGATGTCCTTGATGTAGAACGTCGCTTCGTCCCGGTAGGGGGCGCCCTTCTCCAGGAGGCGGTTGGCCTCGTCGATGATCTGGTAGATCAGCGGGTCGGGCCGGTCGCGCAGGAACTTGGAGCGGCCCAGGCGGGCGTAGCGCTCCTGGCGGTCCATCATGGTCAGCCACGTCGTGCGCAGCTGCGCCATCGTGCCTTCCTGCGTGGTGACCCGCCAGGCCACGTTGCCGTCCGAACCGGGCCCGGCCTGCCCGTACGCCTCGGGCGCGGACTGGCCGCCCTTGAGGTCGGCGTAGAGGACGGCGATCCCGGACCGCTTCATCGCGGCGAGGATGATCTGCCCTGCTGTGGACTTGCCCGCGCCGGTGGTGCCGAACAGCAGCAGGCGCTGCGCGGAGCCGCTCGCCGGGTCATACAGGCGCAGCAGGGAGGGCCGGCCGTTGTGGTAGCGGCCGATCCAGATGCGGCCGCGTTCGTCCATGACCAGCATCTGCGGGTCGGCGAGGATCACGCGGGCGAGCGGGTCGTCCGGGTAGATGGTGACCAGCGCCTTGGTGCCCATGACGCTGGTCTCCACCGCGAGCCGGTTGACGTCCCCGATGTGCAGCGCTGCGGCGAGGCGTTGCGGGTGGTAGGTGATGATGTCGCCGGGCTCGGCCGCTTCCACGGTCAGCTCGTAGATCCTGCTCATGCGGGGAGCTCCTTGGTCTCCTCGTCGGGGATGTCGACGGTGCGGATCGCGGTGATGACGGTGGAGGGCATGCCCTTGGGTGCGATGAGCTTCTCCCAGGCGGTGTAGATGTCCAGGGCTTCTTCGGGGGCCTGGCCGACGGCGAGGCGCCGCACCCCGGCTCCCTGCCGGGGAACGGAGGTGATGGCGATGTCGCCCTCGGGCCAGTTGATGGCCGCGGACAGCTCCAGCAGGTCGATCTTCGGGACCGGCTTGCCCGGGAGGGTGGAGCGGATGACGGCGGTCATCGACTCCTCACCGGTGCGTTCGATCTGCTCCAGCACCGTGTTCGGGGCGGCGCCGCCCTCGATGGCGACGTGCTGCGCCCAGTACGCGGCCATCGGGTGCTGCGGCCCGGCCGGGACGTTCTCCTGGGTCAGGAGCTCCTGGGTCTGCTCGATGGCCTCGGGGGTCAGCGACTTCTCGCGGCCGACTAGGACGCGGGCTACGCGGGCCGGGCGCACGTACAGCACGGCGGCGGTCCAGCCGGCGTCCGCGAGGAGCTCCCAGTACCAGTCGATGCCCGGGATGATGCGCTGCGCGGTGAGCAGGACGGCCATGGACACCGAGGGGGCCATGTAGAGGCCCATGGCGGTGTTGCCCGTCGCGTCGCGCCGCAGGGTCAGCGACCACGCGGCGCCCCATCCGGCGCAGCCGAGGGCGGCCAGGACGGAGGGGCCGTAGAAGTCGTGGGTAAAGGCGCCGGTGGCGAGCGCGCCGGTGCCGGCCACGGTGGCGACGCGGCCGAAGGCGTTGCGGGCCAGGGCGAAGCGGCTGCGCAGGGGTCCGAGGCGGATCATCGGTGGGCTCTCCTTAAGGGGCATAGGGAAGGGCGGCGAACCCTCTCGGGGTTCGCCGCCCTTCGTGCTGGTGCGGGGTGGGTCAGCGGTTGCTGTAGAAGGTGCGGTCGGCCATCTCGATGCCGTCGGGCATGTTGTTGGCGGCGTCCGCGACGGCGCCGTAGTCGGCGATGTGCCCGTCGGCGGTCGAGTGGAAGAGCGTGGACATCTCCTCGCACTCCACGGCCATGGCTTCGGCTTCGTCCTTGCAGGACCGCATCACGGTCGCTGCCTCGCGGTGCTCGTTGACGGTGGACTGGTCGACGGCCTTGGACGCGGCGAGGTCGGCGAGCTTGTCGACCGAGTTCGCGCAGTCCTCCACGTACTTGAAGGTGGAGCGGACCTGGTTGGACAGGCCCGCCATGGTGGCGCTGGCGGCGGTCAGCTGTGCGACGACGATGCCGAAGCGGACGGCGCCGACGATGACGGAGCCGGTCTTCTGGAGAGCGCCGCCGATGACGGGTACGAGGTCGGACACGGTGGGTTCTCCTATTCGACGTGGTAGTCGCGCTCGGCGGGGGCGGCGTGTCCGGCGTCGCGAACGGCGTCGGCGAGCGGCTTGTGGCGGCGTTCGGCGTTCTCGCCGGCGGTGCGGATGGACTCGGAGGCGGCGGGCAGCTTCTCCGCCAGGGCCTCCGCCTTCGCCTTCACGCTGACGGCCTTCTCGGCGAGGATCAGGACCCAGCCCTCCAGGACGCCGGGCACCTTGAGTTCGACGATCTTCGTGTGGAGGGCCTCCAGCCGCGTCATCATCTTCTCGCAGCCGTCCGCGGCGGCGTTGGCCTCGTCGACGCCCGCCATGATCTCCTCGGCCATGTCGGCGTCGGAGTCGATGACGTCGAAGATCGTCAGGTCGCTGTCCGCGTACTGGGTGCTCGGTGCCTTCGTCGGGACGGGCACGGTCACTACGGTTCCTCCTGTCCTTGCTGCGGGAATCGCTCCGGCGGGAACCCCTGCCCGGCGGCGTGCCTCACGCTGGCGTGCCTCCCAGACCTGGCCGCCGGTCTGTTCGACGGTGATCGTGGTGCCTTCGGCGTAGCCCCAGCCCGGGGGCGGGCCGAACCCTCCGCTCGGTGCCGTGTCCGGACCGGACGTCGTGGCGGAGCTGGTGGAGCTGGACGGGTCCGGATCCGGCCGCCCGGAGCGGCGCGCGCCCGCCCGCTCCCACCAGCCGCGCAGGGAACGGCGCCTGTCGCCTTTCCGCTTGGAGGCCGGACCAGCCGAACCGGTCGGGCCCGTACTGCCGGTGGGGCCGGCGGCCGGGCCCGGTCCAGGCTTGCGCGGCTTCTTGGTGAGCTTGACCTTCTTGCGCAGGTTCACCTTCGAAGCCGTACCGGGGGGACCGGCGGGAGCGCCCGGTCCCGGCTTGCGGGGCTTCTTGGTGAGCCGGACCTTCTTGCGCAGGTTCACCTTTGGGGCCGTGGTGGCGGGCTTGGGCTTCTTCGTGAGGCTGACCTTCGGCTTCGCCGTACCGGCCGCCGTGGTCGTGCTGGGCTTGGGCTTTTTGGTCAGGTCGACCTTCGGCGTGCCCGGTGCCGCCGTTCCGGTCGGGGCGGGCTTCTTTTTGCCCTTGTTCTTGCCCTTGGGGACTGTGATCAGGATCGGCGTCAGGTGCTTGCGGCGCTTCTTCAGCCGCCGCGCCGATTCCGCCGCGATGGCCGCCGGGAGCGTGACCCGGCCCTTGCCCTTGCGCTTCGGGGGGCCGCTGGCGCCCGGCTTCCTCCCGCCCTTCTTGCCCTTGCGGCCCGTGGCCGGGGCGGGCGAGGACGGGCGCTTGCGGCCCGGCTTCGAACCCGTTCCGGACGAGCCGGGCTTGGTGCCGGACGCCCCGGGCTTTGTGCCCGAGGTGCCGGGCTTCGTGCCCGTGCCGGGCTTGGACCCGGACGTGCCGGTCTTCGACCCGGGCCCGCGGCCTGGCTTCGAGCCGGAGGAGGGTGTGGCGCCGCCGCCCGCGCCGGACGTGCCGGGGGTTCCGGTGCCGCTCTTCGGCTTGGGGCCATTGCGGATCCGGTCGGCGGCTCGGTCGCGGACGGCTCCGGAGAGGCTTCCGGAGCTGTTCTTCGTGCCGGTTGTCGGGGTCTTTCCGCCCCCAACTCCGGGCTTTCCGCGTCCCTTTGTCCCGGAGGACTCCAGGGCGCCCCTGCGGCCTCCGCCGCCGCCTCCGCGACCGCCGGTGCCCAGTGTGGGCGTACGGCCGCCAGAGCTCCCGCCAGGGGCCTTGCTGGGCGTCTTGGATCCGGAGCCGCCCGGCGAATTGGAGCCGCCGGGGGAGCGGAACGTGCTGGGTGCGGAATTCTTTCCGGAGTTTGTCCGGCCCCCTCCGCCGGCCGACGTGCGGGTGCTGCGCCCGAATTCCGGACCGGGCTGCAGATGGCTTTTCTGGCGGGCCGCTTCCACTCCGATCTCGGCTTTATCGGCCGCCGCCCGCTGCTGATCTGCAATGGCCCGGTGGTGTTCGTGGCGGGCTTTCAGATAAGCGGCGGCATTCCATGCGCCGCGCATTGCGGCGACGGTGATACCGGCCATCATCACCACCGACATGGCGGCGATTCCAGGCCCTTGCGGACTGTCCGGGATTCCGGGGTCCGCGTGTGCGGCCGTCGTGCTGCTGCCTCCGCCGACGTCGGGATTTCCCGCCACCAGCAGGGAGGGCGGGGGCGCCAGGGTGGGCAGGGCGGTCAGGGTGGGGGCGTCGGCCCCGGGGGCCGGCGGGCCGCTGCCCACCGGCCCCGGGATCGTCAGCCCGCCGGGGAAGCCGAGGACGGTCCCCCCGGCGTCGTCGTCGGCCATTGGCCGTCTCCTTCGATCAGTCACTCCGGGTCACGGATCCGGGGGGCCTCACGCGCGCGTATAGGCGCGCATGTTGGGCCCCCCGGATTCACGGGGTGAGGCGGTGATGATGAGCAGTGATGAGCGCGGAGCGTTACGGCGAGGTCGGCCGGCCCTGCTGCTCCGTCGTCCAGCGCTGGAGCAGCAGGACCAGGTCGGCCCACGCCTTGTCGTCGGTGCCCGCCAGGAGGCGGGCCAGGTCCCACAGCGCGGTCGCCCGCGCCTTGTTCGTGGTGGTCTCCGCCAGGCGCTTGTTCCAGCGCGCCGTCTGACCCTTAGAAAGGTGGCCGGGCACTTATCAGGCCCTCTTTTCCAGGAAGTCCAGGAAGGTGTTCTGGCCGCCGTCCGTGCCGGTCTTCTGCACGACTCCCTTCCCGTCGCCGGTCGGCTCGGCCAGGGCGCTCGTGAGGCCGTTGAGCTGCCCGGCGGTGTTGACCGCTCGGGCGGTGTTCAGGCCATTCTTCCTGGTCTTATCAAGCTCCTTCTTCTCCGCCTTCTCCTCACGCTTCAACGGCAGTTCGACGTAGCGTCGCTGGAATTCGGCGTCGAGCTTTCCGGCGTGATTCACGGCGTCCCGCAAGTCGCTTTCGAGCTGCGCCAGAGGACGCGACGCGAGAAAGGCCCGGATTCGGGCCTCGAAGGGCCTGTCCCCGTCGAACCTGATGTTCTCCAGGTCCGCCCGGTACTCGCCGAGCAGCGCCCTGACCTCGTCGGCCATCTGCCGCAGCCGCTCGCGCTGCTGGGCGGCGTACACGGCGGTTCCGCCGGGCTTCATCAGGTGGTCCGAGGTCCACCGGTTGTTGTTCTCGGGCATGGCAGAAGACCTCCAGGTCTCGGGGGTGGGGAGGGAAAGGGGTTCGTGGGTCCGTGTCCCCGAGGCGTGTATGCGGGGCCGGGGTGGTGCTCGGTTCGGGCTGGCTGTCCGCGCCCGCTCGGGGCGGGCGCGGACAGCGGGCCTGCCGGCCGTGGCCGTCACCGGTCCGCGCTCACACTCGGGGAGCGCGGGCGCGGGCCGGGGGCGACCATGAGCGGCAGGGGGTGAGCGCCCGGGTGGGCGCTCAGGCGTTGACCGGGACGCTCGCCCCGGCACTCACGCTCGCGCTCGCCGGGGCGCTCGGGGTGCCCTCCTCGACCTGCTCTCGCAGGCGCTGGGCGGTCGGGCGGGAGACAGGCTCGTCGGACAGGCCCGCCTCGGTGAGCGCGTCGCGGATCTCCGTCCACTGCGGACGGCGCCCGAGCTCGGTGTAGAGGAGCCGGATCCGTTCGTGGCGGCGCTCGGTAAGCGCGCCCTGCTCGCTGCGCGTCCGGGCGCTCTCCGCTCGGTGAGCGTCGTCGTCACCTTCCGGGCGCTCACCATCATGAGCGCCTGCGGTGAGCGCCGGGCGCTCACGCTCACCCTGAGCGTTGCCGGAGGTGAGCGCGCTTGCGTCGGGGTGAGCGCCGCTCGGTTCCGGGTGAGCGTTGGCGCTCACGTCCACGCGCTCGACGGTGTGAGCGTCCTCAGGGGTGAGCGTGTCGGCGAGCGCGGCGGGCGCGCTACCGAGCTTGAGCGCCATCCGCTGCTCCAGCGGCGCCTTCCAACGCCACAGCAGACCGAACTCCTCACGCAGCCGCGCTCGCAGCCAGGTCTCCTGCTGGAGGCGGGTGAGCGCCTCGTCGTAGGAGTGGATCTCCCACAGGATCATCCGGCGGCGAAGGCGAGCGGTGGGGATCGGGGCGAGCAGCCAGCGGCTGCGGCGTACCGTCTCCATCCGCACCTTGCCGGTGACCGCGCCGATCCGCGTGGCGTACAGGTGGGAGGCGATCTCGGAGAAGACGACCCAGAGCAGGGTGAGGGCTGCGTGCCCGATGCGGCCCGACGCGGAGTCGGAGGCGTTCCAGTTCAGGTACACGGTCACCGCCGTCAGCGCCCTGGGCACCCACCGGATCCAGCGCAGCTCCATCCCCATCCGGATCAGGATCAAGTTGGCGCCGGTAAACGCCGGGATCGCGACGTCGATGCCGACCGGCAGCAGCCACGGCCACTCCCAGCCCCACGCGGCGGCCTTGGCCTCCAGCGCCGTGTAAGAGGAGAGGAGGCCGAGGGTGGAGACGGTCGCGGCCGCCAGGACGATCCCGACGACCAGGAGCAGCTCCTGCCCGGACAGCGGCGGGACACCGCCGGCGGGCCGGGCCTCGTCGCGGGCCTTGCGCCGCTTGGCGCGGGACTCGGCCCGGATCTCCCGGCGCCGCGCCCGGCGCACGGTGCGCTGCGTCGCGGCCTCGAGGATCCGTTCGGCCTCGGCCAGGGCTTGCGTGGCGGCGGCCTGGTCAGCCGTGGCCTTGGCCGCCGCCTCCCGAGCCGTCGCCTGGTCCGTCTCGGCCAGCTCCCGCAGCCGGGCGACGTCCTTGTCGACCGCCGTCCGCAGCTCCTCGGCGGAAGCGCGGGCGTCGTCCAGGGCGCGGTCGGCGTCGGCGCGAAGGCCGGCGGCCCGCTTCTCCGCCCCGGCCCGCACCTGCGCGGCCTGCTCGTCCGCGCTCCCGCGCGTCCGCTCCGCGTCGGCACGGGCGCGCTCCAGGACCTGCTCGGCGTCCTTGGCCGCGCCCGTGCGGGTGTCGGCGGCGGTGCGCTCGGCCTCGGCGAGGAGCTCGGCGCGCTTGTCCGTCGCGTCGGCGAGGACCTGCGCCGCCTCCCGTCCAGCCTCCGTACGGACCCGCTCGGCGTCGGCGGCCGCATTGGTCAGGGCGTCCTGCGCCTGGCGGCGCGCGTCGGCCAGGACCTCCTCGGCCTTCCCGGCCGCGGCCGTGGTGAGGGCGTCGGCCTTGCCGCGCGCGTCGGCGAGCAGCTGCTGCGCCGTCGCCTCGGCGTCGGTGCGGACCTGCTGGGCGTCGGCAGCCGCAGAACTGGCGGCGTCCTCCCGGATCCGGTCGCCAGCCTTGGCCGCGTCGGCCAGGACCTCGTCGGCCTTGTCGGTGGCTTCGGTGGTGAGGGCCTCGGCCTGCTCCCGGGCGGCGGCGAGCAGCTGCTCCGCCGCGGTCTCGGCGTCCGTGCGGGCCTGTTCGGCGGCCGTGGCGGCGTCGGCCAGGAGGCGGGTCTGCTCGGCGGTGGCCTCCTCGGTGAGGGGGGCCGCCTCCGTGCGGGCGCCGTCCAGTAGTTCGGCGGCGCGGGCCTCGCCCGCGGCGACGATACGGGCGGCGTCGGCGGCGGCCTGGTCGCGGAGGTCGGCGGCGCGGTCGGCGGCGTCGGCCAGGACCGGGTCGGCCTCTTCGTGCACCAGCGGCACGGTGTTCTCGGCAGCCGGGGCGGCGGCCTGGTCCGGGACGGTGGTCGGGGAGGTCTGCGGCCGGGCGGTGGAGGTGCGGGGCTGCCTCTTGGGCTGGCCCCGGCGACGGGCGGTGGTCTTGGTGGCCACGGGGGATGTCCTCTCGTACGTTCCGGCGCCTCCGTGAGGAGCGGCACCGCGGGGCAGCGTCGGTCGGTAGGGTCAGGACCAGGTCCTCCGAGGCCCCGGCAGCTCTAATGCCGAGGACTCGGAGGACCGTTGTGCTGCGGGGCTGGGGGTCAGTTGCGAGCGGGCAGCGCCGCGTCCTGCGCGAGGTGCAGGCGCAGCCAGGCGACTGCGGCCGGGGTCATCGCCCCGGTGTCCGGCTCGCTCAGCGGCGCGGAGTCGATGTCGTGCATCGCGTCGGCGGCCGGGAGCAGCCGCATGTAGTCGGGGTCGATTCCGGCGCGGTGCCGATTGGCGCTCAGCTCGACCAGGTCGTAGAGGACCTTGCCGGTGTCGGCGTGCCGCCAGGACCGCTCCACGCGGCCGACGAAGGTGTGGCCGGGCTTGCCGAGCCAGAACTTCTCGACGTCGCGGAACACGACGAAGTCGTCCTTGATGTAGGTGACCTTCGGCTGTCCGGCCTGCGTCTGGGGCTGGGTCACGTTCTCTCCTCACTCAGGTACACCGGCCCCGAAGGCCGGCGGGTCCGGACTGCCCGGCTCCCCGTCACCGCCCGACCCGGCCGCCGGGGTTCGGCGGTCGGTGCGGGCGGATCAGGCAGCCGTCAGGCCGAACGCGACGTGCTGGAGGAACTGGCCAGATTCGCCGCCTGGAGGAGCGCGGCCGCGTCGGCCTTCCCGCTGCGGACCGTGCCGCCGATGAGCGCGTGGGCGTTCACAAGCCGGAGCGGCAGCGCGGTGTCCACGGCGCCGGTGGGCCGGTGCGGGTCGACGATCCGGCCGTCGGGGAGCAGCTCGCCGGTGTCCTCGAAGACCAGGACGGAGTTGCACAGGAGGCTCCAACCCTGCTCCGGGTGGGCGGCCACGACCTTCGCGGCCTCCCGGTCCGGGCTGTCGGCCGCCGGGCACTTCGGGGTGTGCGTGCAGAGCGAGTCGGGCAGCCGGGTGGTGCCGGTGGCTGCCGCGGTGTCGAGCGGGGTGCTGGTACGCATGGGCTCTCCTGCGGGGATGCGGGCCCGAGACTCTCCCGGGCTGGAGGCGTGCGAAAGGCCGGCTGCCCGCCTGGCGGGCGACCGGCCTGGTGGAGCAGCGCGGTGCGGGAGCGGAGTTGGTTCTCCGTCCCGCACCGCGGTCAGCCGTGCGGGGCGTCAGCCGTGCAGGCGTCGGCCGAGGTCGTGCTCCTCGTTCGTGCGGCGGAGGTTGTCCTCCAGGCGCTTCTGGTCGGCCTCGCTCATGCCGCCGACTCGTTCTTCTTGTTGTTCCGGGCCCGGTTGCGGGCGGCGCGGCGCTTCATCGCCCGCCTCTCGTCCTCGGACAGGCCGCCCCAGACGCCGGATTCCTGGCCGGACTCGAGCGCCCACTGAAGGCACTGCTCCATGACGGGGCAGCGGCAGCAGACGGCTTTGGCCTCGTAAATCTGCACGAGCGCGGAACCGGTGTTGCCGATCGGGAAGAACAGCTCCGGGTCCTCGTCGCGGCAGACCGCGCTGTGTCGCCAGTCCATGGCCGTCACTTCCCGGAGCGGACGCGGCGCAGGGCCTCGTCCATGTCGGTGTCGGAGTCGCCGTTGCTGCGTGCGATGCTGTTGTCGTACATCCGGGCCTCCCAAAAGGTCCGTCAGACAGCCCCAGGGATGCGACCCCTGGGGCTGTCGTCGTATCGGCTGTCGTACGAGCAGCCACGGCCCCGGCCGCCCCCGTCGTGCGGGGCGGCCGGGGCCGTGGTCGATCGTGTGGTGGTTCAGCAGCCCGGGCGCTGGGGGTGGAGCGTGATCAGCGGGACCGACGGACCGTCCAGGGGAGCGTCGCCAGCGGGCAGGCGCTTACGGGCAACGTCGACGACACCAACGCGGCCCAGCACCGCGTTCCAGTCGGCTACGCGTCCGGCCGGAGTGCGCTGCGCACGGGCCCGGAGGGTCTGGTCGGTGCGGGGGCTGAACGCCTTCGGCAGCACGGTGGTCGGGCGCCGGGCGGCGGTCTCGGCGCCGCCGTCCTGGAGGCGCTCCTGCCACGTCTCATACGCGACGTCGACGTCGATCAGGCGGTTGCTGCCCTGGCAGCGGACCGACGGGTCCTTCCCCGCACGACCGGTGTCGTGCGGGACTAACTTCTGCTGCCGAGCCTGGATGCCGGTGATCGGCACCCACGTCTTGCAGTCGGGGCAGATCAGCGACGCACAGGCAGGGCGCAGGTCGTACTGGTGGGGGCGGAGGGTGGAAATGATGAGCGCCGGGCGGCCGTTGACGTTCCGGGAGCGGGTCCGGCTCCTACGGGGCCGGGCGGTGCGTTCAACGGGAGAAACAGGCATCTGGACTCCTTATGAGTGGAGTGGCAAGGGGCGCGTCACGATGCTCTCTCCGCCCTCCAGGACGCCCGGCGAGCCGGGCGTCCCGCAGGACAGACAGCGCACTGCGCTGCGACGTGCACGCAGTTGTCGTGCTGTCAGACCCGGGGGAGTTTGATGGAGCTCTCGACCCCGGCCACCCGAAGGCGGACGACTACTGCGGTCTCGCGGTGGTGCTCATGCTGTTCAGCGGGAGAGGCGACCGCTCTTCCAGGAAGCCATTTCACCGACATAGCTAACTTAGCTGATAAAGTCGGGGTCGTGTCAAGCAGCTCGTTAATGAAGCTAGGGAAGCTGTCTAAGTCGAGGGGGTCGTCTTACGATGTCGCTCATGAGTAACGAGGCCGTGCAGCCGTACCAACGGATCGTCCAGGACTACAGCGAGAAGATCCGCCAGGGACGACTCGCTGCCGGCACGAAGCTGCCCGGCATCCGGGAGCTCTCCGAGGAGTACGGCGTCGCGGCAGGCACGGTCCAGCGGGCTCTGACCGAACTGCGAAACGCGGGGCTGATCTACTCCCATCAGGGGCGTGGCTCCTACGTCAGTGACACCTCGGGTAAGTCCGCCCAAGACCCAACCGCACTCGCCATCACGGCGCTTCAGTCCCAGGTCGCGGAGCTCACTGCTCGTCTGGACAAGCTTGAGAGAAGGCGTCATGACTAACGCCGACTCCCGCCTCTCACGCTTCATGTCCATCGCTCCTTGGTCGCTCCCGGCTTCGCTACCAAAGTTGTAGGACCGAGAGTGGATTGCGTTCTACGTCTGACATGTGTCCAGCAGGTAGGACACAACAATCGGAGACATGAAGGGGATTCAGTGTGGGGCAGAAGCCGAACGTCTTAACCCCAGAGACATCACCCTTGCATCGCTTCGGCTACCAGATGCGAGACCTCCGGGAACGGCGCAACCACACCCTGCGCAGCCTGGCGGAGGCCACCTTCATCTCCTACTCCAAGCTCTGGAAATGGGAGAACGCACAGCGGGCACCGAAGCACCGCTCGGAGGTTGAGCAGCTCGACCGACTGCTCGATGGCCAAGGGCTCCTGGTGGAGTTGTGGGGCCGCATTGGTATGGACGGTTCCCCCACATGCGATGTGTCCGTTCCGGGGGGCCATGTGTCCGAATCATCTTCGGATCTGGCCCTACAAGCCTCCGGGCAGGCAGGCTCGAACGATGACGACACGGACACGGTTGTCGTCCCCTGCCGCGTCCACGGAAGGATCCTCTTCGTGCCCGTGCCCCGCCGCGTTGTCCTCGCGTCTGGCCTCGCCGGACTCGCCGCGACAGCTTTTCCGGCGCCGACAGCGACCGCCGCTACTACGGCCGCCGACATGGCCTCTCCCATTGAGCACTTCTCGCAGCTCCGCCGCGTGATGATCCAGACCGACAACTTGATCGGCCCTCGGCACGTCCTGCCCGCGCTCCAGCAGCACCTGGCCCGGCTTACCAGCCGCCGCCGAGCCTCCAGTGGCGCCGACGCCGCGGAGCTCCTCGCGCTCGAAACCCGCTACGAGGAACTAGCTGGCTGGCTGGCCCAGGACATTGGGGACGAGCGAACCGCTCACGGGCACACGGCGAAAGCGCTGGACGCGTCCCATATCACCGGCGACGCTGATCTCACCGCATACATTCTTGGCCGCAAGGCCCAGCTCGCCGTCGACACCGGCCTTGCAGCCGACGCCCTCGGCCTTGCGGCCGCTGCCCGACGCACTGCCCGCCCCGGTAGCCGTCTCGAAGTCATCGCAGTCATGCACCAAGCCCACGCACACGCCGTTCTAGGCGACGGTACAGAGGCTCTGACCTCATACGACACCGCGCTTGCTCTCCTCGGGCGCGCGGACACGGACGGGGTCTGGGGCTCCTGGCTCGACGAGGCATACGTCAGCACGGCCCGCGCTCGCTCCCTGGCCGCGCTCGGCGAGTACGAGCAGGCAGCAGCAGGTTTCGACACCGCCATCGCTGCCCTGCCAGCCGCTTACCGGCGCGACCGCGGCGTTTACCTCGCCCGCGCAGCCCGCGCCCACGCCGGCGCTGGCAACTTCCCCCTCGCTGCTCAGATTGGCCTACAAGCCGTCGGGATCGCGGCTGAGACCGGATCAGCGCGCATCGTGAGCCAGCTCGACCGGCTCGACCGAGTTCTCGCCGCCGCCGCCAGCGGCATAGTGGGCACCGCCGAATTCCGCGCCGCGCTCGACCAGATCGTCCTACACCCCGCCTGACGCCACCCGGCCCTACGCACTTCTGGAGAACTCCGTGCCTCGCCCGTTTGTCCTGCTGTCCGCCGCCGTCTCTCTCGACGGCTACCTCGACACCCGGCCGGGCGAAGACCGGCTCTTGCTCTCCAACGCCGCCGACTTCGACCGCGTCGACTCCGTACGCGCCTCCGTCGACGCAATTCTCGTTGGCGCCGGCACCCTTCGAGCTGACAACCCCCGGCTCCTCGTCAACTCGCCCGAGCGACGGGCAGTGCGGGTCTCCGCAGGCCTTCCCGAGTACCCGCTGAAGGTCACCATCACCAGAACAGGCGACCTGGACCCGGCCTGGAAGTTCTGGCACCACGGGGGTGAGAAGCTCGTTCTCGCTGTTGGCGAGGAAGCAGCAGGGAAGGCCCGCGCCAATCTCGGTGACCTAGCCACCATTCAGGGCATCCCTACTGAAGCAACCTGGCAGACCGCGCTCGATATCCTCGGCGATGTCTACCGAGTCCAGCGGCTCATGGTCGAAGGTGGCGGCACCATCCACACCCAGCTCCTCGAGGAAGCCCTCGCCGATGAGCTCCAGCTCGTCATCGCCCCGCTCCTCGTCGGCCAGCCTGATGCTGTAAGGATGCTCGGTCCTGCCAACTACCTCGGTGGCCCCTCGGCCCGGCTCAGGCTTTTGGAGACGAAGCCGATCGGCGATGTGGTGCTCCTGCGCTACGCCCCCAAGGACATCTCCATGGAACCTCGATGAACACCACGTCAGGCACGAGCTCTCCGGGCGACAGCAGTTCCCCTAACGCCGCGGACCACCGCTGGCTCGCCCTCGCGTGCGAGCTCGCTGCTCTCTGCCCGCCCTCGACGACCGCGTTCTCCGTCGGTGCGGTCATCGTCGCGTCGGACGGCACCGAGCTCGCCCGTGGTCACTCTCGAGAGTCCGACCCACATGACCATGCTGAAGAAGCGGCACTCGCCAAACTCCCCACCGGGGATTCCAGGCTTGCCACTGCCACGCTCTACAGCTCGCTAGAACCCTGCGCGAAGCGTGCCTCCCGAGCACGGGCCTGCTCCCAGCTCATCCGCGATGCCCGCATCCCTCGCGTCGTCACTGCCTGGCGTGAGCCCGACACCTTCGTCCCGGGCGCGGACGGCACTGAACTCCTTGAATCCGCTGGTGTCGTCGTCGTCGAACTTCCTGAGTATGCGGACGCCGCTCAGAGGCCGAACCGCCATCTACTCGGTAGCGGCAGGTAAAAACCGGTCAGCACAGCTCGTACAGCTGTGTATCGGCTGTACGGCGCCGAGAAGTCGCATAACCACACCATGTTGGCTGCACAGGAAACAGCATCAACCCCCTTCCAAGGACCGGATGCTGTATCTTTCAGAGATCTGTCGATCATGAGAGGCTGCGCCATGCCCGACCCGGACCGCCTGAGGCAGGTCGATGCCCTGCTGGACGGCCTGGACGACGTCCTGCCCCCGCCGCGAGTGCGCGCGCAGCTGCGCCTCGCCGCTGGCCTCACCCAGATGGATGTCGCTGACGTCGTGGGCGTAAAGCGTGTGGCAGTGGCACGTTGGGAATTGGGGGAGGCCCACCCCAGGCGCCCGCATCGCGAGGTCTACCTGCACCTACTCAAGGGGCTGGCAGAGCGTTTCCCTGAGGCCGCAAAGGCGGACGAGGGCATGCCGACGCCGGCCTCCGAAGGGGGATCGGGATGACCTAATGGCCATCGGCCGCGCGCCAGGCGGATTAACCACCCGCTCCTCGCGCGACCCGTCTACCGACCGGATTAACCACCCGCGTCGGCTGCTCAGGTCCCAGTTGTCGCTGGTCCTGAGCCGCGGCTCACCGAGCCGCTGATTCCAAACCGGCCCCTAACCAGGGCCACCGCTAGACCGGCCACTCACCACGGCCACCACAGCCGCAGCAGCACCAGCTGCGCGTGCTTCACCGCGAGGCCCCCACCACAGGGGCTCTGCGATTCAGCTCCACCGAGACGAGAGGAGAAATCTCCGCCCTGCCGTTCGGTGTCTGCCCGCTCCTCACGGAGGGGGCGAACACATCCGCACATTCACTCGTCGGCTGTCCCGCTTTCGCGGGGCGGTCCGGCTCGCACATGAGAGATGGTGTCCCCGCCATAGTGCACGACCTTGCGTCCCCTTGTCAGCTCGACTGTGCCCGATTCACACCGGTTCGAGCCCCCCGTTCTTCCCGTGTGACGGGATTGACTGACCCTGTTTGCCCAATTCACGGCATTAATCACGAAGATTCTTCGGGTTGGAGTGTCACACCGACCCCGGTCTCCGACACCAATACCGAGAGGGGGACCCCTGTCCTCCTGACGGCGCCGACCGCCGCGGTGCTCGGGAGCTCCGTCCCGTGTGGCGGGACGGGATCCAAGATTTCTGCCCGCCCGGCGGGAGCGATCGGGGTTCCTGCTGATGCGGGTCCCTTGCCCACAGGGGTCCTGCGCAACGCTGCCGAGATGATCTACATCTCGCACCTTCGGGTGGACCAGTGAACGCCGTGGCGGCGTCAGTCGCTGTGATGATCCCCGCCCCTCGCTCGTCCATGTCTGCTGCCCAGGCCGAGTCAGTGACGGTGCGTCGGCAGCGGGTGAAGGTACCGATGCGGCTGGTGTCGTCGCCGTTCTACGCGGATGTCGCGCTGTCGGTGTACGTGAAGGTGAAGGCGCTGGCCGCGCGCCCGGAGGGGTGTCAGGCGCGGTCGTCGACGATCGCCTTGTACCTGGGACTGTCGGTGGCGTCGGTGGAGCGAGGGTTGAAGCAGCTGCTGGGTCCGAGTACGGACGGTGTAGTGGAGCTGCGTTCGGAGCGGCGGACGATGCCGGGTGGCCGGGGGCTGTCCGCGCTGCGGTCGGTGCGGCCGATGTCGCGGGCGGAGGCATTCGTGTGGCTGCCGGTGGCGGCTTCGGAGGACCTCACGCCGAGGCAGCTGCGGGCGTACGCGGTGATCGCGTTCGCAGAGCAGATGGGCATCGCCCTGACCGAGCAGGACCTGGCCGGATACCTGTGCCACCACTCGGGGAAGAAGGCCGGCCAGCCCATCACAGCGGCGGCGGCCGGTGAGGTCGTCGACGGCCTGGAGGCGGCGAAGTGGGTGACGGTGCAGCGGCGCGCGGGCGCGCAGGGCCGTCACAGGTTCATCGCCCACGACATCGCCCCGGCGGCCGCTGTCGGGGTCGGCGAGCCGGTCGCGGCCGCCGCCTCGGAGGGGGTCCAGGAGTGCCTGCAGAAGCCCGTGCACGACTCTGCGGCGGACTCGGGTAGTTCGCTGGTTGGTGAGGGATCGGGTCTGTCGTTTGGTGAGGGATCCCTCGCGTATAAGGAATCACCTAAGACTGACTCACCTGATGACGAGCGTGCACTCATCTCACACGCCGTAGGCGAGGTACAGGTAGTTGAGGGCGCTGAGGCTGTGGAAAATCCGGCTGACGCCGCGGCACGTTCGGACAGCGAGGGTGATGTCGCGCTGCGCGCGGGTGAGACCAGCCAGCCCTCCTCGAAGCCGAACGGCGAAAAGCGCAGCAGCAAGGGCCAGGGGGCATCCCGATCGGCCTACACCGGACCGCAACTGGCCATGAGCCCAGAGATCTACTCCGTGCTGGAGCCGGTCCACGTGTTGCTGAAGAGTGTGACCAACGATTTCGTCGTCCGGAAGATCGCCCGCGAGGTGGGCAGGCAACTGCGCGAGGGAACCGTTGCCGACCGACTCCACCACCGGCTCACGGCCCGCCTGGCCAAGGTGATGATCTCCGACATCCGCGATCCCGGCCGGTGGCTGCTCGGCGTGGCCCTGCCCCGCTGGGGCTGCGGCCACCAGGACTGCGAGTCCGGCATCATCTGGCGGACCGGCGCGGCCTGCGAGCTCTGCGCCGAGACGGCCCAGGACCGGTTCGCCGCCCGCCAGCGCGAACAGCGCCTGGAGCAGGGCCTGTGCCCCCAGCACGGCACCCGCCCCGGCCCGTCCGGGCGCTGCGCCGACTGCGAGCTGGATGCAGCGCTCCGGCGCTCCGCGCGGGTCCCGGCGCCCCGGGAGCCCGAAGGCCCGCCTCGCTCCTCGTGCGGTGGTTGCGGATGTGTGATCTTCCTGACCGGCCGGGCCGTCAACACCGGGCTGTGCAAGCTCTGCCGCGAGGAGGCCAACACCCTGTCCGCCGCCGAGCCCGCAGCCACCGCTGCGCCGTCGATGCCGGGGACCTGCTCCGGCCGAGACGGTGAAGTGCCCTGCACCCGCAGGGCCCTGCCGACCCGCAGCGTCTGCCTCTCCCACCGCTCCCAGGAACTCGCCGCGGAGGTGGCGTGATGAGCCAGACCCTCCAGCCCAGCGGCGTGGACCTGGCCCGGGTCGCACTGCGGGCCGCGCGGGAGGCCGTCAAGAAGAGCGGCGCCCTCACGGCCAAGAGCAAGCTGCGGCTGACCCGGACGCTCCGGCGCGACGGCCGGGCCCCCTTGGGCCTGGGCGAGGCGTTCACCGCGCTCATCGCCGAGCGCGGCTGGGATGCCCCGACGGTCGGCGCCAGGCTGTGCGATCGGTGGGCGGCCCTCGTCCCCGGCCTCGCCGCACATGTCACCGCTCTCGCCTTCTACCTGGACTCCGGTCAGCTCACCGTCTGCCCGGAGTCGACGGCTTGGGCAACGAGGACGCGCCTGGAGCAGATCCGCGTCATCGAGGCCATCAACAGGGCAGCGGGCCGCACCGTCGTGCGGGCCCTGCGGATTCTGCCGCCCGGTGCCGTTCCCGCACCCGACCGTGCTGGTATGGCTCCGGTGGCCCTGGCCGACGCCACCACGGGCCCGGTGAAGACGCGGGAGACGGCATCCGCCGGCTACCGCCGCGCGCTCGCTGCGCATCAGGCGGTCGCATCGCCGCGCGGGGTGGATCCGGCGATTGCGGAGGCGGTGGAGCGGGCAGGTGAAGGCAATGCGTGAGCTCAGCCGCAGGGCCTTCCCCGAGCCTGACATCGCGCTGGCACCGATCGAGGCGACACGAGCCGAGCGGCGCCGTCATGCCGAAGCGGTCCGGCTGCCGTGCGGCGAGCGCGGGCCGAGAAGTCCGCGATGCTGCGCCGAGAAGCCCCACCCGCGCTCGGCGGGACGGCGTAGGTTGCATCCGCCCGCAGTCCACGGTCTGGGCAGCGGGAACCCGTCTGGAGCAGGCGCGCCATCAAGGCCGGGTCGCAGCGGGGTCTTTCTGGAAGGCACCATCCGTATCCGAGCTGCTCGCTACGCTGAGCCCTACATGATCAAGTGAAGCGGGGGACGGGATCCAGTGAGCTCCGACCAGGGACACGCCGAAGGGCAACCGCCGCACGACCTCACGGCAGAGCGAGCCCTCCTTGGCGAGATGCTCATCTCCACGGATGCGATCACCGACGTTGTGGAGACCCTCCACGGGTACGACTTCTACCGGCCGGCACACGAGTCGATCTACCTGGCCATCCTTGAGGTCTACGGGCGCAACGAACCCGTAGACACCATGACCGTGCGCCAAGTCCTGGCCGACCGCGGCACCCTCGCACAGGCCGGCGGCGTCGAGTACCTACTCAACCTGGCGAAGCGGCCAGCACGAGGCAAAGGCGCCACCACCTACGCCCAACGCGTACTGGCAACGGCCACCCTGCGCCGGATGATGGCCGCGGCCCGCCGCATGGAAGAGCTTGCTTCCACTGGCGCAGCCGAAAACGTGGACGAGATTGTCGACGAAGCGCAGGCAGAGGTGTTCGCCGCGACAGCACGGCCGTCCTCCCTACAACCGGCCCTGACGCTGAGTGACATCATGGAAGGAGCCCTCGACGAGATCGAACTGATCGGAAGCCGCAACGGGCAGCTCCCCGGCGTCCCGACAGGATTCCGAGACCTTGACGCTCTCACCGGAGGGTTCCAAGGCGGCCAGCTGATCGTGCTGGCTGGCCGGCCGGCGATGGGCAAGTCCACGCTCGCCCTGGACTTCCTGCGTGAGGCCTCCATCAAGAGGAATCTCCCCTCGGTCTTGTTCACCCTTGAGGCCGGTCAGAACGAAGTCGCCATGCGACTGCTCTCCGCCGAGGCCCGCGTAGCGCTGCACGCCATGCGGTCCGGCAAGATGGTTGACAGCGACTGGGAACGCCTCGCCCGGCGTATGCCCGACGTGTCCGCCGCTCCGCTATTCATCCAGGATCGCGCCTACTCAACCCTGGTCGACGTGCGGGCCCAGAGCCGACGCCTTCGCAGCCAACGGCACATCGCGCTCATCGTCGTCGACGCCCTGCACATGCTGAGCTACGGCACACGCCCCTTCTCCTCCCGCTACGAGGAAATCTCCGAGATCGCCCGGTGCCTGAAGCTCCTGGCAAAGGAACTGGACGTCCCCGTCGTCGCGGTCTCCCAGCTCAACCGGGGCCCCGAACAACGCAGCGACAAAAGACCCATGATCAGCGACCTGCGCGACTCCGGCGCGCTTGAGGACAACGCCGACATCGTGATCTTGCTGCACCGTGAAGACGCCTACGAGAAGGAGTCGCCTCGAGCCGGCGAAGCCGACCTGATCGTGGCCAAACACAGAAACGGCCCCACGGCTACCTGCACGGTGGCCTTCCAAGGCCACTACTCCCGCTTCGTCGACATGGCGCAGACCTGACACGTCCTGTTGTGGGATCTCATTTCCCGTGTCGGAATCACGGTCGATGTCGGATCCGACATCGCGGTGAGACACCGTAGTGCTGTGCCAGGGAAGTTCCGCCGCCGCTTCGGTCGTCGCGCACAACACGCTGTGCCCATGGCCGCGCCGCCCACCTCTGGGTAGGTGGCGCGGCCGTACACCACACTGGCCTGTTCAAGTCGCTGCCGGAGGATGGTGCTGATCTTGTTACGAGGTGCGGTAGCGGTCGTGCAGGATCTCGACCGTGTTGGTCCACACGCCGTCGGCCTGCTGGGGCAGATGATGACCGGCATGGTCGGCCAGTCGGCGGTAGAGCGGGTGCATGCCTCCCGCCTCATCGGTGATCAGGGCAGTGAGCAGAGCTGGGCGTTGAGGCTTCGGGCTGTGGGGACGAGCAGTGGGCTTGACTCGCCGAAGCACCTGCACCTGATCGGATTCCGTCAGCTTGCTCAGCCCCTTGACCTGGCCACACAGGCTGGTGAACGTCACGGTCTTCCCCAGCCGGGCAGCGTGTTCCAGCACGTCCCGGACACCGTCGGCGAAGCAGGCCGCGCTCGGGCCCGGAAGCGGCGGGCGGGGTACGCGGTGGCTGGCTGGGCAGGGGTAGCCGCAGGTCACGCGGTATCGGAGCAGACAATGTGGGAGCGGCCTGCCATGCCTGGATCTGGCCGCGTTGGTGATCGGTAAGCCAGCTGGCTGCCTGCTGCGCGGCCTGCGTGAGCTGGTTGCGCTGGCGGGTCGCGATACCGCGGAGGCCGCGGGCTTTCTGCTGCGCGAGATCGCCCAGCAACCGCTCGACCTTCTGCAGGGCCTTACGCTCGTACCGCCCGGTTCAGCCAACGGCGGATCTCCGTGCGGCTGCGGCCGTCGTTGACCACCTGTTTGAGGGCCGTTATGACGGCCGCGCGGTCCTCCGACGGAATGTCGTGCGCCTCGTCGCTGTCCTGGACGGTCGGCCGGGCCTGCGGCGGTGCGGTTTTGGGCGTCCTCACGCCGATGGGTCGCCGCGTGGTGCGCAGTCGGCGGATCTCGTCTACAGCCGGGGTGGTCAAGCCTGAGTCGGTGAGCTCCACTTCGTGCAGCTCGAACCACTCGGTGGTGCCGCCGTGGCGTTCGGTGGCGACCTGGATCCGGCGGCGGGTGTCGTCGGGGACGAACTGGATGCGGTTGACGTATCCCTGCTGCAGCAGCACGTCCGGGTCTGACGTCATCTCGGGGCCGAGCACCAGGCGCGTGGCGTCCCCTCCCGTCGGCGCGGGGAGGCCGGGTGTCTCGGAGAGCAGGACCCGCAGGTTGGTGCGCCCGGCGGGGGTGAAGATGACTTCTCCGCCGATCGTGCCGTCCGCATCACGGGGGATGGCGGCGGTGGCGGTGATGTCCTGCTCAGAGCCAGTTCAGGAGGTTGTGCTTGATGTACAGGTGGTCCGCGCTGGAGACTCCGGACGCCTTCCGGGCGCAGGTGGAGGTGTGCTCGGGGTCGGGCACGTGGGCGAAGTGGCAGGCGCGATCGGTGTACAGCTTGGTGGTGAGCTGGTGGCCGCACCCGCCCAGCCACACCCCGCACCAGTAGGTCTCGCTGGCATGGCGGGCCCGGAAATCGTCGAGCTCTATCGCTTCCATCGGAAGGACTACGGGGGGCTCGGAATCGGCGTGGCCGATCACTGCGGTCTGCACTCGGCGTTTGTCCGGGGCCATGCAACCTCCAGCCGTGCTGGAGACGGGATCCGTCTCCGGTTGGTGCCCGGCCACGCTGCCGGACGCCTAACTGACTGACGGTACCTCCCGCTACTGACAACGCCCGGCTTCTAGGGACCACGTTCGGCGGGGCCAGCACATCCGCAGCTCGGCGGCTGCCGTGCCGGTGGAACCTATGCCCCGCAAGCAGAGCATCGCCGCACAGCGCGCCCGCGAGACCCTCAGGCTGTCGGTCGATGGTTCGTGCGTCATGTGCGGAGACCCGCTGACCCGCGCCTTCGGCGTCTGGTCCGTTCCACCGCAGTTCTGCTCCGCAGCGTGTGCTCCGCCGCGCCCGCAGCCGGAGAAGGCCGCCGACCCGTGGATGGCGAACACGGACTCGACCACCTGACGAGCGCGCGCCGCCTTGAGCAAGCCGGATCAGGCCGGGAGGCTGCCGTCATGAGCAAGACCGAGTCGAAGAAGGTCGCCCGCCAGAACCGGGCGGCACAAGTGCAGGCATCCATCGGGGCCGTGGTCGCGTGCCCGCTGTGCCCTCACGTGACCGTGGAGAACGCCTTGGAGATCCTCACGACGGCGCTCGGCCCTAACGGCGGGCATGCCTGGTGGAACAGCACCAAGGTCGTACACGACCGTGCTTTGCAGCTCACTGGTGATCCGGCATGGCGGGAGCGCGCGCTGAGCTGGATCGACGACTTCAACGAGTCGCACGGCCACGGACCGAGCTGGCGGCTGTTCTGGCGGGCACCGGTGCTCTGGCCAGCCGACACCACGGTGTCTCTGCTGAACACCGTGATGCGGCAGCTCAACGAGGGCGGGTACCTCGACGGGACGAGAACCCCGTTCGGGCTCCGCAGACGTACGGAGCTGACACAGACCACCCCGGAGCTGGCCAGAGCGGGTTGACCCCTGCCGCGGGCGTGAACACAGGCCAGCCAGCCCCTGTTGGTCCTATTGGCCCCAACAGGGGCTCACTGCTGATCTACGCCGCCGGTCAGCTGGTCTCGGTGGCGAGCGTGGCCGCGGCCACCTTGTCGTCGTGGTCGCGCAGCATCCGCATGACGGTCGCCGGCGAGGGGTGCTGGCCCTTCTTCTTGCCCGTGCGGATGACCAGGCGGGCGGCGCTCTCGCGGAGGGAGAGGCCTTCTTCGCGCAGGCTCAGGGCAGTGGCGAGCATGTCCTCGTCGGAGACCTTCACGCCGCCGATCGCCTTGCCCTTAGTGCGGGCGGTCTCCTGGCCCTCGAGAGTCTTGTCCCGGATGTAGTCGCGTTCGGCTTCAGCCATGGCGGCGAAGAACGCGAACAAGGCGGCTCCATAGCCGGCGGGGTCGTGCTTGCCCTGGAGGGGACCGGTCAGGAACTCCAGCTCGATCCCTGCATCTCGAAGCTCATCGGCGACCTTCAGCAGCTCCAGGGCACCGCGCCCGAGTCGCTTCATCTCGTGCACCACGAGCGCCACCTTCGCCCCCAAAGCCCTGTACTCGCGGGCGGAGGCGAGCGCGGCCCTCATCTCCGGCCGTTCCCGGACACGGGTGCTGACGTGTTCTTGGAACAGCCGGTGGATGCCTGCCGCATTTAGTGCGTCGATCTGGGACTGGATCTCCTGCTGCTTCGTGGACACCCGGGCGTAGCCGATACGGATCTCCGCGTCCAGGACGGGCGCGGTCGTTGTCGGCGCGGGCAGAGCAGCCCAGGCGGAGGCGGGGTGCCGGAGCGCGGGTGTGACGATGCGCAACTCGGAGCGGAGCGAGGGCACGAGCTGGAACCGGGCCGTGTGGTAGGCCACCGCAACCTTGTTGGCGGACGTTCGGCACGGAGATCCAGCCGGGACCTGGCAGGTGGACAGCGGGCAGCCGTTCGCCTCGACCAGGACATGAGGGTCGCGATTCATGCCCCAAGCGTTTCACGAGTACGTTCCACAAAACAAGACGGCTCATGAGAGGTCGTTTTCGTCTGTACTGCCCATATATGAGCTGATTCTCGGGGCGTGCGATGGCGGTGCGGAAGAGGTGGCAGGTGTGGCTGGGGCCTGTGGGTCGGGTGGGGTGACGGGTGGGGCGGGATGTGGCTTGTGCCTGTCTCATCCCAGGATGCCTGGCCTTCAAGGCTGTGTGCTTCCGCCGTCATTGCCATACGCCTGGGCGCACTCGGTCCGCGGCGATACGCCAGAAGCATGTCGACGCGACGTCCATATCCGAGTGATCTGTCCGATGCCCGCTGGGAGTTGATCGAGCCGGTGCTCTCGGCCTGGCGTCTCGAGCGCCGCGGCAGGGCCCTGGATATCGGTCGGCCGCCTGAGCACGACCTGCGCGACATTATGGACGCGATCTTGTACGTGGACCGGACCGGAGTTCAGTGGCGCTACCTGCCGCATGACTTCCCGCACTGGAACACGGTCTACGGGTACTTCGCCAAATGGGCCGACGAGGGCGTGTTCGCCCAGCTCAACGGCCTGCTCAGGCAGCTCCTGCGGGAGAAGGAGGGACGCGATGCCGAGCCGTCGGCCTGCGTGATCGACGCCCAGAGTGTCAAGACCTCCACCAGCGTTCATGCCTCCGGCCAGGGCATCGACGCCGGCAAGAAGATCGTCGGCCGCAAGCGGAGCATCGTCACCGACACACTCGGCCTTCTCCTCGCGGTGCTGGTCACCGCGGCGAGCGTGCAGGACTCGGTCGCCGGCACCCGGCTCCTGGACCAGGTCGCCGCCGAACATCCCCGCGTCCGCAAGGTCTGGGTCGACGGCGGCTATCGCCAGCACCTCGTCGAGCACGCAGCCGCCCTCGGTATCGACATGGAAATCACCGCCCGCAAGCCTGGGACCAGGGGCTTCACCCCGATCCCGAAACGGTGGGCGGTCGAGCGGACCTACGGCTGGCTCATGCTCCACCGCCGCCTGGCCCGCGACTACGAGACCCTGCCCGCCCGCTCCGAAGCCGTGATCCACGTTGCTATGGCCGACCTCATGGCCCGCCGTATCACCAGCGAGAACACCATCTCCTGGCGCGACCCGAAGAAGCCCACCAAACAGACCATCCCGGGATGAAACATCGGACGAAAACGACCTCTGAAACACACGCGCTCCAGATCACCCCACCGGCACGCAACGTTGGAACAGGGACCACTCATGAAACAGCCCGGGACTCACTTGACTGTCTGGCCTCCAGGTTCAGGTCGGTGGAACGCCAGTCGGTTAAGGGCGTGCACCGGGATCAGCGACGCTAGGAAGTCTGCGAACAGCTCCAGTTCGTCCAGCAGGCTCGGCTCCTCCAGGCACACCACGATGCGCGACCCGTCACCGCTGTCGTTCACCGCTCCGGGGGCGATTCCCCAGCGCGTCCACATCGGGTGCGCCTGCATCCGCTGGATGTTGGCGACTGGCATGGCGAAGTCGTGCCACGTGCCGAGCTGCTCCGCCGTCAGGGTGCCGGTGCGCAGCGCGTGGGCCAGCCTCGCGGAGTGCACGGCGGCAAGCTGAACGCGCCGGACCTGAGGGACAAGGCGGCATGCCCGGAGCAACAGGCCTTCAGGCGTGGATCGGACGAGGTCGCACTGGTCGCGGAACGTTGGCGCGGCAAGGAGCCGTCGGCGGGCGTCGGCTCTGATGTTCGCCTCAAGGCCGGGCGGCAGGGCTCCGACCTGGACGCCGCTCAGGCGGGACACGTTCTCTTTCAGAAGCTCCACCATGCCGTCGACCACGATCTCCAGGTCGTCTGTGTCGATCTCCTCGTCGGAGTCCCGGTAGAACAAGGCCACCGTTTCAGGCGAGTACGGCGACTCTTCCCGGACCGGGCCCGTCTCGACGTTCTCGAGGTTCCAGGTGCGCCCCGATCGCCGGGCTTTCCGTTCAGCGGCGCCCAGCCGGGCCATCGCTGCTTCTTTCGGTGAATCGGCCCGCACGTCCATGCCCAGACGTCGGCGCCCCGCTTCCAGGTTCTCGATGACAGCTTCGCGAAGGAGAGCTACATCCGGTTCGGACAGCGTGGCGATCAACGAGATCGGGCCCATCGTCAAGGTGCCCTGCCGCGCGTGATCGATGAGCACCCGCGCCCGCTCGACGATCTCTTCGCTGAGCTCCGATTCGCTGCCACCGCCGCCGGCGTAGGCACGGGGGAGTCGAGGCAGGAAGCCCCGCTTCTGCCACCGCTCGATCTGCGTCTGGGACGCCCCGGACAGCTCCATCAGCTCGCGCATTGCCGCGCTCGTGGTCCTCGCCATACGGCCGAGGGTAGAACCTCGCGAAGTTCCGGGATCGCCCCGTCCATAGCCCTGTTGGTGACATGACGTCGTGCCACTCGGCACAGACGGACCGCCAGTTCGGGCGGACGGAGAAGGAGAACGTCGTGACCATCCAGATCGCGCCGCTGGCGGCCCTGCTCATCGTCGTGGGCTACGCCGTCGGCTACTCGGTCTTCAAATACACCGCCCGGGGACATGGCGCCGCGGGGCGAGGGGACCTGGGGGCGTCCATTGCCTCGGGGGCCACCGTGGCGACACTCCTCGCGTTGTTGCTCGCCCCCGGCTTCGGACAGCCTGCAACACCTGCGTCGCCGGCGCCGAATCCGACTTCGGCCGCGACCACTCGGTAAGTGTGGACAGCAGTCCCCCGGGGAGATCCCACTCCTCGCGGCGGGCCACGCTCCGGAGAATCTTCCCCCCGCCTTCCTGTCCGCTGCCGCCTTTCCGCCCCGAAGGCCTGGAGGGCAGGGCGTCCTTCACGGGCGTGCTGCCCGCGAGCCGAGGGAGACGGCGATGGAGTGGATGGACGTGGTGCGGGCGCTGGCGGAGGACCCGCTGGCACGCCTGGTGGTGCGGGAGGGCGTCCGGGGGATCGCCCGGCGTGTGCTGCGCGGGCGCTTGGCGGAGGCCGCGCACAGTGAGGCGGGGCCGGTCACCACGGCCTCGGGTGCCGAGGGAACGGAGACAGTGGTGACGATGGTCGCGGACGGCAGGACGGGCGAGCAGCTCGCCGAGGGCCTGCTGCAGGGCGTGGGCAACGAGTGGATGCGGGCGGCAACCCGGCTACTGGGCAACCACCGTGACGGGTACTGGCTGCGGCGCTTCCTGCACGAGCAGGACCCCCAGCCGGAGCACCTCCGGTACGTCGACCGCACCGGCACGCACCCCAGCGTGAACTGGAACGGCATCTCCCAGCGGCTGATGGGCGAGATGGTCCTGACGGACCAGGTCATGATCGAGGCCTCCCGCAGCGAGATGGCCATGCTGCGCATCGCCATCTCTCTGGCCGGCGCGACGTTGCCCGTCAGCCTCCGGGGGGTCCTGGACGTCTTGGACGAGGGGGAGCTCCGTCTCGTCCAGCGGGCGATCACGGAGGCGGCGACCGGCAAGCAGGGCTGACCACAGAGGTTCGGGTTACGGCTCGCTGATCCGGCGCTGGCCCGGTTGAGCCCGTGCTGGAGGTCACCTCGCCGCAGGGGGCGAGGAGCAGCACCTCGCCGGCCGCCGTGCTCGGCGTCACCTGCTCGATGGTTTTAGTCGTTGACGCCGAGGATGGCGCGGGCCTGTTCGATGAGGTCGTTCATCGCCTGGTAGTGCCTGTCCCGGTGGCGGGCAAGCGCGGGGCGGAGGGGTTCGTAGTAGCAGTCGACCAGGAGAACGTCCTGCTCGTGCTCGGGCAGCTGAGGGACCTGGCGCAGCGCCTCCTCCGCCAAGGCGTGCAGCTCCAGGGCGTTGGGGGCGTCCGCGACGGCGGCGGTGCGGAAGGTCTCCAGCGCCGCGACAGCGCGGTAGAGGGGCGTGGCGTCGCCCTCGTGGGGTTCCAGCCTCTGCAGGTGGGTCATGGCGCGGTTGGACTCGGCGCGTTCGTGGGCGAAGTCGCTCAGGTTCCGCGTCGTCGTGGCGAGTTCCTTGACGGCGGGGAGCAGGCTCGTGGGGGCGCACAGTTCGACGGTTCCACGGGCCTGGATGAACGCCTCGTGGAGAGCGTTCGTGGTGGCGGCGTCTCCCGTCTCGCGGTACTGGCGGTCGAGGGCGCGCACGAGCTCGCGGGTGGCGCGGAGCAGGTCGGCTATCGCGGTGGTGCGCTGGTCACGCACGGCGGCGGCGTGGGCAGCGGTGGCCGCGCGGTCGCTCTGCTCGCGGACCGCCTGCAGGGTGGCGGCGGCCGCCGTTTCGGCGGCTTCCTTGGCGGCCTTGGCCTGGGCGAGTCCGCCCTTGGCTTGGATGTGCGATCCGAGCCAGGTGCCGCCGAACGCGGCCGCGACGGTGAGGAGGGCGAGGAGGATCGTGGAGTGGTCTTTCAGGAACGCGATCACACGCCCGATCCTCCCGTGGGGAGGAGGGCTCGGGACAGCCCTTCGCCGCGGGTGGCGAGGTGGAGCGCCTGTTCCGTTGATCCCCGAGGCCGTACTGGGGTGGCAACGGGCGCGAGCTGCGCGTTATCCACTCCGTAGCCGGGCAGCCTGCTGCTCTGCCCGGCGGTCCACGGCCGGGTCCACAGCCGTGAACGCACGCACGCGGAGGTGTCCGCCAGCGCCTGGGTCGGGGCCGCCGAGCGGGAGCAGGCCGACGTCCTGGGCGACGCCGTCGACCCACCGCCCGTCCGCGCCGGGGCTGCCTTGAAGCTGGCGGAGGACCGGCGCAGTGCCCAGGTAGACGATGCGGCGCTGCGCGTGGCGGTAGGCCCGCAGGATCGTCCGCAGTGCCGCCGTGGACTTGGGGGTCAGCTCGACCTCGACGGCGACCAGGGGCTGCCCTCCGGGCGGCACGGCAACCAGGTCCGGCCAGTGCACCGAGCGGGCGCCGACGGGTACGGCGAGCGTCTCGCCGCGCCGGGCTCCGGTGGGCACCCCGGGTACCCGCAGGGCCGCCAGGAGTTCGGCCGCCCGGCCTGACACGGCTTCGGCGGCGTGTATCTCCCGCTCGGAGAGCACGGTGTACCCGCCTGCCTCCAGGGCGATCCCGGCGTCCGCGACGGCCAGGCGGTGCAGCAGCCTCTCCCCCGGCGGCCGCGGAGCGCTCAGGCCGGTGCCCGCAATCCGGACGCCGCGCTCGGTCGGCCACACCACCGTCCGCGCCCACCGCACGTCCGCGCTCCGCTGCAGCAGCCCGGCCTCGACCATCAGCCGCACCCGCCGCCGGGCAGCCTCGATCCGCCCGCCCCAGCACGCGTACGCGGCCTGGTGGAGCGTCAGCGTGCTGTACCGGGTGGCCAGGCGCAGCAGCTGCTCGTCCTCCTCGGTGCGCTGCCAGCCGTCCCCGCGGGACTCGCCCGTTCCCCGGGTGCGCCGCCGGCGCTCCGCCCGCTCCCGGTAGACCCCCGTCGCTCTCGTCTCCACTGCCTTCCCCTCTCCCTGTAGTTGGCGCACGGCTGCGCATGTGTGCGCGGCGCGAAGGGGAGCGTGACCTGCGAAGCGGACACCGGCCGGAACGGGGGTCGTCCTCCGCCTGGCGGAGGACGACGGGGAGGACTCGACGGCGCACCGGGATCGAGGCCCATTGGGTCTAACAGGGCTAACCGGGGGTGAACAGGCGCGTCTAGAGACGGGCCAAGTGCTCGCGCACGGGGCTGGCGAGCTCGGCGTAGAAGTCGACGCGGTCCTGGGCCTGGAGGATCTGGGCGGCGACGGTCAGCAGGCCGGTGCGGGCCTCGGGGCGGTCCAGGATGGGGGCGAGCTCGGTGTGGATGTGGGCGGCCGCCTCGGGGACCAGCAGCGCGTACAGGTACAGGGTGGCGGCGTCGTAGCCGTACGGGGCGCGGCCCCATCCTTCCCAGTCCAGGATGTGCGGGCCGCGGGTGACGTTGCCGTAGTGGAGGTCTCCGTGGGCGGTGGACCAGGTGACGTCCTCGACCTGGTGGCCGGTGAACTGGGGGATGACGCGGCGCAGGTACTCCTCGCGTACGGCCTCGCGGTCCGCCGGCGGTGGCACGTCGGCGAGGGCGTCCAGGGCCGCCAGCATCTCCTTCCACCACGTCTCGGGCAGGCCCGGGTCCTCGTCGAGGACGGGGCGCGGGGAGACCATCGGGTCGGGGGCGAGGGCGTACAGCTCGGCCCGGTAGGCGTAGCCGTCGGTGGTCCAGTCCCGGATGCGGAACAGGTCGGGGCGTGGCACCGAGGCGGGCAGGGTGCGGGAGGTGGACGGGCCGTTCCACAGCGTGCCGCCCTCGGTGCCGGCCTCGGCGCAGACCAGGCGCAGCCAGTGCGGGCCCGCTGCGCCGGAGAGGGTCCGGCCCCGGTACCCCCACACCCGGCGGCCGGTGGCACGCAGGCCGAACTGGTCGGCGGCGTGCTGCTGGGCGGCCAGCATCCGGTCGACGGTGGCGGGGGCGGGGGCCTCGAACATGGCGGGTCCTACCTCGGCTGGGAGACGGCGGCCGCGTCCTTGGATACCAGCTCGGTGGCGAGCGCCGCGACCTGTTCCACGGTGAGGCCGGAGCGCTCGGCCAGCTCCCCGAAGGTGAGGCGGGCGCCGGAGACCAGGGCCTCCAAAGCGGGGCAGACGGAGGTGTGGAGCTCCCATTCGTGTCCGGCGGCGCGCAGCACGACGGCCTCGTCGGTTCCCTCCAGCGCGGCCCGGGCGGTGGTGAGGGCCAGGACCAGGTCGGGGTCGGCGGGGACGTCGCCGATGTACGGGAGGGAGGGGGCCGGGCGGCCGGGGTCGCGGGCGTCGAGGGAGGCGGCGAACTCCGAGACGATGTGGGGGTGGAGGGCCTCGGACACCTCCTTGCGCAGCTGCTCGGCGTAGGCGGTGCGCTCGGCGGGGCCGGCCACGGTGGGTACGTTCGCGCGCAGGGTGGGGGAGTGGAGGAGCTGTCCGGCGAGCCACACCAGGAGGTGGTGTCCGGTCGCCGGGGTCAGGCCGCACGTCAGATGCAGGGACCGGCCCTGGGTGGCGGCCACCGCGTGCCACCAGCCCCGCGGCACGTACAACATGTCCCCGGCCTGCAGAACCACCTCGGCGAGTGGCGGCCCCTCGGGCTTCTCGGGCGCTTCGACGTCCAGGCGGAGCGGGTCCGTACGAGTCGCCCCGTACAGGTTCCACCGCTTCGCCCCTTCGAGCTGGAAGATCACCGTGTCGTGGTCGTCCCAGTGGATCCCGAAGGCCTCGGTCGGGTGCCAGGACGCGTACAGGTTGGCCTGGACGTCGGTACGGAAGTGCCGCTCCAGCGCCTCGGCGAGGTCTTGGACGCCGGGGTGGAGCTTGTCGACCGCGTCCAGCACCAGGGAGGCGCCGTCAGTGATCTGCCGGTGGAGCCCGGAGGGTTCGACCCGCTGGCGGACCTCGGAGCGCTTGGTGACCGAGGTGTGCAGGTACTCGTACGGCGGGACCTGCTCCCCGTCGTTGAACAGGCGCAGGCGCGGGGCGTCCAGGCGGTGGCGGGCCACCAGGTCGTTCAGGTCGTCCCACGTGAACAGGCCGCGCAGCCCTGCGGCGGCCTGTGACCAGTGCTGGAAGGAGCGGCCGAAAGCCCCGGCGAGGAAGTCCCCGCCGAGGCTCCGGACCGCCGCGTCAATCGCGGTGGTCATGGTCGGCGATCAGTCGTTGCCGTCGCCCTTGCCGGTGCCCCCGCCGTCGGGGGTCCGGGTCGCGGCTCCCTTGATGGAGCGGCTGGAGAGGATCAGACCGTTCATGACGTACTCCTTCTCTCGTGTCGGATGGAGCGCTGGACGGCGCCCGCCGCCCCCAGGCGAAGCGGGCGCCCAGTGCGGGACAGGCCGGAGGGGGAGCCCCGTAAGGCGTTGTCCCGGCCGGTTCCGTTCGACCATTGAAGGTCCGGGGAAGACCACAGGGGAGAGCCGCACTGGGGGGCCGATTCCCGCTGCGGGGTGCCGCGTTGGGGGGCCAGGATGGTCTTCGACACCCAGACAGGGGAGGCCCCGGCATGGTGAGCCCGGACGGAATCGGCGAGCTGCTGCGCACCATCAGGGAGCGGGCGGATCGGACGCGCGAGCAGCAGGCCAAGCGCATGACCGCCGCCGGCCTCGTGTGCACGGTCGAGAACCTGAAGCGGTGGGAGACCGAGAAGCGATTACCGACTCCGGTCTGGCGTTCGGCGATCCGCGCCGTCTACGACCTGACCGACGAGCAGCTGGACCAGGCCCTGGACAACACCCGGTGGCACCGCAGGCAGCAGAGGAAGGAGAACGACGACGTGAAGCGACGCAAGCTGTTCACCCTCGCGGCGGCCACGGCGGGGTTCGCCGTGCTGCCCGGCATCGCGCAGGCCCGGGAGGGAATCGACACTGGCTTGGACGCCGACGCCGCCGGCGACCTCGCCTACCTCGAGGGCGCCTTCGAGCGGCACCGCGGCGGCTACAACGGCCGGGCCCCCGACGCGGTCCTGGGCGAGATGCGTGAGGACCTGGCGCTCCTCGCCACCGTCCTGCGCCGACCACACCCCGCGCGGGACCGCACCGACCTGGCGCGCACGGCCGCCGGAATCTCCGGCCTGGTGGCGATCGTCCAGCACGACCGGGGCGACCAGGCCGACGCGCACCGCTGGTTCGCCACTGCGGCGAAAGCCGCCCGCGAGTCCGGGGACCGGCGGATGACCGCCTGGGTCCTGGGGCGCCACGCTATGGTCGGCCTGAACTACGGCGCCCCGGCACAAGCCGCCCGCATCGCCGCCCTCGCCCGCCGGGAAGCCGGGACCCGCCCGTCCGGCGCGGCCGCGCTCGCGGCCGCCGTCAACGCCCGCGCCCTGGCCGCCGTCGGCGACATCCCCGGCGCCCGCCGCGCGGTCGACGACGTCCGCACCTTGGCTGAGCAGTTGGACGGCCCCGAGGCCGCCGACACCTGGTTCGGGTACCCCGCCCAGAAGCACGCGGTGCACCTGTCGCAGGCGTACACGCTGCTGGGCGACACCCGCGCCGCCTACCGGGCGCAGGACGAAGCCTTGGCCCTGACGACCTCGCCGTCGGTGATGACCCGCGCGCTGGTCGCCATGGACACCGCCGCGTGCCTGCGGGTGGACGGGGATCCGGGCGCGGCCGCCGAGATGGCCGCCGCCGTCTACGACTGGCTGCCGCCCGCGTACCGGGGCGGCCTGGTGCACTCCCGCGCCCAGCTGCTCCACCGGCACCTGGACGGAGCCCCGCGCCAACTACTCGGCGACGCCCTCACCTGATCGACCCATTGGGTCTAACAGGTGCACGCGGGAACTTCCTGAACGCCCCTTCTGGACACGTAACTGACCCCGGATTCCAGCTCCCGGGCGTGTCGCGGGGGGTGTGCGGAAACGGATCGGTTCCTGGACGGCACAGGCCGTATGATGGCCGTTGGACGCAGCAGGAGAATCCGGTGTGAATCCGGAACTGTCCCGCAACGGTATCCGCCCAACTGGGCGAGGAGTCCGAGGACCTGCCGACCAAGAACGTGCCGAGCGCCTACGCGCCCGGCTCTTCCTGGCTGGGCCTCGGGACACCTGTAACGAGGCTCGATTCGTAATGAATCGGGCCCTTTTGCTGTCCAACCCCGAGTTTCTCCAACGAAGAGCTGAGGTCTGCGTACGCGGACGAGTCACCGCCGTTCGACGGCGGACACAGCTTGGAGGACTTCGTGACCATTCAGATCGCGCCGCTGGCGGCCCTGCTCATCGTGGTGGCCTTCGCCGTCGGCATCTCGGTCTTCAAGTACACGGCGGGCAGCCAAGGGGCCGGCGGCCGCGGGGACCTGGTGGCGTCGATCGCCTCGGGGGCTGCCGTGGCCACGCTCCTCGGGCTTCTGCTGGCCCCTGGCTTCGGACAGACCCCGGCGGGGCCCGGGGCGCCCGAGGCCAACCCGGGCTCGGCCAAGCCCATCCGCTAGGCGCTCACGGTAACCAGGCACCGATCCGATCTCTGGCACAGCTGCCCCGAGCACTATGTGCTCGGGGCAGCGCTGATCACCGTTTGATGTTGATGGTGATTTGAACCCCTCCGGCACCGGCCAAGCCTGCGCCGATGACGGCCACGGCGGTGGCCAGCTCTATTTGGCCGATGACGGTCAGGATCACCGTCGCCACGACGGCCAGCAGCGCCGTCATGCCGGTGAACCAGCGCAGCAGGGTGGTCCGCGCCTGGAGCGATTGGGGCTGGGGAACAGCTGGGGTACGGTCGAGCGACGTCACTCGCTGGGTCTCCTCACTGCGGAGCGGCAGCCCGACGTCAGGTGAGAGGGAGACCGCGCCACGGGTCAGGCCGGCAAGCAGACCCCGGGGCAGCGGTCTCCCCTTCCCTTTCGAAGGGCTCTGATGGCGCCACTGTACGGAGGCCGGGTAGAGCCGATGCAACGCCACCGGTCCCCAAAACCGGTCCTCTCAACGCGAAGTGACGGCTTGAAGAGGGCTTCCGCAGCTGGTGGAACTCGTCGTGGGCGTGCAGCTTCCTCTAGAAGGAGGTGCTGACGACGTGCCCTTCGGCACAACGGACGACGGTGTGCTCCATCGAGTCCCTTTCCCCAACGCAGCAATACGCAACATATGGTGCTAATCAGGCCAGGGGTGGACATTAAGTTCTTGGTGTAGCCCTTGGAGTCATCGACCTTCTCGACGTTCTCGTCGAAGTTGCGCTCCACGTACGCCATAGGGATCTTCGCCGCTGCTGCCGGAGCTGAAGGGCGTCTTTCTCGCCTCGCGCGCCAAGGGCAGTCTGCTGGCGTGCGAGGCTTCGCCGGTGAGCACCATGCGCCGCCCGCTCGGGCACGGACCGGATCCCGTCGTCGAGGACCAGGAGCCGCGTACCGTGCGTGGCCGTACGGCCGCCGAACTTGCCGCCACCGACATCGAGCATCTCCTTGCGCGACCCGATGTTGGTACGACGGCTCGCCGAACGCTGGGTGCCGGCCCCCGGACCTGAAATCCGGTCAGGGGCCAACCTCCTGGGCTAGTAGTTCCGCCTGGGCCCCTTCTGTGCCTGCTGCTGGGCCAGGGCCGCGCTCGCGGCCGGGACGTGCTGCTGCTGGACGACCTTCGGCTTCGGCTGTGCCTGGGCGGCGCGGGCCTTCGTCTCGGCGTCGTGCAGCTTCGGGTACTTCTCCGCGATGTCGCGGCGCTGCTTCTGTTCGCCGGCGGCGAGTGCGGCGTGGCTCCGCGCGTCGGCGGCCTTCTTCGCTGCCGTCCGGGCGGCCTTGCTCAGGTCGGCCAGTTCGTTCTCGTCCAGTTCGTCCTTGCGGTGCCCCTGCTGTGGCAGGGCGGCCCGTCGGCGAACCAGGGGCTGGACCGCCTCCCAACACGCCCGTGTCTTCCCCGTCGACGAGGTGCCCACCAGCACCACGATCCGGCTGTGACCGGCCATGACGTCCCGGACCGCTTCGCCCAGCGCCCGGTCATGCTCGCGGGACACATACCCGGGCAGCGCCCGCGCCATGGAGGTATCGGACTGTGATCCGGTGCTGCTGGGCCCGGCAGGATGCACCTCCAGATCATGCGGCTCCCATTCCCCGATCGGACGCCCCGGCCCGTGCGTTGTGACCGTGCCTGACTCCTTGGCCGCGGTCCGCTGCAACGTCAGTAACTCCTGTACCGGCAGCTTCAGTGCGCGGGAACAGGCTTCCTGGGCGAGAGCGCCTCCGACACGGTTGTGCGTCCCAGTTCCGCCCGGGCGGCGAGCTGCGTCTGGTTCAGCCGGGCCGCGACAAGCCCGTCGGCCAGTCTCCGGCGCAGCTCGGTCAGCGCCAGCTTGTGGCCTCTCTGCTCACCATGCATGTGCTCGCCCCTGGCCCCGGATGTGTTCGCCGGTGTTCATCTTCGTCCGGGCGAACCCCGGCGCACACCGTTTCCACGACCTTCGAGCACGTCAACGTCCTCACCGTTTATAGGGAGCTTGCCGTGACCGTCGCCGTTGTCCTCCTGACCACCGCACTCGTACTTCTCATCGCGCTGCTGGCCGCGGCCGGCGCGGGCAAGCTCGCCCGCATGGACGGCGCCACCTACCCCTCCGCCCTCACCCGTGCCGCCACTACCTTCGCCACAGTCATCACCCTCGCCGCCACCGCGACCGCAGTCCTCGCCTCACTCCTCACCTGAGCGGATCAGAGGTTTGCCCTCGGCCCCTTCTGCTGCGGTGTCTGCGTCGCTGCTGCCGGGGCTGCGGCCGACGCCTGCCGCTTCTGCTGCTGTTGCTGTGCTTCGGCCAGGCGCGCGCGACCGCAGCACCAGCACCCGCAGCCGCACCCTCACCGAAGCCACCGCCCGCACCCGGCCAATCACCACCACCGCCTACGACATGTACCGGGCGCTGGGCTTCCAGCGAGCGCGGGTACGCGGCATCGCACTTCGCTGCGAGCAGCTGGTCGACGCGGCCGCGGTAGCCGAGCAACTCTCGTTCGACCTGAGTAGGGAACGTCAGATGCGGGTGGAGAAGGCCATCGACCTGCTCAACGCCCGCTTCGGGTCCGGCATGGTGGGCCCGGCGTCCAGTTACCGCTGGGCCGGCTGAAATCGCAGCACCCGCACTGGGCCACCATGCGATGGGTCATTCCGAACATTGCCCGGGATCCCGACAGCAGGAAGGTTAGTCAGCGACGACGAGCAGGAGCCCTACGGCATGAAGGCCGTGTGGAAGGCGGTCGACCAACCGACTGCCCCGCTCCGCCGGGCCGCCATGTGCACCCGGGGGCTGGCCTGTCTTCAGCCGCCGCGGCCAGCCGCGGGTGCCGGCCCCGTCACGTTGCGGCACCGCCGCCCGGTGCGAGCTTCTGTTCAATCCACTCTGTCGGCGCCTTCTCGATCCAGTAGTCACTGTGGACACGCAATGGGGGGGCCGAGTCTGAGATCGTCTCGGAGATCTCCTTGTCCTCGACTCCGCTCACCACATCCGGCATCGCTGTCGCGATTGGGTCTGTCGCCCGCCAGGCGTTGCACCATCCTTTAGTTCTAGCCAAGGCGTTGAGGAAGAACTGGTCGTTGAAATAGAACGGGAAGAAGCCCCGGTACAGCGAGTTCAGCGGCGATCCGCAGGTGACGAGGAAGAGGTTCTCCTGTGGCGGCAGCAACGACGGTTTTGGGGGCTTGTCGCCCTCCGCCTTGTCCTGAGGCATATCGTTGGCCAGCAGCCAGGTACCCAGAACCGAACCCTGGCTGTGGGCGAACAGGACGACACGGTGCTCCCGGTGGAGTTTGAGTTCTTCTCGCAGCCCGTCCACGACCTCCTCGCGGTAGGAGCGGCCCGCCAGCGGGTGGTACCGAACCGGCCAGAAGCCAGCGACGTCGGCGATCGCACCGAAGACGGCGGGAGCCACAGAGAACCTTCCGCGCATGACGATGAACACCAGCACCCCTGCGACGGCCGCGTGTGTCAGCACCAGCGCCACGGTCAGCGGCCAGCCGCTCCAGCTCGTACAGCGGGCCACGACGCACACCACAGCCGCCAGTACGACGTAGACGGCGATAGCCCACAAGAGGGCGCGCCGCATCAAGCGCGGCAGCGTGGTTACCACGAGGTGGACAAATCTCAGACGCCGGTAGGCGCAATACCCCTTCCACTCGGCTGTGTCCTTCCACCCCCAGGTGAAGGCTGCGAGCGCGAATGCCACGGCGAAGCCCGCAATAGCGGCCCACGCCGCGATGGGCACGAGGTCGAGAAGCAGGACCCGGTCTCCGTCGGGATCGGCTGACCTGAGCAGGTGGGACGCGGCGGGCATGCCTGAGGCCCGGCTGGCTACGGCTCCGATGTACTCCAGGTAGGCCATCAGCCACCCGGCTGCGAGCCGGAGGATCGCGCCGGTGGAGTGAACCAGGAGGACCACGAGCACCGTCGTGATCGCGGCCGCCGAGTTGAACAGCAGGAAGGCAAGAACCAGGGCCAAGGCGGTGGAGGCGACGACGAAAGCCATCATCGCGTCGAGACGCGGGTCCACCACCTCAAGTACCGCACCGGGTGCGTCACCGCCGTAGCCGGAGCTGTTGGGCCAGATACTCCACGGCCTCTGGGCCGGCTTCCATACGAACACAGCCCCGGCCACGACGAGAACGAACACGGCGTGGACACAGGCAAGAATCCGAGGGATCCAGCGCGACGGCCGCAGGAAGGTCCGGCAGAGGATCGCAAGAACGACGGCGGCGGCCGGAACCCCAACGGACAGCCACTCTGCCAGTGACTCCTCGTCGGCCAATCCCGGTACGTACTCCAGCACAGTCTCCACGATGACGATCAGCCATGCGGTCAGCACCACGGTGACCAACAAGCCCGCCAGGCACGTGATGAAGGTGTGCCAAAAGCGCCACCATCTGTCGGGCTTCATGTAGCCGACGACGTTCATCAGCGTGAAGGGGGTCGCGAGGTACCAGAGGAAGCCAGCGACGCTGCGCGAGGTCCGTGACCAGTTGATGAGGCGGAGGCCATGGGCCGGGATCTTCGGCTTCTCGTACGACTCGATGCCCTTGAGCTTCTCCTTCGACGGTTCGAGGCCCACGCTGCCCAGTGCGCTCAGGGGACCGTGATCGCCGACGCCGTGGACGCGGATTTCGATCGAGCTCATAGACCCAAACACAGCACGGGCGGAACAGCTGGCCAACCCATGACGCGCGCTCGTAGCTCATAGGAGCGCGCGACTTACGCTCGATGCCCTAGCCCTAGCCCTGCAGGAATCCGGCTCTGAGGCCACCGCCCGACTAGTATCCGGACTGGAGTCAGGCAGTGAAAGACCTGGTGAGGCCGCCTCCTCCGCCGGCGCCGAGAACGGCGGGCGGGCTGACACGGCACGCTTGCGGCCGTCGATCTTCCTTCGCGCGTCGCGTTCGTAGGGGCTCCGGCGTCCGCTCACCGAGCATCCGCACGGGCGCTCAGGGGCATGACCCTGAGCGCCTCCTCTCTACGCCGTCCTTGTATCGAGGTCTTCACTGGCCCCACCGCGCGTCGGCCGACCGAGCGCGGGTTGTGTTTTAGCAGGCGAACCCGACCAAGCCCACGGGACCCACGCACGAAACCACCGAACCCACGCGCCGACCGCCCCCAAGGCCGCCTCAGAGCGTGAGTTCCCGCAGTTGACCACCCGAGAATCCGCGAACCCGCGCGCTTCGCTCTACGACCTGCTCGCCCTCCAGCGCGCCCGAGTCCGCGCCATCAGCCTGCGCGCACAAGACCTCCGACCCTCGAGCGAAGCCACCCAGCAACTCACCCTCGACGCCCGCGACGACCGAGACCTGGCCATCGAAGCGGTCACCGACCGGGCCCGTGCCCGCTACGGGCCCGGCACCATCCGACCCGCCATTCTCGCCATAAAGGCCAGGGGGAACACCCCGTTGCAGGACTCGCAGCGGAAGTCGCTGAGGCGGGTCTATCCGATGAGGCCAAGCCAGTAGCGGTAAGCCGAGGCGAAGGGGTTCGTCGCCACCACCGTCGTCTTCGCGACGGACCTCTCCATCAACCCCTCGCAGGGCCGCCTCGACAACGCTGTCGGGGTAGCCGTGGCGCATCCGCCGTTCGGCGAACTGATCCTCGTCCCGAACATGGGCCTCGCCACCCCGAGCCCGCACGACATCGAGATCGAGGTCCACCATGCTCACGACGGTCCCGTCCGCGTTCCAATCGGGAACCGTGCACACGTCGCAATACACCTCCGGACCCGGGTCCGCACAGAACGTAGCGGTCCGCCACCAGGTCCACGAGGTCTGTCCGGGCCGGACCGTCAGTGCAGAGCGGCGCGTCACCCTCTCTGGTCATGGCGTGACTTCACGGCTGTGAACGACAGACAGAGCAGAGAGGTCCAACACCTTTCGGTCATGTGCATGACTCTCTTCCCAGCCTCATTCGGCTGGGGCCCGAGCCGAGGCGTAGGGCCAGCGGGCATCGGCCGCTGCACCCCGACGGCTCCGTCCAGATCGAGCTATGCACGGAAGGAACTGGAGTGCTGGTCTGAGGCTGGAGGGACGCGCCAGCTGCCGCCCTTGGCGGCGGCGGCCCAGGCGCCACCCTTCAAAGCCTTCCGCTGGCCCCAGGCTTCGGCCTAGGCGGCGAAGAAGGGGCGCCAAGGTGTGGCGCGACACCTGGCGACGCTTCATCCGGAACCAATCGCACGCGGCAAATGGGGAGGCTCCGATTTCTCTCGGTCGAGGTACCTGCGTGCTACGCACAGGCGGGCGGCACATGGTCACCCGCTCGGACATTCAGTCAATTCGACGTTGAAGCTTACCGGCCAAACCTGAATCCCCCGCACAGGCTTGCTGTGTAAGGATCGGCGCCTCTCCGGGAATAGGCTCCAACCCGCTCCGAAGGCGTGGGGTCAGCTTCTTGTTCCTGCAGATGAGTAACGGATTGGCTGATTCTTTTCGGTCGATCGACTAGGGGGGACCTACGTGCACTTGAAGAGGCTGTTGCCAGCTGCGGCAACAGTGATCGCTGTATCGATGCCCATCACAGCTTTCGCTGCCCCATCACCGCCGGTATCAACCAACGCCACATCCGCACCTGAGCCGGGAATCGATCTCGACTCCGTCCTTGCTGCTGCGGGTATACCTTCACCCACCGGAGCGCCGTCCAAGACGCCCTCGCCGATCAGGCCGCCGGAACCGAAAGTCGGGTCTGCGGCAGCCGAAGAAAAGTTCTGGACTCCGGAGCGGATAGCCAAAGCGAAACCTGTTGACGAGCAGGCCGTGCGCGCCGCGAAACAGAACACCCCGGAATCTGAGAGGGATTCCGCCGATCCGGATACTGCGGCGGTCTCCGAGAAGCGCGACCAGGTCGGATTGTTCTTCTTCGTATCCGGCGACGGGTACAAATTCTGCGCCGGTACCGTGGTTCCGGCGCAGGGAAAGAATGTCGTGGCCACCGCCGCGCACTGCTTCGACGGGGCCACGCCCATCCACCACATGGTGTTCGTCCCCGGGCACGGGGAGACGACACCCCGCCCCTTCGGCGTGTTCCCCGTCGCCACCTCGAAGATGCACATGGTTCCCGCCTACAAAGCCCCCGGCGGATTCCACACCGCCACCGACCTGGACTTCGCGTTCGCCGTCGCCGCGCCCCGCGCAGACGGCAAGAATGTCGAAGACGTCGTCGGATCGATCCCTCTCGCTTTCAGCTCCGGCTTCAACCACCCTCATACCAAGGTCGTCGGTCAAGAGCCGAACAAAGCTCCCACCGAGTGCGACGCCCCGATGAAGCAGTCCACCACGGAGACTGCGGGGGAGTGGGTCGGAGGTGTTTTCACCCGGGTCGATTGCGCCGCCTCGCCACCCAGCACCTCTGGCGGGCCCTTCCTCATCGACGTGGACGGCCGCCCGGCGCTGGCCGGTGTCGTAGGTGGCTGGAAGACCGGCGGTGACGAGCCCGGCACGGTCTACGGCTCGTACCTCGATGACGACGCCAAGGCCCTCTACGAGGCGGCCACAACCCAGAATGATCCCCCGCCCACACCTACGCCCTCCACCTCGGCCACCCCGGGGCCGGCCGCCACTCCTGCGCCGCCCACACCGTCGCCCACACCGTCTCTCCGGGCCCCGGTGAACTCGCTGGCGGCCGAGATGGAGGCGTTCTGGACCCCGGAGCGCATGCAGCTGGCGAGGCCGGATGCCCGTCAGGCAGCACGTGAGGCGCTGCTTTCCCCGCAGGCCCGTGCCTTCGCCGCCTCCCCCTCCAAGGAGTTCGGGGGCATCAAGGAGGTCGGTACGTTCTTCTACGCCACCGACGACGGGTACCGGTTCTGCGCGGGCACTGTGGTGCCTTCACCAGGGAAGAACATCGTCGCCACCGCCGCGCACTGCTTCGACCCGGACGACAGAGCCACGAAGCTGGTCTTCGTCCCGAAGCACAACGCGACGACACCCCGCCCGTACGGGGTGTTCCCGATCGCTGTCGGCCAGATCTACATGGACGCGGCCTATGCGGCACCCAACGGCGAGAAGGCCGCCACCGATCTCGACTTCGCGTTCCTGAAGACCGAACCGCGATCGGACGGGAAGAACCTCGAAGACGTGGTGGGGTCCATCCCCCTCGCCCTGAACCAGGGCTTCGACCACCCGGGCACTCAGGTCATCGGCTACCCCTACCTGCCTGGTGACGACAAGTACAAGCCGAACCAGAACCCGCTGACGTGCACCACGCCCACGAAGAAGTTCACCACCGGCAACGCGCAGGGCTGGAGAGGCGGCACGTTCCTCCAGGTCGACTGCAAGGGATACGTGTCCGGGACCTCGGGCGGCCCCTTCCTGATCAAGATGGGCAGCGGCCTGGGATTGGCCGGCGTCACCGGAGGCTGGATGACCGGGGGCCACTCCCCGGACACCTCCTACAGCTCCTATTTCGGAGACGACGTCAAACGGGTCTACGACGCCGCGGTGGCCGGGAAGCAGCCCGACCCCAGGCCCGGTTCCGCTCTCCCGCCCGGGGAGACCTGGCGGGACTACGCCCGGGGCATCGCCTCCGGCTACTTCACTGGCGGTGGCGACAACTCCCGTGAGCGTATGGACATGCTCGTCTGGTGGAAGGACGGCGAGGTGAGCCTGTACCGGGGCGCGAACCCGGAGAAGGGCTACTTCGACAGAGAAACCCGGGTTCAGGCGCCCAACGACACCTGGCGGGACTACGCCGTCGAAATCACGGCCGGGGACTTCACCGGGGACAGCCGATCAGATCTGGTGGTCCGCTGGAAGGACGGCGAGGTGTCGCTGTATCCGTCCGTGGACGAGAACGGATTCCACGGCGAAATCCAGATTCTCTCACCCAATGACGACTGGAAGAACTACGCGCAACAGATGACCACAGGCCGGTTCTCCGGCAACGCTCGCCAGGACGACATCGTCATCCGGTGGAAGGACGGCGAGGTCAGCCAGTTCACCGATGTGTCCGAGCGGGGCATGGGAACGGAAACCCAGGCCATAGCCCCGAATGACACCTGGATACATGCGGACGAGATCGCCTCGGGTGACTACACCGGGAACGACAACTGGGACCTCATCATCCGGTGGAGTGATGGCGAACTCACCAACTACCAGGACTTCACCGGGAACGTGGGCGCCTCCGAGGAGAACCAGCTCGTCGCCCCCAACGACACGTGGGATCACGCCACCATCCTTTCCGGCGGCGACTATTCGGACAACCCGTGGCCAGACGACACCGTTGTCCGCTGGACCGATGGAGAGATGACTCTCTACACGGACGGCAACGGCACCACGATCGGCGCGGAACACAAGATCGTCAGCGCAGCCTTGTGAACCCCCAGACATCCGTGTGAGGAGAGAAATGAACCGCAAGAAGATAGCTTCCGTCGCTGCTGCCTTTGCCCTCCCGATAGCGGCTCTGCAGGTCGCTGGCGCCGGCGCCGCGACCGCAGCGCCGGCACCAGGGCAGGGTAGTTGCGGCACTTGGGTAAGCGGTCCGGGCCAGACCGGCAATGTCACCTGCCCGTCGGGCGGAACCCGACAGTTCCGTGCCAAGGTCACCTGCGTGACCAGCCGAGGAAGTACCTTCACTGTGTACGGGGAGTGGCTGTACCAGGGCGTTTCGGAGGCCACGTGCTCTCTGAACGACGCGGCGGGCGTGTTGTACATCGACTGGGAACGGCGGAACAAGGGCTGACGTCCCCGGCGGGTTGTCGGGGCTCTACGCCCCGACAACCCGCCGGGGAACCTGCGGGCGGGATGCCACGTCTCCTCAGTACAGGGGACCAGTCGAAAGAGCGGAAGCATATGAACCTCAACGACCAGAGTGACTCCGCCACCTCTCGCGGTGCCGCTCGAAAACTCCGTTCCGGCCGCCGTCGCGGGATCTGTCTCAGCGCGGTGACCGTCGTCCTTTTAGCGGGTGCAACGCTGTCCTGTAGCAGCCAAGACAGCTCCCAGGACCTTGGGCCTTCACCAACGTGGACGTCCGAGATGAACCCGGCTACGGAAGCGTTCCGCAAGTACCTCGAGCAAGACAAGGCGAACGAAGATCTGACGGACCTTTTCATACACGTGGTAGACGCACCGGACGGTCAGCCTGTGGCGGCCCGCATCCTTACCGGTCTCAACCGTGATTCCGAGGGAACCGAAATCGATAAGGCGAAGGCGGAAAGGATAGCCAGGGCTTTCGCCGACTGGCACGCGGCCGAATTCAAGGACCACGGTACCGTCAGGGTCTCCGGCCAGATAGGCAAGGCGTTGGCCACCCTGGAATGGTGAACGCTGCCACACCCGCTGGCGGGTGTTGCGGTTTACACCACTGGCGACGGGTGCGGGTAGACACCAGCGGGCGCCGCCAGAAGCCCGCACATGACTTCCCCCAGTGCAGCGGCCCCTCCGCACAGCCAGCCGTGGAGGGGGAGCAGCCTGGCGGCCGCGGCAGACCGGGCGCCGGTCACAGAGCACGACGAGCTGATTTGTGTTCACCTGGCGTCCACACGGGTGCAGAGGTGTGCAGAGGGGCAGGTACCGCAGCCCTTCTCGTGTGCCAGGTCGGCGACGGCCTCGAACAGCCGACGGGCGTGTCCTACGGAATCGATGCCGTCGTGCTCGGCGAACTCTTCGGGGAGCGGCTGGGTGCCCCGGGACATGTGCGGCCTGATGAACGCCAGTGCTGCGAACTCGTCGGCGGGTAGATCGCCGGGGCGGGCGGGGATGCAGGTCGACGGCACGAGTGCGTCCGCGGCGGTTCCGTGGAAAATCCACGGGTCCCCGGGGCGCTGCGGCGGCTGGCTGACGACGCGGACCAGCGGAACTCCCTCGGCGACTTCCTCCACCAGGAACGCGCCGACGGAGTGCAGTCGATGCAGGCTCTCTCGGACGTCATGGCCGCTGGAGTCGGCGCCCATCAGGGCAGCGATTTCCTCCATGGGGATGAGAGTGGCGTGCTCGTCGGCGCCCTTGCTGATCGGGATGGCGCCCTGGTCGAGAGCCAAATCGAGCTGCACCGCTTGCATGGGAATCAGCCCGCGGTAGAGAGGCCGCAAGCGCGCAAAGCGTCTCATCAGGTCGACCGCGTCCTCGTCGAGGCGCGAGTCGGCAGCGGCTGCGTCGGCCGTGAAGTCGGATCCGATGGTGAGCCACTCGTCGTAGCCGGGGGGCTGCAACTGCTGCAGTGTGTACGTCTGGATCCGCTCGCGTCGCGGCTTGCCAGGCTTCCTTCTACCCACAGGTGATTCTCCTGATCTCGGCGGATAGGCCGGCGCCTGCCCGGGCAGCACGCGCGCATGGGGCTGGCGCCAGCACAAGAGGTGATCGTCTCGGGACGTGTCAACGCGACAGCCCCGCGGCGCGGCGGCCAGCCTCGATCGGGGAGCCGCGAGGCTGCGTGGCCACAGGGCCGGATGGTGGCGGCCTGCGGCCAGCTCACTTACGTCGGCCGGTCAGGACGCGGTCTCGTAGACGACGGTGCTGTTCGGGCAGTCCTCAGCGACTCCGAGGAGGGCCTGGCGTTCGGCGTCGTCGGCGGCGAGGTTCCAGCGGAGTTTGGTCGCGGTCCACTGGGCGGCGTACTCGCAGTGGTAGCCGCCGGCCGGGGGCAGCCACTGCGCGGGGTCCTTGTCGGCCTTGGACCGGTTCGACTTCGCGGTGACCGCGATCAGCGTCAACGGGGATGCCTGGTCGTTCGCGTACGCCTCACGCCGGGTTGCGTCCCACGCGAAGCCACCCGAGTCGTGGACTTCGGCCAAAGGTACGAAATGGTCTACATCGAGACCCGCGGCGTCCGTCACGGTGACGTCGTCGTAGGGGCTCAGCCACGATCCGCCCGACATCTTGCAGCCGGGAGCTACCTGCGGGGCCTCGACGGCCTCGGACAGGATGACCTCCCTGCGGGTGTCACAGCCGTCGGTGGCGTTCAGTCCGCGGTTCCAGTGCTTGTACAGGTCCCGCTTGTAGCCGGCGCGTTGCTCGTCGGCGACGGGGATCTGGTCGATCGCCTCGAAGAGCGGGATCGGCGCGCGGAGTCCGGCGGCACCGGGTACGGCCGCCGCTGAGTGGGTGGCTGAGCGGGGCGGTTCGGCGTGGGCGGCGGGTACGCCGGTGGTGAGGAGGGGAAGTGCGGCGAGGGTGAGCGCGGGCAGGCCACGGAGCATCAGGTTGTTGATCACGCTCGGGTTGTAGCGGCCAAAGGACACGGGTGAACAGCCCCAGATCGGCTGCTTCACCCGGCCGGGTGGGCGGATTCACCGCGGAAACGATCGCCCAACGGACGAGGTGTCATGTCACCGGGGAGGGGCGTGCGCGGGCGCATGAGGGCGCGCAGGGAAGCGGATGCGCCCGCTCCAGAAGTTTTACCAAGATGTCCTGAACGTTCGCGGGGTCGTTTCGATTGGCTGGTCAGTAGGAGCCGCCTAGTGGTGGTGGCTCCCCGGCGGCCGACTGGGGAAGGCACGCCTGGATCTACCGTCTGAAGATCGCCTGGAAGGACTTCCCGCGCCGTGGAAATCACCGAACCGCTCGCTCTGGCACTGATAGGGACAACTGCCGTGCGGGTGTTCGCCCCTGACGTGGCGCGAGGACTCCGCCGCCTGCTGGGCGCCGGAGTGCGGGTAGGCGCCGCCGAACTCACCGCAGGCCGCAGCCTGGCGGCCGGTCACCTGAACCGGCCGCGTGACATGCCGAGTACCGACCTGAATGGGGCCGGGGAGCAGCCGTGGGGGAGTTCATGACCGACACCGAGGACGACCCGTTCGGAGAGCAGGCAGTCGACGTCGAGCTTGCCGGGGTCATGCCGGTGGAGTTCGTTGCGTTCCACTCGCAGAACCACCTGGCTTTTCTGCACTACGCGCAGTGGGAGCTCGGCGACGGCAACGTCGCCGCGGCCGCTGTCGAGGACGTGTTCACGTTCCTGCTGCAGGTATGGCCGGAGGCGCTTCAGGAAGCCAGCCTCCCGGGCTTCGCCTGGTCCCACCTGCGCGAGCATGTCGCACGCTACAAGGCAGCCGAGGTCGTCCCGGTCGCGCTGGTGAAGACCGCCCAGTTCGCCGCGCTGCGGCGTGCGTCCCGCCGCCAGCTGAAGGCGCAGCAAGTGTCCACGATCGGTCTCTACGAGGCGATCGCCGAGCTGCCCGAGCGGCACTACGACGTCGTGCTGCTGACCTTCGTTCTTGAGCTGGAACGGAGGCAGGTCGCACAGCTGATGGGTATCACCCCGACCACAGTGCGCTCCCACATCCACACCGCCCGCCGAACACTTGCCGAAAAGATCAACTTGGACTGGACTCCAGGAGAGGAGAAGGACCTGTGAACGACACAACCGGCAACTCTGCCGGAACGCCTAGTGAAGTGGATGACGAGGCTCTCCTGGCCGCCGAAGTCTTCAACGGCGACTACGCCTCCTACGACGAGACGGACGCGCGCCGTCGCATCGCCCTGCGCGTCGTTGGTCACCGCAAGGGAGCGGCGGCGCGGCGCCCCGCACGCGGTGCCCTGCCATCAGCCCCCTACGGGATCGCCGCGGCTATTTCCCGGGTTCCGGCCAACCGGGCAGAACGTCAGCTGGTGCTGGACGCGGCCTGCCACGTGCGGGCCGCCCGCGCCCTCGACCAGCTCGCCCGCGACCTGGTGGACAGCCCGCAGTTCACCCGGATCGCCCTGGACGCGGATGCCTGGCCTTACAGCCGGCCCTCGGCCCTTCTGTTCGCGAGCCTGCTGCACCTGTCCGGCCGGATGGAGGGCGCCCAGTTCTGGTTTCAGTACGCCGCCGGTGCCGGCTCGTCCACTGCTGCCCGGGCCCTTTACCTTCTGCACCTGTCCCGGGCCGAGGTCACGATCGCCCACCACTGGCAAGAGCAGACCACCAGCCCCGCCAACGATGAAGAGACGGGCCTGCCGGCCCTGCCGCCGCTCCCCGAAGACCTGGAATCCCCCCTGGGCGCCTCTGTCATCTGGTCCTCGCCACCCATTTCCACCACCGACCTGGCCGCTCACCCGCCCACCGACCACAGGGCCCTGCGGCAGTTCCCCCTGCCGCTGCACCGGGCGATGACCGCCCTCGTCCCATGTGAGGACATCGCCCTCGGCGAGGTCTACAGGACCACCAGTCAGCTCGCCTCGGCCCTGGCCCGCTGCGCTCGTCTGGCCCCGGCCGGGCTGACCGCCGACGCCAAGCAGGGAGCGCGGATCGCCCGCCGGGCTCCCCGGCGGCCGACCTGCTCCAGCCTGGGCGCAGCCCACCGGGCTCTGCGTGTGCTCGAGGTCGTCCACCGCCACATCGGCGGTGTCCGCCTCACCCAGATCGCGCGGGAAACCGGCTTGGGCCAGCTCCACCTCAACCAGGCACTGCAGCAACTCGTCCGTGCCCAGCTCGCCGCCCCGATCATCCCCGGCGTGTACTCCGCCGGCTCCGCCCTGCAGCTCGCGGCCGCCGACCGTGACCGGATGGGCGAGCTCCGCGAGACCCTCGGATACCTGCGCGACGCGGTCGGAGCGGCCGTCTACGTCGCCAGCTACACCGAAGGCGAGGTCTCCATCACCCAGTACGCCGACGGCCCGCGCACCCCAGCCGTGCACGAGTGGGTCGACTTCCGCGAAGCCGCCCACGCCTCCGCCGTCGGCAAGGCCCTCCTGGCGCAGCTCGGCCCGGACGAACGCCGCAACCACCTCAACCGATACCGCATGGAACAGTTCACCCCCCACACCATCACCAGCCCGGAGGTCCTCTTCGACGAACTCGACGACCGGCGGCCCGGCCAGCCCCTGCTCGACCTCCAGGAGTACACCCTCGGCACCGTCTGCGCCGCCGTCCCCCTGGGCACCGGCACCGACCCCCAATGCGTAGCCCTGTCCCTGCCCACCCCGGACCCGGACCGCCTCCAGCAGGCAGCCCGCGTCCTGCGCAACGAAGCCGTCGCCGTCGTCCTCGCCCTCCTGGTCGCCGGCGACGACCTCCGCACACCCACCGAGGCGGCCACAGGCCGCCGCTGACACCGCCGCGTGCCGGCCCTGCGGCCCAACCAGCCGCGGGGCCACCCTCCGTGTGTGGCCGGCGACCAGGTGGGCCGCACTGCTGCCTGCGTGCAGCGTCGGCTGCGGCCCCCGGATCTGTTGCTTAGCGTGACTAACCCCTGTCCGATTGTCAGTGCCGCCGCCTAACGTGAACGCAGGGATCGCCGGCAGGGGGAGGGCACACCGTGGCCAACATCGTCTGGCACACCACGTACAGGTTGCTTCTCGATCTCAAGCAGGAAGACCTCGGGCACGAGAACTTCGATGACCTGTGGAACTTCCTCTACAAGGCGGATCGGATGGCGGCCCAGCGCAATGTTCCGGTCTCCGAACGGGGGCTGCAGTGCGGCGGTGTCTGTAAGGACGTCGGCGTGGTCGCGTGGATGTACTTGCGGCAGCAGGCCAACGGTCGCCGCGAAGCCGTCCATGAGCGCAAGGAGGACGAGGAGCGCCACAAGGCTCCGGTGAGCGACGAGCACAAGGCGTATCAAGAACGGATTCTGCGGGCGGCCGAAGAAGGCGGCTTCCACGGTGACTGCGAGGTCCGCACACCCGTCGGGCGCAGCAGTTTCATCCAGACCGACACCCTGATCGAGGGCGAGGGCGGAAGGCGGATCGGGTGGGAGGTCCAGCTGTCTTCGGCCGGAGTCGACGGGCCAAGCAGCGTGAAGTCCCGGGCCGCGAAGGCAGCGAAGCGGGGCATCACCCCGGCCTGGCACACCGACCGGGCGGACTACGCACGCCGTAGCGATACGCAGTGGACCAGGAGCAACAACCTGCCCGCACACGTCATCGCGAAGATCGGCGACCTTCGTGTCATCTCCGGTTACCGGGCCCTGGACTTCTGGGTCTGCGACCTGCGGGCGGTCTACCCGTGCCCGGACGGGGTCCGCCGGTGTGGCAAGCCGCACGTCACTCCCAAGCCGCGTGACGTGCTGTTCGACGATCTCGTGCGCCGGACGGCGGCCGGAACGATCGTTCCCGTCGAGTACCTCAGGGGGACCAAGGTCGACAGGTTCTGGGTGACCGACGCGGATCGTGACCGCCTTTCCGAACTTCAAGCGGGCGTGATCATCCTGCCCCCGACACGGCCGGACGACTCCAGCTCGAAGACGAGCCCCAACCTGCCCACATGCCGTCCCACGGCGAGCCTGGGCGGGTCCGGCCCGGCGGCGGCCGTCGCGTCCGATGCGACTGCTCTGATCCCGCCGCAGCGAGCCTTCGCGCCAGCGCCACCCCCGGTCGAGGCCTTCGACCCTGGGCCCCAGCCGCTGAGCCACCCTGCGGTGCTCTCCGCGCCTTCGTCGCCGCCCGCCCCGGGGGAGGCCGGCCATGGGGAGCCGGAGACCGAACAGGTGACACTCCCGAGCGCCGACTTCCCTACAGAAATCGAACAGGTTTACGATTCAAGTGTGACCACCACCGCACCCGCGTTCCCCGACGACCTCCTTCAACTACAGGAGCGCCTCCACCGCGCCCACGCCGAGCACCGCACCTACCTGGCCGACCTGCCCTGGAGCGTGGAACCCATGGCCGGCTGGGCGCGCGGTGAGCGGTTCTCCCACCGCGGCGATATCCCCGACAGCCCCGGCTGGAGCGACGAGCAGAAGGAGACAGTCGACCGGATGCGGGCGGAGCTCCGGGAGCTGTCGACCGCCGTCGTCGACCATCCCCACTGGGTGACCGTTCCGCGTGAAAGCCTGGTGGACGCCCGGATGCAGCTCAAGAAGCAGACCCGCCTGGTGGAACCCGATGACGTGACCGAGGCGGCGTAGCCCCTCATGCCCGAACCCCTCCTGCCCCTGCCGCCGGCCCTGGACCAGCTCCTGGTGATACGCCGCTGGCTGGAGCTCACCCCTCGCCCGCGTCGACGAGAAGATCAGCAGCGTTTGGGCAGCCGACGAAGAGCGGGCCTGCCGCCGGTTGCCGCTGGAGCCGCCCCGCTGGTGGATCGGCTACGGCACCGGCGCCTCCTACAGACCCGACCGCGTCCACACCAGCGCCTGCAGGATCACCAGCCAGCTCCCGGGCGGCCACCCGGGAGCCGGTCCTGGAAGCGCTGCGCACCATGCCGGCCGTGATCGCGTGCCCAATGCGCCGCCTCGACAGCGAACTGGGACTTCTGGAGAGCTGACCGGGTGAGGCGGGGCGCAGACACAAGGAGGAGGGAGTTGTCATGGGTGATGATTCGACGCAGTTAGCGCCTGGCCCGGGTCGGCGGCAGGTCTGTTCCACCCGGACTGAGGCGGGCATCTCTGTCCGCTGCAAGCCCGAGCCAGTCTGTTTTGGCCAGCGCTGTTCAGGCTCTCTCCGTCAGGGGCTGAGACGAGACGCCGCCGTCTTTCTTCGGGACGCGGGACTGCCATGATGCGGCCGCCCAGGGTGACCGTCTGTTCCTCCCCGCAAGGCATCACGCTGGCGCACCTCTGAGGCGCGCGGCATTTCGCCAGCCGAAAGGGCCTTGGGACAGGCAGTCCCAGTCCCCTGACCTGGTATTTTCCGTCCTTGGATGGCGAAAAGTATTGCCTGTATGTGTTGCTCTTTGGTATGCGTTCTGGCATCCTTCATTGTGCAAGGTCCCATGTGCCCAAGTGAGGGCACCCAGGGGATCTTGCTCTCGTGGGCCCCCGGTTTTCGCCGGGGGTTTCTGCGTTTCAGTGCCAGGTTTCGTCGTCGAGCCAGACGACGCCGTCGGTTCCGTGGCCGGGAAGCCAGTGCTGGGACAGTCGCTTGTACGCCTTCGACATCGGTCCCATGGGCTGCAGCTTGGGCCAGACCTGCGGGCGCTCGAGTGCCAGATGGTGGAAGGCTGCATACCCGACCAGGTCGGCTGCCTGGATGAACTGGCTGTACCTGCTGTCCTGCATGATCGGGTCTTCCAACACGCGTCGGGAGGCGAGCGGCAGGCCGCGGTGGGCATCGCGGTAGGGCTTGGCTCCGCGAATCGCCTGCTTCCACGCCTCCTGGGCCTTCTCCTGCCCCGTCTCCTCCACGTCGTCAGGGCCGGACTGACCATCGAACATGATCATGACTCGGGTGTCTTGTTCCGCTGCCCAGGCCTCGAGGTGGTTCACGAACGAGTGGTACACCTTGGCAATCTGAGCTGTGGCACCAGCGACCGTGAGCACACGTACGCTCTCGCACTTGGTGACATGCCTGATCATCAAGTCGTGAGCGGCGATCCGCGCCTGCCTGCCAAAGCTGTCGTTCTGCTCCTCCGTCGCGCACGGCCGCCCGCGGCCCTTCACCAGGTGGACGGCATGCAGTTCGGTGTTCTTCGGCACGCCCCACGTCTCGTCCAGCTTGCGGCGTCCCTCTAGCCAGTGGTGCAGCAGATCGCTCCAGCCCTCTTCCGGGACCAGGAGACCTGTCAACGTGCGGGTTTGATCGGCGCCGGAGTCATCGACGTAGCAGAAGTACACGAACGGAATATATGGCTGCCCGCTTCCGCAAAGGAAGTTGGGCCGGATCGGGGGCCACACCACTCGAACACCTTCCGCCTCCACCGCAGTGCACGTGGCGAGCAGGTACCGCTTCACTGCGGTAGCGGCAGATGGCCCTCAGGAGGGGTGGGGCCCAGCACCGGTACCGCCCTAAGCCACGCCCACGCCGTTGTCAGAAGGGAGAGACCTGATCATCCTCCGTCGCCGCAGTCTGAGAAAGCAGAGCGACCAGGTCCTCGATCGCCTTGATGACAGCACGCGCCTCCAGCCTTCCGAGGGTGGTGGGAGCGGAGAGGGGGCCGTTGCCCCGGAAGGTGAGGTGGCCTTGTTCGTCGACGTTGAAGGATCCGGCAACGGTGTCGCCCGAGTGGCCGGGCAGCCGCACGGTGAAGCTGGCCTCAGTCAGCCGGGCATGAGGAGGTCCCCAGGCCGGATCTGTGTTCTCACAGTTGCGCTCCGCCTCGGCCTCTTCGTCATCCTCATGGTGTTCCACGAGCCGGCTGAGCGTCAGGCGCGCTGCCTGTGCTGCTTTCGTGACACTCCACTCTGCACACTGCAAGGCCTCCACCACGGCTTCGTCTCGAGTTCCGTCCGTGATCCCACCGGTTTTTCCGAGAGACCACATCGCACTCAAAAGGGCTCTGAGCACAGGCTGCGTGGGGTGAGCCTCTTCTGCGGGTGAGAGCCCTTTGTTCGGGAGTGCCTGATCCTCCAGGGCGCAGAGGTTGATGAACGTTTCGTCGGTCCACCAGTCGGGGCGGATCCGAGAGGCGGGATCGATGGAACTCATGACTGCTCCAGAACCGAGACGCTACTGACACCGGTGTGAACGCGGACAAGCGGCACTGAGGTGTGCCCGTTCGCCTGCCTGGCCGATGGCATGACAGGCCATAGAGGCGCGGCCACGGCCGGATCTTCTGTGACTTGCGCCACAGGTCCGCCGGGGTGGAGTAGTCGTCTGTAGGCACCCGCTTTTTGCGCTGAAGCCGCGTTGACCAGCAGATTCCAGGGCCCACCGGGGACGGGTTTTCAGGCGCCGGTGAGCTCGGCGTATGAGCATGAAAAACCGCGTCACCAAGGGGTGTTGGGGCAGGGCACGCGTGTCCATCTCGCGATCGGTGACTAGCCTTATGGACGAGTCAGACGCCCGGCGAACGGCGAAGGGAGACTCCGGTGAGACCCATGCTTCCTAGGGCCGGCCTCGCGGAATCTCCCTCTCGCCATACACCGGGCAGCCGTCCCATTGCGAGGAGAGCAGACCTTGGCGTCATTCGACCGTACCCCAACGCCCTTACAGCCCAAAGGCCATCTGCTGGGCTGGATGACCGCCGTCACCGGGCTCATCGCCATCATCGCCGTGGTGGTGCTCGCTGCCTTGGGCCAGGGCGAGGCCGCAACAGCCGTCGGGGCTGTCGCAGCCGCGGCCTTCGGGGCCGGCGGCGTCCGCATCACGGTGCAGATCCGCCGATAGCCACCGTTTCGAGGAACACACGGCTGCCACGGACGTAGTAACCGGGGCAGCCGTGCCAGTTCTGGACCTCCTCGTGGACGGCGTGCCCTGCCCTCCGAAGTTCTGTCATCGCGGTCGCTACTGAGAATTGCCCCCTCAGAGGTCGGGTGGCTTCAGCGTGTTGCTCCGTCCTCCTGCCGCTATCTGTCCCTGGGGGCCTGGCGGTGTCTGTCGGCGTCTATTCGGGTGTTCCGATCCGGGCTCGGCGGTCTTGGACGAGCTGCTGCCAGCGGGCGCGCACCGTCTCAAGGCCGTCGAGCCAGTGGGCGGAGGAGCCGTCAGGCAGGCGGAGGCCAGCCATGAAGTGTGAGATGTCGGCGTAGTAGGCGTAGTCCCCGGTCCGAGACAGTTCGCGCAGCCGGTTGATGACGACGCGGACCTTGTCCTCCTCCCCCTGGACGGCATGGTGGAAGGCAAGGGCGAGTTCGAGGACGGCCTCGGCCGCAGTGATGCCGGTGTCGCGGATCTCGGCCCGCAGCGCTCGGGCGGCCTCAAGACCACGGAGGGCGCCCGCGTCACGCACGAGCGACGCGATCCTCACCGTGAAGCTGGTGGCGCGGAGGTCGAGGCCGGTGAGGAGCTGTTCGGCGAGGTGCAGCTCGTCGTCCGTGGTGTCGGGGTCGGTGAAGGCGAGCACGAGAGCGCGCTGGGCCTGGCTGGTGGCACGTTCTCCGGCGACGCCGTGCTGGTCGGCCTGGTCGCGTGCGGCGGTGTAGGCGGCGGCCGCGCGGTTCATGTCGCCGTGGGGCCAGAGGATGTCGCCCTCGACGCGGTGCTGGCGGCCAGCCCAGCCGAGGGTCTGGGCGGTGTCGTACGCGGTGGGGAAGTCGCCGGCGAGGCGGGCGAGGTGGACCAGGCCCCGGCGAGCGGCGGGGGCGAGGCGGCCGCCGCCGTCGGCGACGGTCTGCATCCCTTGGCGGGAGGCGACGGAATGGCCGAGGTCGCGGTGGGCCTTGGCGAGGTAGTACACGGCCATCTGCTGCAGATCGGCTGCCAGCAGTCCGCTGCTGGTGACGGTGGTGAGCCGGGAGGCGGTGACGGAGCGGTGTTCGTGCTGGCGGCGGGCGAGTGCGGCGAGGAGTTCGATGAGGGCGTCGGCGGTCGTCTCCAGGCCGCTGGTGCCGCCGGGTCGGGCGGGTGGGGCGATGGGCTCCCACACCGAGTCGCTGACGTATGCCCAGGCCGCGTCGGCAAGCCAGCCGAGGTCGAGACGGAAGTCCCGGGCGAGGGGGAGCCCCTGGCGCAGGCAGCCGACCAGGAGCATCCGGTCCCGGCCGGTAGCTTCGGCGGCCGTCCACTGGGCACCGAGGGCGGCCAGAGCTCGGTCGGAGGCTTGCTGCCAGTCGCGCTCGGTCCAGCGGTCGTCGGTGGCATCGTCGGCGCTGCGGATGGTGGAGCGGATCAGGCCGTGCAGGTGGTACGGCCACAGCCCGAAGGGCTGTTCGCGGATGAAAGGCCGCTCAATCAGCCGCTGGGCCGGGGCCTCGTGCGCCAGGCCGGCGGTGGCGGTGGCGAGGGTGAGGTCGAAGGCGTCCAGCAGGCTGATGGAGCGCAGGACGTGGCGCTCGTCGGGCGTGAGGTCGGAGAGGGTTCGGGCGATCAGGGCGCCGAAGTCGTGGTCGAAGTCGGCGGGGACCGGCTCTCGGGTACGGCGGATCTCCAGGAAGCGGAGTACCGACAGGTCGAGGTAGAGCGGCAGGCCGTGGGAGCGGTCGGTGATGGTCTGCCGGATGGCGGCGTTGATGAGGGGCTGGCCGTCGCGGGAGAGCCGGCGGGCGAGGTAATCGTCGCAGTCCTCGGGAGAGAAGTCCCCGACCAGCACCTGCCGCCCGCGGCCTCGGGCCGTCGTTCCGGCCGTACGTGCTGACGGGACGGCGGTGCCGGCCAGGCCGGGCCAGGCGGTGGGTCCGGTGTAGTCGAGCTGTCCCTGCAGGGCGGAGTCGGCCCACTGCAGGCGGGATCGGCCGGTGACGATGAAGTAGGCGTTGGGCATGAGCCACGCCACCCTTTGGATGAGGCGCTCCAGGTCGCGGTGGGTGCGGTCGCCGACGTCCTCGAAGGTGTCCAGCAGGATCACCGGCGTGACGCGCTTGTCGGCCGGGAGCTGGGCGAGCTCCCACGCGAGCAGGTGCGGATAGAAGCTGAGCGAGTCCAGGTCGGGTTCGGCTTCCAGCAGGTCGGCGAGACGGGCGCACCGGGCGAGCGCCCGTACGGTCTGCCTGCGTTCGCGCAGGGCGCGGACGAGGGAGCCGGTCACCTGCCCGACGGCGCTGCCGAGGCTGCCGGGCAGAAGAAGGGCCTGGGCGACGTCGGCCATGGCCGCTTGCATCTGCTGTGGCATCGCCTTGCCGAACCGGCTGACCAGCCCGCCGCGGCGCAGGTGCTCCTCCAGGCTCTCGCCGGGGTGCTGATGCTCCCAGTACCGGCGCAGCGCCACGTCGAAGGCGGGCAGCGGGCGGCCGAGCACACTGAGTGCGGCCCGGATCGTCAGCACGAGCTGCTCGAAGTCGGTGCCGGCTGAGCGGGACAGGTCGATCCGTACGGGCAGGATCCGCTCTCCGCCCCAGGTGGGCTCACCCCACTGCGCGGGCCGGTGCTCGGCACCGGTGAGCGCGGCTTCCAGCTTGCGCGACAAGGTCGTCTTGCCGATGCCGCCGACGCCGTGGAAGACCAGCACGTTGTCGCGGGGAGTTTCGAGGTCCTCGACGTCGAAGTGCGGGCTCGCGGTGCGCTGGAGGTGGTCGGTGAGCGCGGCAGCGACGAGCTCCCACTGCAGCTGGCGGTTGGTGAACGCCTCGCCGGCTTCCAGGCTGTGGTCGTTGGTGCTGAACAGCGTCCTGAGATCTCTGCCTGCCACAACGTCCCCCGACCTCGTTGATCAACTGTGCTCAACCTACGCGTACCACCCTGCCTTTGGAGAAGGCATCGCGGACCCTGCTGCAAAGAGTGCGAGGCCGGAAAGGTCGGCTAGAACCCGCGTATCGCGGGGCCTGGATGAACCCTGCAGCTGAACCGGGTGCTCAGCGTGGTCGGGTTGCCACAGGCAGCGATCGGAGACTCGGCTGGGTAGGCGGGGCGGCTTGTGGCCAGTTCATGATCTTTGGAGAATGGGGCGACTTCCAAAGCGAGGCGGTGTGCTGTGTCTGATTCGGGCTCCGAGTCAGGATCTGAGAGGTCCCGGCCGAGTCAGACCGATCCATGGGCTGCGGTCCAGGTGGACATTGCCCTGGAACTGGTGAGTCTGGTGATTGCCTGGTACTCGGAACGGCTTGCCGCGGAGGAGAACGCGCAGACTCCTGACGTGGCCAGGATTGCCGAGCTGGATGCTGCACAGGAGGCGTGCGCTGGGGACCTGGAGAGGGTGCGCCGTGCGGGCCCGGAGGAATTGGCTCAGATCGTCGCTGACTATCGGGAGCGCTATCGGAGTCTGTCCGGCCTCTAACAGGTCACCTGGGCCATCGAGGCAGGAGGGGTGCCGCCAGCCTGGCAATGTCGGCGATCTCAGAGGGGTGGTCCTTCAAGGCTTCCCGTAGATAGGCCTGTCGGTGGCGGAAGTCTTCGGACTCGGCAGGCAGGTAGGGGCGGTTGCGCTCGTCGTTGAGAGCGACGGCACAGCCCGGAGGCCTGATCCACGAGCCGGCGTGGTTTCGGGTGTTCTCGTACAGGACCTCGCCGCTACGGCTCTGGACGATGACGGAGTCGATCCAGGGAATCTCCTCAACCACGTCTGCGATATCCGTGAGGACTTGATAGCAGAGGTCGTGACCCTCGCGGGTGGTGAACCGGGCAGGGGCCCCCAGCTCACGCAGCCGTGCGTACCGAAGGGCTACGCCTTGCAGACTGTCGGCGCGGCGGACTGCCAGCACTCTGGCGATGACCCAGTATTCCGCCTCGTGGAGGCGGCGGGCCGTGGTCACGAAGTCCTCGACACGGCTGGGAGCGATCTCATCGAGGATGTCGCCGCGGCGTTCACGGACGTAGGCTTCCGCCATCGTGTGGATGCGATTGGAGAAGGAGCGGGTGAGACGTCCTGCGTCGCGGGGCTGTTCGATCAGCAACCGACGGTACGTCTCGTTGTAGCCCTTGTATTTGTCCGAGCAGATCTGCGTCTTTGGCCGAGCTCCGTTGGCCTCCTCCTCGCAGCGTCCTTCGACGTAGGTCGTTTTTCCGCTACCGGGCGGTGCGATGACGAGCTCGGCCTCAGGGTGGTCCTGGGGGACAATCGGGGACAGATGCCGAGGAACGATCTTGCGATCGAAAATGTGCTGGATCTGCTCGTCTGTCAGCTCTGCGGAAAATTCGTCGGCCGCAGTCACCGGCCCTCCAGGGGCATGCAGTCGGGGACGGGAAAGGCTGGCGTGAGGGCCGCCCCGATCCGGGGAGCCGCGAGAATGGCTAGAGGTACGCGCTGGACTAACGAGCGAGCCACCATGGACTCCAGTGGGACATGACCGCCGGACAATGGGCAGGACAGCTGGGCAAGCCAGCGCTGCTGGCCACATCCTAGACTGTTGCAAGGGTGCGGGACAACGCGCGAGACTGATGTGTACGCCAAGGAGGATCGATGGAACCCCCGACCAAGCCGCAGCGCGACCTCGATGTCGGGCTGGGGGACTTCGCCCGCCGCCTGGGCGACCTGCGTGCCCGGTCGGGTAAGAGCGTCCAGGAAACCCAAAGGCTGACCGGCATCCCGCGCTCCACCGTGTATGCCGCTCTCAGCGGGAGCAGGCTTCCCGGCGCGGACGTGGTGGTCGAACTCGCGAAGGCGTGGGGAGGGGACCCCAACGAATGGCTTCTCCGCCGGCGGCAGGTCGAAGAGGAGATCAGCTCGCCCCACGCCGACAGAGCACGCCCCGCTACGGTGGGCGAGCGCGATGCTGAAGGCAGCGGCGCCAGCACGCTGGCTGCGGTGCTGAAGGACCTGCACGCGAAGGCGGGGAAGCCGTCTCTTCGAAGCTTGGCCCGCTCGGCTGACACCACCGCATCGTCGGTCAGCCGGTACCTCTCCGGCAGCACCATTCCAAGCTGGGAATACTTTCACGCTCTCCTGGAAGCCCTCAACGCGACACCCGAAGACAGGAACGCGGCACGCGCGGCATGGGACCGAACCTTTGCCGCCCGAAGGGCAATCCAGCCACGCTCCCTAGCATCCGGAGCCATCCGGCAGCTCTTTGCCAGCGCAGTCTCCTGCGCGTACCCCAGGTGCACAGTCCCCCTGGTTACACGCATAGACGGAGAACTGAAGACTCTCGTCGAGATCGCCCACATCCGGCCCCCTGCCGCAACCCGACAAGCTATCGACGGCTTCGACAACCTGATCCTGCTCTGCCCATCGCATCACCGCCTCGTCGATGAATCTCGCGAGGAAGACGTGCCAGAGAAGCTGCTGCAGTGGAAAGCCCGGCAAGCGATTCTCTCCGGGCAGCCGATCGCCCCCGCCGTAGACCTCGCTGCCCAGGCCAAGAGCGCATTGCGAGTGGAGCACCCCGTCAGGCTTGCCCTGTCGATTGGCATCGAGCTGGTCCACATCGATCCCAACCAGGCGGAAGGCCTACTCCTTGAGGAAGGAACCCAGGGGATGGCCACGACCAGGCTGTGCCTCACGATCCACGCCGAAAACCATGGAGCAGAGGCGACGGCCGTGGAGGGAGCAGGCATGGAGTTCGACCTCGGCAGCCCCCCTCGCTGGTACTACCGCATTCCCAGCAACCGCCTCGAGTCTCTGGCCGCAGGATGCGCGCCTCTAACCCTGCGGCCCAGCGAGGCAACGAACTGGTACGCCCCCGCACAAGAGGTCCGCGCAGTGTTCGCGAGTATCAGAGAGCAGACCGGTACCACCCCGACGCGCGTACGGCCCTACGTCAGCATGGGCCCAGCGACACCGCAGCACGGGGCTTGGACCCCCACCGCAGACCTCTCCCAGATACTGGCTCGGTGATGTGACTCAACCCGCAGCGTCTGTCACCCCGCGCCCGGGCCCGATCGGTGAGATGGTCGATCACGACCACGAGATCGGCTACGTCAGAGGGCTGCTCTGCCGATTTTGCAATCGGACGGTCGAGGAGTGTCCACATGTGACGGGCTGCCCGAAGGCGGACTACCTGCGGCGCCCGCCAGCGTTCCGCCTCAGCCTGCTCTACCCCGCCAATCAGGAGTGGCAGACCAGGGAGTCCACCCGGCAGCGCAAGATCGCACAGTTGGGCTTCGACCTGAGGGGCCTCGACCTTCGGCGAGCGGGCCGGACAGACGGTCCGGCCGACGATGTCAGCTGAGGTGGCGTGCGAGGTCGGGCGGGAGGGTGTCCTGCGGGCGCATGATCCAGCCGGTGATCTTGCGGGGGCTGGGTATGTCGGCTCGGACGGGTTCGGCGTGGCCGGCGCGGAGGGCGGCGAGGTGTTTGCGGACGACCTGGCGGCTGCCGCGGTAGCCGCGTTCGTGCTCGCTGGATGATGTGCTGTTCCCGGACATCGATGTGCGCTTGGAATCCGTGGAGTTCACCGGCCATCTCGCGGTCGGGCAGGACCGCGACGCGTCGGCCGGTTTCGGCATCCGTGATGATCGTGGCGTAGCGGTGGCGGCGGCGCAGGGCGAAATCGTCCACGCCGATCACCCGCGGGATCGCCTGCTGCGGCAGGCGTCGCAGATGGCGCAGCGCGGTGCTGCGGGAGACGGGTACGGCCAGCAGGTGGGCGAGGCGTGCCGCCGCCCGGCCGCATAACTCCCGTGCCACCTGGGATATCTGCCAGGCAAGCCGTACCGTGCGGTGCTGATGGCGCTCCAGCAGTCCGGGAATCTGCTCGCGGAAGGGCTGCCGCCGGCAGCCCAGCACCGGACAGATCAGCCGCCGGACGCGCAGGTGGACGACGACCTGGCGGCCGTCGACCGGGACGTCCGTCACCGTCCGGCGGTGATACCCGTGCACCTTCGCCGTCGGCGTCCGGCACACCGGACACGGCACCGCCACATCCCGCGTGCGGGCCGAGACAACGCCATCCCCACAAGGGAGTTGATATCCATCACGAGATCACGATCACGGACAGCTACCCGGCGTCACCACCGACTACGGGCCAGAGCTGTTCGATTGACGGACCCAGCCCAAGCTGCGCAGGGCGGTGACCGTCTGAGCACGGTCTGTCAGGTCAGCGACGGCAGGTCCTGGCCCGTTTGGATCGTGCGTGCTTCCTGCTCCGTGGGCGACCGGGGGCCTCAGAGGCCCCCGGTCGCCCACGGGCAATGCTGGCGTCAGCTTGGAGCGTGCCGTCGCCAGGCGGCGGCTACAACGGGCTCCATGGCGAGGCCCTCCGACCCGACATGGTCCACGACGTTCATCCGCCGTAGTGCGGTCAGCTGCAGGTGGATGTCGGGATGAATGGTCTGGAGCAGGTCCGTGAGGTCTTCCATCGGCAGGGGTGCGTCGAAGTCCACCATCTGGTCGACCAGCGGATGAAGTTCGACGGCGTCCATCAGGCCGGTTGCTTCCAGAAGTCGGGCGCCCTCGACACCGTGAAGCTCCTCGGCCAGCTGGGCAAGTGCCATTCGTGGTGTGAGACCTTTGACAGCCAACGCCAGCATGCGGTTGAGGAGACTCGGCCAGCCGCCTGTGGCTTTGAGCAGAGCAGCTCGCTGCGCCGGGTCGGAGTAGGGCGCCATCTGGTCCTGGTTCGAGGTCCAGCTGCGCAGTCCATCTGTGGTGGCCAGCTGGAGGAGGACCGTGTTCTCCTCGTCTGCGGCCGTCAGTTCCCGCAGGTGGTCGATTCGGGAAGGGTCCACGAGCGCGACCACGCACCTGCTGACCCCCTCTGGGGGCTGCAGGGCCAGGGCCTGGTCCAAGGAGTCACGCAAGGCATTGGCGCCAAACCCCCTCATGTCGCTGATGATGATCCGGTGCTGGCAGCCGGCTGGACCGCTTTGCAGGGCGGTTCGGTATTTGTTGGGCGCGTTGGGTGAAATCAGCTGTGCGATCCGGGTCGGCACCCGCTGCTGCTGTTCGGTGAGGGCCATAACGACGTCCTCGAGCCCTGCGGCCGGTGGTCCGACGACGATGCGAAGTCCGTTGCGGCGCCGGGTGAGATCTGCGATCTGAGCTTCGGTGAGTGGGCTGATGCGGTTGTCCGGCAGGGTCCGTCGCGCGTGCGCCGCGGACAGCGCGGTGACGGCTTCGTCTTCCTGTGCGGAGAGTTCTTCTTCGATGCTCGCGGGTGAGCCGAGGAGGAGGAGAACGTTGGAGGAGCGCAGCCGCCACCCGGTCTCATCGGCGGCCAGTACTCCGAGTCCTGCCATCTCTTCCAGGAGTGCCCGGTACTCGTCGGGTGGTGTTGCTGACAGGGCCTTGGGCCACCATTCCACGCACTCGGTGCGCAGGTCGCGTCCGGCGATGGGCCGGTCCACTCCGTGCTTGTAGGCGTGGAGGGCCAGGACGAGGGCGATGAGTTTGTAGCGGGGGTCGAGGTGGAGGGTGAGGCGTACGGTGTCGCGGATGCTCTTGGCTAGGGAGCCTGAGCCGATCACGCGTTCCAATGTCTCTTCGTCGATTGTCCAGGGCGGTCCGTCGGCCGGCGTTCGGCGGCTGTGGGTCTCCTGGACCAGTGCCAGCCCGATGTGCTGAATGATCTTCGGGTGGTAGTTGGCGTAGGCGAGGGCGCGGTGGATGAGGGTGTCGCTCTGGAATCGGATGCCGAGTGCTTGCGTGGGTTCATGCAGCAGCCGGTAGGCGGCGCCGGGGCTGAGGGGGCCGATGACCATAGGTTCGCCGAAGTGGGCTCCCGCCAGCGGCTGGTTGGGAAGTGAGGCGAATCGCTGTACCTGGTGGAGGCCGGCGAAAACAGGCTTGAATCGGCGCTCACTGGAGCTCATCAGGTTCCGAAGGGCTGTGGTATGAACGAAGTTCTCGCGGGCATCTCCGTCGAAGAACTCGTCGCATTCGTCGAAGAGGATGAGCAGTCTGCGTGCCTTGTCCTGCTGCAACCAGCGAGTGATGTCGTCCTCGACCTGATGCATTGTATTGGCCCGCTGGCGTCGGTGCTCGGCGATGCCGGACTGTTTCAGACTGCGGGCGACGAGGTCCCAGATATCCTTCGGAGTCAGGCTCATGCCCGACGGCAAGGGGATATACAGGCTCAGGTGATGCCTGGTCTGCCGGTAGCGGGCGGCGGCTGCCTTCAGGAGCGCGGACTTGCCCAGGCGGCGGCCGCCGTACAAGATGCTCGATCCTTGCGGATCCAGAACAGCTGACAGTTCTTCGCTGCGACCATAGAACATTTCGGCGGGCAGTGTGTCGCTGGCTTCGGGGTAATACGGAGTGATGGCGCTGAAGGGCGCGAGAATGCGTTCTGTCGTGGCGAACAGGCCGGTTCCCCGGGCCGCGAGGAACGCCAGGGCGGCCGCGTCGAGGACCAAGACCGGCTTGTCGCGGCGGGTCACACACTCCCTGGCCAGTGCCCGGCGCTGGGCAACACTCATCACTCCGGCCACGACCACCAGTACAGGGAGCTGGCTGACGTCCTGCTGGATCCAGCCGAACAGAGTCCGAACGTCGGAGATCGCCCTGGTCGTCATGACCCGCAACCGGCCATCCGAATCCGAGCCGAACTGCGGAAGCCGACAGGGGCCCACCAGCTTGACATCGGTGATGTCGAACCAGCGCCGAGTCAAAGGCGTGGTGAGGCCGGGGTCCGGCTCGTCGCTGTACTCGATGCCGGCCAGCCGAAGGGCGAGCTTTAGATGCTTCTTCGCATCCCGGAACTTGCCCCACTGGCTGTGCAACTGCTGCAGTGCGGCCAGCGCGTCGGCGGCCTGTGACCTCTGGGCGGAGGCCAGGTCCGAGAAATCCAGACCCTGGTGGCATCCGCCGTTGGCAGCCTGCCGGATCAGGTCCGGCGTAATGCCTGCCTGCAGGGCTTCACAGACAGCTGGGAAGAACGCGTCGAAATCCGTGACCGGGTCGGCAGTCGGCAGCTCGAACCCCTCGCGGGCCGCGATGAGGAACTCCTCGGCAGTCGCGAGATCTCCCTGGGCGATCAGCACGCGAATTCTGTCCGCTACAGATGTCGTAGCCCCCAAGTTGTTCAGCTGCTGAGCCGCGGCAGCCTGGAACGCAATGCGGGCCTGCTCCGAGTAGACGTCAAGCAGATTGACGACCTCCTCGCACTCCCGCCGGATCGTGCCAAGATTGTTGTCCCCGACAAGCGCCTGCTCGGCAGCTTGCAGTCGTGAGGTAACCCGCGAGCGCCCCGGTTCGGGCAGCTGACCGAGCCGGGACGCGGTCTCCGCACGGTGCTTGACACCCTGGTGCAGGGCGCTAACCTCCTGGCGGCTGCCGACCCGCAGCCGGTGGTGCTCCTCCCGGATCTTGCCGACCGTCTCGGCACGCCCTCCGTCGAGTTCGAACATCTCAAGAGCCGCACGGGCCGTGTCGAAGTTCTCGGCCGCGGCGTGTTCGCGTGCCGCCGACTCCCAGCCGCAGCGCAGCGCCTGGGACACGTCCTCACTGGTTACCGGGCGCAGGGGGTTCAGGTCGGTATCGAATTCCAGGGCGGCGCAGCGCAGCAAGTCGATGTTCAGAGCCGCACTCGGTGTGCTTTCCGGGCCGGGGAGCCTACCAGCGGTGAGGAGCGTTGTACTGCAGCGCACTGAGGCGAGAGTGAGAGCGGCGGTGACCTTCAGCAGCAGATCGGAGGAGGGATCTGCCGAGTGGCCCAGAGCACCCAGCTCAGATGCCAGGTCCGTGCTGGAGGTGCCCAGGCGGGCAGCCAAGTGGGCAAAGACCGGAGGAGGCACGAACGCTGCGAGGTTCTGAACGGACACCAGCCATGCGTGCACAATCTCCAGGGACTCCTGGGCGTATTGCAGAATCCGCCGTCGGGCTGCACCCTGCAGGCGGGCGGAAGACTTCTCCTTCCTCTCGGTGTCCGTCTTGGTTAGCTTCTTTTCCAGGGCCTCAGGCTTACGTAGCTCGAGCAGCTGCGCACGGACGATGTCGAGTCGAGCACGGTCGTCGTTGGCTACCGAATGCAGGAGGGAGCCGATCAGCCCGTCCCCAGACCACCATTCGCGCACAATCTCGTTGGCGCGCGGGAAGTGGAGAGTCCGCGGCAAGGCGAGGCTCTCGCGGGCATGTGCACTTACCGACGTCACGTCGACGTCCGCCGGGCCAGCTGAGGCTTCTGGTCCAGGCCCGAGTGCCTGAGCGGTGAGCTGGCCGCGTGCGCACGTCTCGGCCACGATGGTCAGAGCGATGCGCAGTGACGGCATTTCGTGGAGGGACTCAGTGAGACGGAGCAGCACCTCTCCGGTTTCTGGGCTGCCGGAGACCAGGCAGACACGCAGGCCTGCTGCGGCGCGAAGCAACTGATCAGTCTGGTCGAGTTCAGGGTCAGCTTCGTCTTGCCAGGCGGCCGCCTCGTTGTGGAAGGCGTCCGCGCAGGCTCCTGTTGGAGTGCGCATACCTTCGGCGAGAACGAACATTTTCAAGGAGGAAGCGAGCTCTCCGCGGTTCGCCGCCCGGGCAGCGTGATGTGCCAAGGCTGCCTCTCCCTGGGCGAGAGTGTCGACGATGACCTGGACGTCGGTGCTTGCCTCAACGTGCGCCGGCAGATGGCTGGCCTCCCCAGCAATGAGAGCGTCCTGCCCGGCGGATTTTCCGAGGTCGTGTTGGCAAGAGAGGCCGTTGTGTTCGTGGACCAGCGCGTTTGGCGCAGGGTTCGCTTGCCCCGACCCCGTCAGAAGAGGGCTCTCGTTCAGATCTGCACGCGGCACTGACGCCAGCCCGGACGGGCTTTCCTGATTCGGCGCCTGCGGTGCTGCTGCCTGGGTGCTCTTAAGCTCGCGCTGGGGGACAGGTGCCAGCGTGCTGCTCGATGTGTCGTCGTACAGGTCCGCAGCAGGTGCGGTCTCCGGACTGGCAGCCGGGCCGTCCGTCTCGTCGAGTTCCCTCGTCCCGCCGACCTCAGGTGTCTGCGTAAGGGAAGGTGTGGGAGGAGTGGCTTCTCGAGCCTCAGGGGTCACCGTTTTCGCCCGGGGCTCCGGGACCGACAGGACGAGGTCCGCTTCGCCAGCACCCAAAGTGTTGTGTTCCCTGGCTGTGTGGGATGCGTTGCTGCCTGCTGGGAACGTTGCCTTGCCGCGTACCACGAGGAGCACTGCCGGCCGGAGAGCGTCAGGCAGAGCTCCACGAAGGCGGCTGTCGAGGCGTTCCACGCTCTCGTCATCGTCGTGTGCCACGGCGTCGGCGAGGCCAACGAGGTCTTTCAGCAGGGTCGCGAGAGTGATTTCGCTCGTTTGCCAGGCTGTCGCGGAACGGAGCTGTTCCGCCTGGCTCAGCAGAGCATCGATCGCTGGGTGAGGCTGGGCGGACCTAACGCGGGCGATCCGGTCAATGCTGGCCGATAGCTCGCCCCTAACACCGAGGGCGTGAGCCCGTTCTCGGAGTTGGTGTTCCAGACCCGGCAGTCCCTCGGGCATGTCCGATAGGTTGGCTGAGAACTCGTCTCCGTGCGGGGCCAGAGCTGTACGCAGTGCTCGCGCCAGCTCAATGAGTTCCTGAACCGGCTGCCAAGCTCCCGGCTCTGGAAGATTCCCCGAGCTCAAGGCATCCGCTGCCCGTCGCGAGGAGGAGACAGCGCTCTCGAGGAGCCAGTGAATCCGCTCGGCAGCCGCGTGGCAGCCAGCTTGCGTGTCGACGTCGGCATTGATCTCGGGCTCGGTGCCGGTCTCTGTACCGGCTGCGGGCGGTATGGGTGACGAGAAGGCGGAGGTATGCAGCTCGACCCATTCCGAGGCGAGGTGGTCACAGGCTCGGGCCACTTCCGTCACCTGATCGGTAGGCCATGACGGCAGAGCGCGGTTGCGTAGGGTCCAGGCCAGCATGTACGCCTGGCCCGGATCGGCGTCCCAGAATGCGAGGGCGGCCAGAAGCAGTTCGTCGCGCGGTGCCTCTTTGAGACTTCTATCGAGTGCGCTGTCAGGGTGACCGTCCAGCCATTGGGTACGGGCCTGGGCAAGGCTGTCGTTGAGCGGGCCGCCGAGACTCTGGGCATCCAGCAGCCTTTGTCCAGGAGGGCGGGCTGAACGCAGCTGAGACAAGGCGTGGGCGCAGATGGTGGGGGTCAGTTTGCCCATCGCCGGGACGCGCAGACGCTGAAGCAGCCGGGTTCGGCGGGTCTTCCCCATCCGGTTGAGCAGGTCTCCCAGCCGCCTCGAATCGAGGAGTGCGAGGATGTCGCCCAGCGGATCCCCGAGCCGCTCAAGGCTCTGAACCACCTCTCCTCTCAGTTTCGCCGGGGGCTCCGTTTCCCTGCTGCGTGATTTCGCGGCCATCTTGACTCTCGTCATCCGTTCCCGAATCGCCTTTCCTAGTGCTGCGGTACATGCCGATGCCAGGGCTTGCCTGGTTCCGGCCCTCTGAGATGGCCGTGGACGAAGGTCGTGCCGGGCGGCAGCTCCGTGTCAGCGTCCGACCCCTCGACCTCCAACCGCCACTGGGCGTAGTCCCGCCGGGATTCAGGCGAGGGTTGTTGGCCGTAGGGCAGCCGACGGTGCTGAGGGCGAACCCAGTGACGTGTCAGGGACTGTTCTGGTCTTTGCCCCCAGGCCTCTGCGGCGGCACGCGCTTGGAGAGCCTCGGGCGTCGTAGGCCACCAGGTGAAGACATCCGGTCCCCGCTTGCCAGGAGCCCGAGTCAGCAAGCCCAGAACGGCCATGTCCTCGCATGTGTGGATAACGGTCCAGAGCAGTGCTGGGGAGTGCACGTCCGGGCCGAAGAGCGCTGCCACCAAACGGAGGCCGTCCAGGCAGCGGCTGCCTGCCGGACCGTCGTCGCCATCGCGTTTGAGGGCCTCAATCACAAGGTGTTCAAGAGCAGCGACCGCTGGGCGCCAGGATCCAGGAGCCACCGACGGTGGCCATGGCTCCCAGCCGTCCGGAGCAGGATGCCGGCCCGTGAGACCGGTGCCGCTTGCAAACAATTCCTCGTCGTACTCCCAGCACATCGTGCCGAAACCCGGAACTTCTACGGGCTGGGGGAGCCAGACACTCGTAGCGACCAGCCTCCTGCCAGCCCGCGCGGCAGCGACGGTCAGTCTCAGACCCGGCGGGAGACCTGGAGGCCACAACACCCCATGAACGGCGCCGCCTGCCGGCCGGACACGCCGCTCCATTTGCTCCTTTGCAAGTAGGCGGCCATCGTGGTGCAAGTCCAAGATCAGGTCGCCGGAAGGCAACAATTCCAGCACCGAGCGGCTCAGCGGCAGCCGCCCCTTCCGCAGGTCTGCCGCGCTCAGAGCGACCATTACTACGACAAGCTCGTCGTCGACGTGTACGACGTGGACCAGGCCCATTTCACTTGGACCGCGCCCAGGGAGTGGAGCCTCACGCTGGTGAGTGGCCTGGCTTTCCGCGAAGCCGATTCCCGCAGGAATGAGCGGGTCGAGTGAGGCAAGCATGTCGTCGACCGGGAGAGCCTGAGCCCGCCAGATTCCGCCCTGCTGCCAGATGTCGTCAACACGAACGTCGACGCCGGGAGGGTTCTCGGGGCTGGTGACCGCATCTGCGATGGCCAGATTCGCATCTACGACCAGAGCCGCACCCGCGACGCCGACGAGCTCATTGGCCCGGTCGGTTTCCCGGTAGAGAGAGCTGAGAAGAGGCCAGAGAGCCGAGTAGCGAGCACCTCCACCAGGGGCAGGGCGTGCGACCGCATTCCACACGTCGCGGGCTGCGGAAGAAGCTGCAAATGCGGAAGCCGCGCCCGCTGACCTCCCCTGGAGCCCCCACATTTGCAGGCCAGAAGCCCCTTCCATAATGCGGCCCAGACAGCTGACGGCTGCCCGGACTGCACGCACGATGTCTTCCTCGGTCAACTCGCTCGTCTCCCGCGCTAGCCAGCGCGGCAGAGGCCCGAGATCGAGTAGCGCCCGTCCCGGCCCGGCAAGGTAGTCAGCGAATGAACCGGTTTGATCTCGAGTCGAGATGTCGTGGGCAGCGACGGGGACAGAGCCCACGAGATGGCCGCCCTCCAGCCCGCCGCCCGGGCGCAGCCAGCGGCCTCGTTCGACGAGTTCTTCGGCAAGCAGGGGTCCGAAGACGTCCGTGTCGACGACGATGCGCTGTGGGTCGAGGCGCCCAGCGGCAGGGGCCCCGGATTGGGCACCCACAGTCCAGCCGTCCCTCTCCACACCCTCACCAGCGCCGAAGACACCAGCGACTTCGCCCCATAACTCCCGGGTGCCTCGGGTCAGGCGGACGAATGCTCCGACAGGCAACTGCGGCAGGGGGCCACCGATTGGCACCGCAACGAAGGCATCAGGGTCGGGTTCGGTGACATAGCGGCGGAGCCGGGGATCGTAGTCGAAATAGAGAGCGTTGAATGCGTTGCAGGCGTGCAGAACGCCACCCCGCGCCGACGCAACCCGCTCCAGGCGTGTGGCGATGGCCGCGCTTAGGCTGGCCGACACATCTCCAGCATCCTCAAAGATCTCAGGACGCAGCAGAGCTTCCTCAGGGCGCCCCATCGCAGCCCCCTTCCCCCCGGCCGCTCCGCCGGCGCGTGCTGCCTCATTGGTACCTCATGAGGTGGTTCGCACGCAGTGTTATCGGAAAGGTCGGTTAGCGGCTGAGTGGACCATCTGCCAGCACCGAAGTCCTGCGCGTCGGACCGTGTGGGGCTGGTCCAGGCAGAGCTTGACCTGCTGCAGGCCGCCGGGGCCCTTGACCGCCAAGATGGCCCTGCTCACTCCGCTCGGCGACAAGACCGGTCAGGAATGGAGAAGCCCCGGCCGCCGCGCGGCCCCTAGCGTGATGGGCATGGCAACCACCGCTTCCAACGCAGCCAACATGTCCCTCGCGTCCGTCACCCTTGAGGTGGCCGACCCTGGGGCCGCCCGCCGCTTCTACAGCGCTTTCGGCGTAGGAACGTACGTACGCCTGAGGGCGTCCGAGGCGCAATCGACCGGATTCCGCGGCTTCACCCTGGCGCTCACGGTGTCCGGGCCGGCCACCGTCGACAGCTTCGTCGGCGCCGCTGTGGACGCCGGCGCCACGGTGCTGAAGCCCGCCGCGAAGTCACTGTGGGGCTACGGCGGCGTCGTCCAGGCCCCGGACGGGACGATCTGGAAGATCGCGACCTCGGCGAAGAAGGACACCGGCCCCGCCACCCGCGAGATCGACGAGGTCGTCCTGCTGCTCGGCGTCGAGGACGTGAAGGCCACCAAGCAGTTCTACGTCGGGCGGGGCCTGACCGTGGCCAAGAGCTTCGGCGGCAAGTACGCCGAGTTCGCCACCGGTCAGTCCAGCCCCGTCAAGCTGGCGCTGTACAAGCGCCGTGCTCTGGCCAAGGATCTCGGCGTCCCCGCCGACGGCACCGGCTCGCACCGCATCGTCCTCGGCAGCACCGCCGACACCTTCACCGACCCGGACGGGTTCGCCTGGGAGACTGCCGCGTCGCTCGTCCCGACGCCGTCCTGACTCCGGGCCCCGCACACGGTGCGGTCCCAATGGCCCCTGCCGGCTTGCGTCATATGCCTGTGCCCCCGAAGGATTTCTCGGGAGGCGCAGGCGTATCTGCGTTCAGGCCTGCACTCGAACCATTAGGTCCAGTTGCACACGTGCTTGGCGGCCACGATCGGGTCGATCGCTTTCCGCGTGCCGATGCTCGGCAGCCACGATTCCAGGTCCCAGGTGGGGCCGGCGTTCCAGTGGCCGGGCAGGCGCTCCTCCGCCCACGCGGGGTGACAGGCTAACTGCGCGTTCGGCGTGCGCCTCGTAAAGGCCCACCCGGCGCCAGGCCCCGACTGCTGTCAGCGAAAGAGTCCCGCTGCTCAGGCGGTTGCACCATGGCTGCCTGGCCTGGACGCGGGCCGTCCTTCTGGCGTAGCCATGGGGACGTCATTCAACCCGCATGGCTAGAGCCCGTACGGCAAGGCTGGGCCCCTTGTCCGGCGTTCTACCTGGCCGCCGAAGCGCCAGCCGTCACCCGCACCCGTACATCAGAGCGGTGGTGCGTAACTCGGTGCGAAGAAGCGGCAGAAGCGCCTGTTACAGAGCCGTGAACCCATTCGGCGCACAGCACACGGCATGGCGTGAATGAACTGCTTATGTGGCTGAAACCTCCTTGCTTCGACATCGGACGGGCTGCCCCCACCTCCCGCCCCGACTTCGTCAACTGGACCTGACGCTTGCATCTTGCAAGGGAGAGTTACGGACATGTCCGCATTAGGCAACGTGAGTCCGAGGTTGTGGCGGTTAATGGTGGGTGCGGGCCAGAGTGTGGCTCCTCGGCAAGGACGCCGGGAACCGTACGGAGTCCGCCCGGCTTGCACGAGGCCGGGCTGGGCTGACTGTTGAAGGAGTCGTCTTCATGTCTGCTTCTCTCGCCACTCGCCGTCTTCTCGCCGCGGTGCTGGCCGCCGGCGCCCTGGTCGGCGCGGCCGCCGTCCCCGCCGCCGCCCACGACGACGACCGGCGCGGCCACCGTGGCCCGCACTCCTCGATCGTCATCGGCGACGTCCAGAACGACAGCCACGGCCGCGACAACCGCGCCCTGAACCGCGAATGGATCGAGGTCAAGAACACCGGCCGGCACTCCGTCGACCTGAGCGGCTTCACCCTCACCGACCGCGACGGCAACCGCTACCGCTTCAACCACCTCCGCCTGGACGGCCGCTCCAGCGTCAGGGTTCACACCGGCCACGGCCGCGACACCCACCACGACCTCTACCAGAACCGCCGCCACCAGATCTGGGACGAGCGCGACACCGCCACCCTCCGCGACGACCGCGGCCGCGTCGTCGACACCGAGTCCTGGGGCGGCCGCAGTCACCACGGGCACCACGAGAACCACCGCCGCTAACCCACGCCGGCAGCCACACCATCGGGGACAGTGAACTGCCAGCCATCAGCAGCAACCGCGTGCCGCGGCCACCAGCCGTGGCACGCAACCCCCGACGACCTTGGGCGCCTGACGTGTCTGACCCGTCAGCCTGCACTCCATGTCTGCGGCACACGCGGGCGGCCTACTACAGGCGGCGCTCCGAACTTTCTGGAAGCAGCAGCGACACCCGACCCCGGGAGATTCCTTGTGGAGTTCTGGCAGTATTGCCCGTCCGAAGTGACGGCCCCTCAGCTGGACCTTGACCCCTACCGCTTCCCCGGCGCAGACACCGGCGAGCCTTCCTGCGGCGAACAGCATCCGCAGGCACTCAGGCCGAAATCCGACCCCCGCCTCGCCTGGTCGCTGAAGCCCGTGGACGAGCGACGGTTGGACCTGCACGTGGCACTGACTACCGTCGGCATCCCACCGCTCCCCGGTGACTTGGAAGCCATCCACACCCTGTCCTCACTCGACGACACGACCAACGCAGCCCTCGTACGGTGGATCACCACCAACCGCTGAACCCCGGCACTGCCCGCACTGAACGGCTGCATGGAAGGATGAGTGCATGTGGTTGCGACTGCCGTTCGGGGACGAATTACGGACCGAGCTGGGATCTCCCAGGCGCTCTCGCAGACTGGGCAGCAGCCCTCGCTCGCGCGTGTGGCGCGTCGAGTTGCCAGAGGCAACGGCGGTGGTGAAGCAGATCGTCGGCGGTCTTGATGCCGACGAGCGATACGCCCGTGAGGTGGCCGCCCTGCGGCTCGCTGCCCGAGCTGAAATACCCGTGGTGCCCGCGTTGCTGGCCACCGGTCCCAGCGAGCGGGTCTTGGTGCTGGAGCATCTGGATCACCGACGCCCGGCCAGCGACTGGATTGTCGACTATGCAGCCGCGCTGGCACGGCTGCATGCCACCGCCCGCCCGGAGGACGTCGGGGTACTTCCCCGGTGGCAGGGCCCGAACGAGGCCGATATCGAGTCTTTCCTGCAGCTGGCCGGGGCTCTGGAGGTTCCTGTCACTTCTGCCGTGTCCGGCGAACTCGATGACCTCGTGAACCGGCTCGACCAGGCATCTGGGCATGCCCTTCTCCACGGGGATCCTTGTCCCGGTAATGATCTGCACACCGCCACGGGGATCCGATTCATCGACTTTGAGCAAGCGTCACTGGGCAGCGGCTTGATGGAGCTCGCCTACCTGCGCATCGGTTTTCCGACCTGCTGGTGTGTCACTTCAGCGTCGGAGCCGCTGTTGGAACGGGCGGAGAGCGCATACCGCAACGAATGGCGCACCCTGACCGGCTCCGATGCCCAAGACGGGCTCGCTGACGCGTGTGCCGGCTGGCTGCTCCGCGGCGACGCGCTGGTTGAGCGGGCACGCCGCGAGAGCACTGATCACCTGGCCCGGATTCCGCACCGGGACTGGACGTGGGGCACCGCGACCGCCCGACAACGGCTCGTCCACCGGCTCGGGGTCGTTGGCCAGATGACGGCCGACCACACCTCTCTTAGCGGCGTGAGCAGCCTCAGCACCGCTATGCGCCAACGTATGCTCGCTCGCTGGCCCACGCTTCTGCCCGTCCCAGCAAAGCGACCATAGAGGTCGGCTGACACCCCCAGAATCACAACCCACAACTGCGCGCCGCACTGGAAAGGCGGGAGCTGGGCTACGTCCTCGCGGTCTTCCGTTCCACAGCGAGGGGAGAGCCCAGGAGGAGGTTGACGAATGGGGGCCGGGCTCAGTAGTGATGCGAATCCGTCGCTCCGACGTGGATCCGAGTAGAGATATTCAGGTTCACGATACGGACATCGACTTCGGGTTCTTCGAGGAGGAGCATCTACTCGAAGGGGTAATTTAAGCGGCGGAGATCAGGATAGGGAATGGGGCATGGTTCAATCCGCGGTCACGATAGGAGCGCACGTGGAGCGAGATGAGCTGAGGCAAGCGTTCGCTGTCGAATCAACTGTCAACTCGCAGGCTAAGAGTGCCCTTGCCGCTGGGGCGCCGTTCGAAATCTTGCCAGGGAGAATGCCTGCCGCGAGACTGCATCACACCTACGCCCGGCGCTTGCGGAGACTGCAGAAACTCGAGCGCCCATCATTGGGTTTCGAGGAGGCGGTGGCTAGCCTCGAGAAAATCGGTAATCAGGAACTGCTGGTCGGGTTTATCGATGACCGAAAGAGGGGAGAATATCGCTTTATAGTGTTCCTCAGTGCTGATCTTACGCGGGTGATCGCATGCATCGGCTTGATGGTTCCCTCGCGAGAGGTGCCGCCCTACGGGACTCCTGATGGAAAAGATTCTCATTGAGGGCTTCGAAGTCAGCCAGTCTGGAATAGAACAACGTCGCCGGGGTGTGCGTGGATGCACTCCCCGGCGATGGCCGTTGTGGCCAGTGGGGGTTTCGACGGCACCGGTGACGGCCCTGTTCTCCCGAAGCTACGGCGAAGTCGATGTAGGCCTGTTCGAGAGCTTCGGGGTACGCCTCGCGCTTGGCCTGCTCGGCGAGCGCCCGGTAGATGCTCGCGACGGAGGGGCTGTGTCCCTTGCGCTTGTGTGCGACATCCCGCGAGTTCTTCCGAGCCCCGCCGAGTGACCGCGACCGTGGCCAGGGGCTTCGTCCTCTTTCGGCTGCCTTGCCCGGCTGTGACATTGCTTCGGAATTCCTGAAGCGTCCTCAGCTCGTGTGATCGATCTGCAGCCTGGATGAAGGCAAGGAGGTACGGGTCGTCGGCCCTGGCGGTGAATTGGCGACCTGGTGACATCCCGGTTCTGTCGTCACCCTTCGGGCAGCTGAGGCGGCGCGGATTTCAGTCCGTCCAGGGTGAGGTCGAGGAGGCGTTCGGCCTGCTCTCGCTGCTCGGGCTTAGCCGAGGTGAGGGCGATTCCGGCGAGGGCGGCGAACATGTCGGTCGGACGGATGTCGGAGCGGATCGTTCCAGCAGCGGCACCGGCCTCCATCAGGGAGTTGAGGGCGCCCTGAATCATCTCGTGACTGTCGGCGTAGGGGTTGCTGCCCGAGGCGACGACGGCGCGCAGGGCGTCGGCCATGCCGAATTTGGCGGTGGCGTAGTCGATGAAGCGGCGGGTCCACACCCGCAGGGCCTCGGCAGGCGGCATCGTCGCCAGGAGGCCGGAGGCGGCCTCGCACAGCCGGGCCACTTCGTTGCGGTACGCCGCCTCGATCAGAGCCTCTCGGGTCGGGAAGTTGCGGTAGAGCGTGCCCGTTCCCACGCCCGCTTCCCTGGCGATGCGCTCGAAGTGTGCGTCGAGTCCCTCCTCGCTGAACACGCGCACCGCGGCGACCAGGATCTTGTCCCGGTTTCGCTGTGCGTCGGCCCTCAGCGGGCGTCCTGCCTCTCGGGTCATCGGCGGCTCGTTCCCTTCTCCGTTGCTAAGTGGAGGCTCCGCCATTTAGTCTGGGTGAAGTGGCGGAGCCTCCACTTTCACTCTAGGGCATGGTGCGACTTGCCCGGACCCTCTCTGCTCCGCACTCCGCACTCTGGAAGGACAGTCGAATATGCCGGGAATCGAAGGCAAAGTCGTGGCGATCACCGGCGCCAGCAGCGGCATCGGCGAGGCGACCGCGCTTCTGCTGGCCGAGCGCGGCGCGAAGGTCGTCCTCGGGGCACGCCGTCCGAAGCGTCTTGCGGCCCTGGCCGCCCGCATAGAACAGGCCGGCGGCGAGGCCGCCTGGATCCGCACGGACGTGACGCGGCACGAGGACCTCTCCGGCCTCGTCAAGCTGGCATGCGACCGGTACGGCAAACTCGACGTCCTCGTCAGCAACGCCGGGATCGGTCTGATCTCCCCCCTCGACGACCTGCGCGTCGAGGACTGGGAGCAGATGATCGACGTCAACCTCAAGGGGGTCCTGTACGGGATCGCCGCAGCCCTTCCCCTCTTCCGGGAGCAGGGACTCGGACACTTCGTCAACACCGTGTCCACCGCCGGACTGCGCATCGTGCCACTCCAGTCGGTGTACGCCGCCACCAAGAACGCCGTGCGCACCGTCTCCGAAGGCCTGCGCCAAGAGGCCGGCGACAGCCTGCGCGTGACCGTCGTCTCGCCCGGCGCCGTCCGTACGGACTTCGCGGAGCACATGGATCCGGCTGCGAAGGCCCAGATCGACAAGCTGATGGAGATCGCCCTCCCGCCGGCCGCGGTGGCCCGCGCCATCGCCTTCGCCATCGAGCAGCCGGACGGTGTCGACGTCGGCGACATCGTCGTTCGCCCCACTGCCCAGGGATAGGTCCGCCCAGCCCACCCCCGCGCGCCTGCCAAACCCACGGATATCCCCAGCCGATGCACACGGACCGACCCGCGAGTTCCGGCCGCACAAGGCTCAGTTCCGTTGAACCCACGGGCATCCCCGGGCTTGGTACTGGTGGGCTCTCGTATTCAACTGTCGCCAGTTCTCCGTGGAACCCAGCCTGCCGGTGACCGTGTGTGATCTCCAGGGGCGTATCGGCTCCAGGTTCCGCCGGTCTCGTTGAGCAGGCGGGTGGTGGTCTTGTTGTGGTAGCCGAGAGCGTCCGCGACGACGGGAGCGGGCATCCCAAGGAGTTGTTGTCGGATGGCGGCGCCGCGGGCGGCGGCCACAGGGACGCCGATCTCGTTGAGGAGTGCGGACAGGTGGTCGGGACGGAAGGGCTGCCCCGCCCGGCGTCCGGGGAACAGCCGGCCGACCGCCTGCTCCGCGAACTCCACGACCGTGGCGTCGGGGCGGACGGGTCAGGAGACGCGCTTGAGCGTCCAGGCGTTGTTGTTGAAGCTGGGGACCGAGGAGGAGACACAGCTGCCGCTGTAGTACGAGGCGGTCTGAACCCAGCCGAAGGGCTGGTAGGTGGAATTGCAGGCCTGGACCACGGTGCCGACGGGCAGCCCGGTGAGCTGCTTTATCTGCTTGATGTTCGGGCTGAAGCTCTGCGTGCCGCAGCTGCTGCTGTACCCCCAGCTGACGTCGACGAAGCCGCTCGGGGTGAGGACGCTCGAACAGGAGGTGGTCACGTCGCCGGGGGCGGCGTGCGCGGGCGCGGCGGTCAGGGCGAACAGCGCCGCGGTGCCGGTGAGGGCCATGCACAGGGTGCGAAAGCGAGTCATGGGTGATGGCTCCTTGAGATCGTGGACGGCCGGTGGGCCGCGAAGCCAGTACTACGGGTCGCCGACCGGTTTCAGATAGACGTTTTCAGGCCCAATGATCAACATGTAATCCGCCGGGGACGGGTGGCGGCGGATCACCCGTGTGCCCGGCATGGGTTGTGGGCGTTCGGCCCGGTTCGTGATCTCCTGGTGCGTATCGGCTCCATGTCCCGCCGGTCTCGTTGCGGAGCCGGCTGGTGGTCTTGTCGTGGTAGCCGAGAGCGTCCGCGACGACGGGTGCAGGAAGTTCGAGGAGTTGCTGCCGGATCGCGGCGCCGCGGGCTGCCGCGGTCGGGACCCCGACTTCGTTCAAGAGCGCGGACAGGTGGTCGGGGCGGGTCGGCTGCCCCGCCCGGCGGCCCGGGAAAAGCCAGCGGGACGCGGGGTTGGTAGCGGTGTTCATGTTGTCGCGGTTCGCGATGTGCTCCAGCAGCAGGGCGGCGACCGGATCAGGGACGGGCGAGGCCGGCTCACCGAGCCGCAGCAGCACGGTGTCGCCGTCGCGGATGACGTCGTCAACGCCGAGCCGGACGATGCGGCTCGCGGGCTGCGCGTAGAGGAGCACGATGACTCTGGCGACACGGAGTCGCATCGGTATCTCGGTATCGGTCAGCAGCCGGCCAAGGGTATCGAGGCGCTCGTCTTCGCTCAGTGCGGCCCGGCGGGAGACCTTCATCTTGGGGATGGACAGGGAGCGTCGGCAGCGTCGGCTCTGCATGGCCCAGTTGAGGAAGGCTCTCAGGCAGGTGCGGGCGTGTTCGGTGTTCTCGGCGAACCAGGCGTCGACGTCGATCTGGCCGCATGACGCGAGGGTGCTGTTTCGCTCGCCGAGCCATTGCAGGAACGCGGTCGCGTGCTTGACCTGTTCGGCGGCGAACCGGCGGATGCTGGGTGTGATGTGGCTCCTCTCGGCGCGGGTCCGCAGCCGGGGAAGGATGTGCCAGGTCGCGAAGAGCCGGATCGTCTTGGCGTGCTCGGGGTCGGCGATGCCGGTCAGGTGGCCGGGAAGCCAGCGCTGGAAGGAGCAGAGGTACTTGTCGACCGAGGGCAGGGCTCCGCACGTCATCAGGAGTTCTTCCAGGTGAGCGGCGGCCCGCCAGGGCTGGAGCTCGTGAAAGGCGTCGTGGGTCAGTGGGATCTCGCCGAGGCCGAGCCGCCGCAGTAGCTGCGAGGCGCTGCCCGGCTGGTCGCGGCGCATCTCCAGCCAGGCCAGGCCGCTTCTGGGCTTGTCCATTGCCACCAGCAGGTCGAACAGCGGGACCAGTGTGGGTCGGATGCGGCTGTCTCCGTCGTCCAGGAGTGCGGTGAGGCGGTCGGTGAGGGTGCAGCGTTCACACAGCCGTCCGCCCAGGAGCTTGCCCTCGAAGCCGCAGCGTGAGCAGTCGAAGGTCTGCGAGAAGCCGGCGCAGGTGGTGCAGATCGCGGCCCCGTCACCGGGGCGGAGTCCGGGGAGGGCACGGTCCTGGCCGCATCCCGGGCAGGTGCCCCGTGTCCGGACGGCGCGGTCGGAACAGGTCCGGCAGACGTATCCGTCCGGCCACGTGCCAGCCTTGTGTCTGCGGCGGCCGCAGCGGCAGCACTCGGCCATGTACCAGCGTTCGTACTGTTCGTCGGTGGCGTAGGGGCGGGTCATGCGTCGGGCAGGATCCGGGCGGCGCGGGGCCGCAGCTTCGCCACGTTCGCGAGCGGGGTGGGCAGGTCGCCGGTGGCGGTCTTGCGGACGCCGGCGTTCTCTGCGGTGGTGGCCACCAGGTCGGCCGGGGTACAGGACAGGATGTCGCAAAGCGCGGCCATGACCTGCAACGACAGGCGTTCCGGAGTGCCGGAGACCAAGCGGTGGACCTGGGAGGCGGACAGGTCGATGCCGCGTTCGTGCAGCAGCGGCACCAGTTCGGTGGCTGTGAAGATCCGGTGCTGGGCCATGACCTCGCGCAGCCGCCAGGTGTAGCCGACCTTGCGTTTCATGCCTGCCTCCCGGGCTGGGTCTGGAGGGCGGCAGCGATGGTGGAGTCCAGATGCCGCCGCAGGGTGCGGGTGCGGAAGTCCGAGGACACGCAGGTGTAGAGCGAGGTGGTGCTGGCGTGCTCGTGGCCGACCTGCTCCTGGACGAAGCGCGGGTCCCAGCCGTCCTCGATCAAGTGGGTGACGTAGGACCTGCGGAAGGAGTGGAAGTCGAGTCCGTCGTCCAGGCCGAGGGCCTTGCGGTAGGCGATGAAGCGGGAGTTGAGCCGCTGGCAGCCGATCCGCAGGCCCCGTTCGGAGGGCCAGGCCGCCGGGTTGTTGTCGGTGCCGAACAGCGGGCGGACCTCGGTGAACCACTCGTCCAGGACGGGGGCTGTCCAGTAGACGGTGTAACCGTGGTTGGCTCGTAGGTCAGATTCGGTTGTTGGTGAGGCGTCCGTCGAAGGCGATGTCGAAGGCCTGGAGGGCTCGCTTCCAGCGGGTGGTCCAGCGTTTGCGGCCGGCGCCGGTCGGGTCCAGGGACATCACCGCGAGGTAGACGCACTTCAGAGCCGCGTTCTCCGAGGGGAAGTGTCCGCGGGCCCTGACCGCCCGGCGGATGCGGGCGTTCACGGACTCGATCGCGTTGGTGGTGCAGACGATCCGGCGGATCTCGGCGTCGAACTGCAGGAACGGGACGAACTCGGCCCAGGCGTTCTCCCACAACCTGACGATCGCCGGATACTTCTGGCCCCATTCCTCGCAGAACTCGAGGAACCGGCTGGTGGCCGCGTCCTCGGTCGGCGCGGTATAGACCGGCTTCAATGCTTTGGCGATCTTGTCCCAGTCCTGGCGGCCGGCATAGCGGAACGAGGCCCGCAGCAGGTGAACGACGCAGGTCTGGACGACGGTCTTGGGCCGACCTCACCGACCGCGTCGGGCAGGCCCTTCAGCCCGTCGCAGACCAGCATCAGGACGTCTTCGACGCCGCGGTTCTTCAGCTCGGTCAGGACCCGGAGCCAGTGCTTGGCTCCTTCCCCGCCTTCGCCGCCGGCCCACAGTCCGAGGATGTCGCGGTGGCCTTCGGCCGTGACTGCCAACGCCATATAGATGGGGCGGTTGGCGACCTGGCCGTCGCGGATCTTCACGTTGATGCAGTCGATGAAGACGACCGGATAGACGCGGTCGAGGGGGCGGGCCTGCCATTCGGCCATGCCCTCCATCACCGAGTCGGTGATCGTGGAGATGGTCTGCTTGGAGACCTCGGCTCCGTAGACCTCTGCCAGGTGGGCGGAGATCTCGCCGTGGGTGAGGCCCTTCGCGGAGAGCGAGAGGACCATCTCATCGACGCCGGTCAGCCGGCGCTGACGCTTCTTGACGATCTGCGGATCGAACGCTCCTTCGCGGTCCCGCGGCACGTCGATCTCGACCGGACCGACATCGGTGACGACGGTCTTGGAGCGTTTCCCGTTCCTTGAGTTGCCGCCGTTCTTGCCCGCGGGATCGTGCCGGTCATAGCCGAGATGGTCCGTCATCTCGCCCTCGAGAGCGGACTCCAACAGCCGCTTCGTGAGCTGCTGGAGCAGCCCGCCCTCGCCGGTCAGCTGCAATCCCTCGGCCTGTGCCCGGGCCACGAGTTCGTTCAGGAACCGGTCATCCACGCCCGCCGGCGCGGCCTTCGCCTCGGACGGTGTGGCTATGTTCTCGCTGGTCACAGGTGCAATCCTCCATGATCGGAGTTACACCGTTTCTTTTACAGTCCCAGACGCGTCAGACTCCCCCGGTGATGGCGCTGAGAACGTCGATTGTGCGCCTTACGTTTCGTCCGAATGCGATGAGGAAGGCAGCGGCCAGTACGAGGGTGTAGACGTACGGTTCGGCACTTTCTGGGAGAACACCTGTGAGTGCCAGCGCGGTCACGCCACCAGCGCCAACGACGTAGGCGGTGAGAAGCCGCAGCACGTCCCAGTTGCGCTGGGGCTCGATGTCGTTGAGTTGATCCTCGTCCAGGAGCTCGCCGATACGGGTCTGGCAGTATCGGTCAGAGATGGTGAGAAGAGCTTCAGCGATGTCGCGCAGTGCTTCGTTCGGGGCATGGTCAAGTTTGGATTCCAGCACGCGTAACGCCCCGGCTACATGACGTTCGTGGCGCTTCAGGGTCTTTGTGCGGTGGGACCAGCGGGCCACGGTCCCGCGGCTGTGGTGCGCGTCCAGCACACCGCGCTGTACGATCTTCAGCTCCTTGGCGAGCTTTCTGAGTCGGGCCGGCCTCTGCTCCCCGCTGCGCCGGGCCTGCGCGCAGGCGTGAATCGCCGCAGCGCACTGCGTGACGAGGGCGTATCGGCGCGCTACCAAGAGCCTTGCGGCCCGGGAAGTGGCGCGCCTGGGCGAGAGCCGCGGGTTGACGTACATCTCCAGCGCTCCGAGAAGCAGGAGACCGATCGCCACTGCCAGACTCAGAATCGACACAGTCTGCTGCCAAGGATTTGATGCTGTGAGGTCAAAAGACCACGCAGATTCCCCCTGCCGCGGGATCCAGCCGAGTCTCCACTGCAGCAGGGCCATGCCTACCGACAAGCTGCACAGAAGAGGCAAAAGAAACAGCAGTATGAGGGCGTTCCGCTTCCAGCGCTGGAGGTGGAGGCGCCGTCTAAGCGCGACCCTGACCCGGAGGGGTACCTGGCGTTCCATGCCAAGCGCGGCGCAGTCCCGTATGAGCTGACCCACCGTCTCCTCGAAAGGGCGGTCAGTATCCGACGAGGCGTCAAAGTTGGCAAGCCTTGCATGTAACGACGTGGTCTCCAGCTGTTCCGATCGGGTAGTCATGGCGAAGCATCCTGCCAGACATGCGGTGGGCGATGTATGTGACTGCCGCTGCCGACGTCGACCACACCGATACGTGGCGGAAGGACCAGATGATGGCCTGGACTTGGCGTTCCGCTGGACACCCTCGGCGAGGCGCACGCACGCGCGGCGAAGCGCGGGCTGTCGCTGTCTCTGGAGATCGGGTGGGGCGTGCACTACTAGGGGAACAGTCCGGCCTGATCCTTCCGGATGCGTGCCCCGGGCGTCCAGCCGTGACGAGGTCAGCCGCCGTCGACGTAGGAGCGTGCCGCGACCATCACGTCTTTGTAGCGTCCTTCTGCGATGACGGTGAGGGGTGCTTCGTCCTCGAGCTGCGGGTTCATGCCGATCATCCAGGCGCGGGCGGTGTAGAGGCTTTCGGCGTCCTGGATGAGTTGGAACACTTGCAGTGCAGCCCTCAGCCTGTCTTCGGCGTCCTGGCGCGGGGCGGAGTTGCCCAAGGCCCACTTTCCGACCTGCCGGGGATCGCTGATGTTGGTGATCCGGGCGGTCAGGCGCTGGCCGAGGTTGTCCTGCAGGAAGCGGGCGATGTCCGCGATGGACATGCGCACAGTGACGGCGTGGGCGCGCTCGGCACTGGCGGTGCTCTTGTGGTCTGCAGAGGCGTTGGCGGCTGTGCGGGGCATGGGTGTCTCCCTCGTGTTCCGGCTACGCGCTGGCATTTGGGCCTTTGGTCGCGTGTCGGGCTACGGGTGCAGGATTGGTGCGCGGTCCGTTCCAGCTGCGGCACAGGTGAGGGTGCGGAGTGGATGGTCGCGGGATGCGGTGACGCTTCGAAGTGATGGTCCGGCGGGAAGCGTGACCGCTGCGGACTTTGGGGCGCGGAGCGCCTCGGTTCAGTGTCGCTGCGTACCGGTCGCGGAGGATCCGGTGCAGGGAGGACTGAGGGGGTGCAGGCGATGCAGGAGGACGGTGTCGTGCCTGCTGCTCGGCCGGCTGTTCACGGGCAGGTTCTGTCGGGGCATGAGGAGCTGCGGGGGCGGGGCGATGCTCCTGGGCCGTAAGAGGCAACCAGTTGCCATCATGAATCCTCCTCAGTAGTCGATGAGTTAAGACTACCCAGAATCCACCTCTAACTCCACCACTTTTACTCATACTTGCAGTATGTGATGCGCCGTCAAGACAGGGGATCCGAGGGCGGTCTTGGGGTTTTGACCTGCGGCTTTCAAATCAACGAGCGCAGTGGCCTGTCAGAGGCCAGGCCGGATTTTCCTTCGTTCGGGCTATGGCCTTCAGTGGCGTTTAGAGGGGGATCCGGGGAGGGCAGGAGCAGGAGTGGCTCGGGCTTCGCTCAGCGGATGGTGAGTCCGTACTCGTCCGCGACGGTGCGCAGACCTTCGGTTTCAGGCCAGATCGGCTGCTGTTCGATTTCTTCCAGGTCGACGTCGCTGAAGATGGCCCAGCACTGGCGCATCCCGAAGCGGGATCGGTAGGCGATCCCGTGGATGAGGCGTCCCTGTTCGGGGGTGCGCTGGGTGATCGCCCAGGCTGCGATCTGCCGCGTGACCCTGCGGTTCGAACCGCGGATGTGCTCTCGTGTCAGCGTGGGGACTCCCAGTACTGCCAGCTCGTCCTTGAGTTCTCGGGACAGGAGGCGCAGGGCTTCTTCGTCGTCGATGTTGAGGAACCGTGCTTCCTTCGTCGGCTGCAGGCGCACCAGGGTGTGGCGGGTGCGCCAGTCCCGGGGAAGGGTGCCGGGGGGCATGAAGTCGGGCGTCCGCCAGTCGTCGGCGATCAAGGCCTGCAATTCCGGGTCGACGCGGAAGGGCTCCAGCGCCTCGGCGAAGCATCCGTCGAGTTCAGAGGAGCAGTACAGGGTGCCGTAGCCCACCAGGCTCCACAGGTTGCCGCCGGTGCGATTGTTGTCTGCCTTGCTGATCTTGTTGTACTTCAGGGGGTCTTTCGCTTTTCCTAAGTGCCACACACCGTGCTCGGGTGCCGCGATCAGCTGTAACCGGGTTGCCTCGTTCACGCGCCACTCCTCACGCCGGCGGGTTTGGGCGGATGGGCCCACCGGATCTCGCTCGACATCTTTCGCGTCCGCCGGCGGCGGGGGCTTCGCGGCGGATGTCCCTTGCCGTGGGCGGGATGGATTCCGCCCTGGGGGATCTTGCCTCGTGCAGCGTGTTGCCGGGATCGGCTTGAGGTTCTGGGAAGCCAGGCCGACCGGCACGGGTGCTGCCGAACGATCATTTTCTGCTGCCTGACAGGCGGGAACAGTCCACTTACTGATCCATTAGGGGGCGCACGAAGGACTTCGGGGGGCGCACACCGTGTCACAGGTTCTCCAGATCCAGACTGAAGACCGCGACTCCCGCGTCTCCGGCCATGGTCAGGACGATGCCGCCGGACTGGTCACAGTGCTGCGCCGACAGGGTGTACACGGGGCTGCACGTGGCCAGTTGCAGGACACAGCGTGATGTCTGAGCGTCCCAGAACCTGATCGTCCCGTCCCGGGAGGCGCTGGCTACCCAGTTCCGCGGCTCATCTGCCACGGTCGTCCAGGTGGCAAGGGCTTCGACAGCGTCTGCGTGTCCCTGCAGGGGCTCACCGAGCGGTTCGCAGGTGGTCAGGTCCCACAGTCGCACGCTGCCGTCATTTCCTCCGCTGGCAAGGAACGCGGGCAGCCGGCTGGGCCGGGCATTGACGGCTATGGCCTTGATGGGGCCCTGACGGCAGGACAGGACATGCTCGGGCGCGCCGTTCTGGCCGTCCCACACTTTCACCGTCCCGTCGAAACTGCTGGAGGCGAACCAGGTGCTGCGGCCACCGGACGCTGCGGCCACGCTGGTGATTCGGAACTGGTGGCGCCAATGGTGCACCCTCAGCCCGTCGTCCAGGTCCCAGAGGCACACCCTGGAATCGTCGCCGCCGGTGATGACGATGCGTTTCCCGGTATGGGTTACGGCAGCGGCGAGGGAGCGGACGGGTCGGGAGTGCCCCGCAAGGGGGACCGCTGTGCGGGCGTGGCCGGTACGCAGGGGGTCCCAGGTGAGGATGCTGTGGTCGGATGCCGCCCACAGCAGCAGGGGCTGGCCGCCTGAGCTGGATGACGTCCAGACGAGGGCGGGTACCGCGGGTTCCTGGGCGGCGCACAGAGTGCTGAGGGTCGTTCCACTGCCTGTGTCCCACACCTGTACCTTCGCGTCCGCGCGGCTGACGGCGACAGCCGGAAAGGTGTGCGGACGCGCGGTGAGTGCTGCGGCTACCACGGCAGGGGCGGTCTCGGCGGCGGAGAGGGCGCGCCGGAATGCCTCGGTGTCCCACACGCGTACGGTGTTGTCCCGTGCCGTGGAGGCGAGAATGCCTGCCCTTGGGGCGGGCGGCAGGGTACACAGAGCGGTCACGGCATCGGTGTGGCCGGTGAGCCGGCCCCTCCACTGCTGGGCGTCGATGTCCCAGATGTCGATCGTGGACCCGGTGCCTGCTGCTGCCAGCAGGTTCGCGCCGTCGACGTGCACAGCCGCAAGAGCGATGACAGGTTCACCTGTTCCGGCCAGAGCGGCCTTCGGCCCTGCGCTCACGTCCAGCAGCATGATGGAGCCGTCGCTGTGCCCGCAGGCGATCAGACCGGGCACCGTCGTGTTCGTCAGCGACCTGACCGGGGATCCGATGGGGTATTCGTGCAGTAACTCATGGCTGGCGATGTCCCATACATGAAGCGTTCCGCCTGCCCCGACCAGCAACTTCCTACCGTCGGGATGGTCAGTGAGGGTGAGAGCGAACGCGGCGGGCTCAAGGGAGTGGGCGCTCATTTCGGCGAACTGCTGGGCCCCCGCCTGGTCCCGCCACAGCGTGACAGCCCCCTCGCCATTGACGGCGATGGACGTCAGTACGTGTGCCTCGTCGCGAAAGCCTGCGATGTCGGACGTCCAGACGTGCCCTTGCCCTTTCATGTGATTGACCAGAACGCCCCGGTTCGTGTCCCACATCCGCACTGTGCCGTCTGTGCTGCCCGAGAGCAGTGCGCCGCCGCCCGCAGGGTGCGGCACGAAGCGGAGGCTGCGCACGGCTCCCTCATGGGCGGGAATCCGGTCGCCGACAGCGGTGCCGCTGCCCGCGTCGACGAGCTCGATGCTGCCTGACTCGTTGCCCAAAGCCAGCAGCACACCGCCGCCGGGCCCGTTGACCGCGGTCAGGGACAGGCAGGTACGGCTAAGGGCGGCGAGCACGTTGGTCGGGGGAGACCACTGCGACCAAAGGACCCTCAGCGGGGAGCCGGCCAATGACCGGGCCTCAGGCGGCAGCTGCGCGTGCGGGGTGCCGGGATGACGTTGAGCGGTGTAGGCGAGGTGGAGGCTGGCACAGCGGGAGGCAGCATCGGCGGTCTTCACATAGGGCTCGACCGATGCCCAGGCGGTCAACCACGGCCGCTCGTCATCGCCGGCGTGGGGGAGGGCGAGAAGGCCGCGGATTCCGTCTCCAGCGAGCCAGGGCAGCACAGAAGGCGGCACATGCTCGTCATCCAAGGTGCCGCCCAGTGCGGCATGATGCGCCAGATACCGACTCAGATAAGGGTGCGGCACACGCGCGGAGTGCGCCGCGACCAAGCGGGCCAGCTCCGCCGCGATCCGCGCGTGAGCCTCCTGCTCGTCGGCGCGTGGATCTCTCGCCTGGTCGTCCGCTGCCATCCCTGAGCCCCCCGGCGTCCCCTGCGGCGACCGTGGATGCGGCCACTGGCGAAGAATGGCGGCCAGCTGCTCATGCGCTGGCCGATACACGAAACGATCGTCCTCGGTGTCATGGGTGAGATACCCCGCCAGCCGGCTTTCCAGCAGCCGGCGAATCTTCTCGTCGGCGTGATCGATACGCGCCTGCAACAGGCCCTCGGCCGCCGCCGGCCAGACCTGCGCCCAGGGGATCCCCCGCCCCAGCCCGAACGCAGTGACACGCAACAGCGCCACCGACTCCTGAACACTCACGCCGCTGTCGGCGACGTGCTCGAGGTCCTCAGCGAACAAACCCACCGTGCCGCGGTCAAGCTGTGCAAACCACTGCGGGTCGTGCAACAGGGCAAGCCCGTCACTGCGCCGCAACTGCTCTGCCGCCAGGCGCGCATCGAGGAACGAACGCCTGACATGAGGTGCCACAGCCTGGGCCGCCCGGGCGACCTCCGCCGCATCCCTGGCCCAGGGCGCCGCCGCCAGCAGAGCCGCGATGTATGCGGAGATATCCGCCTCCACCCCGTCCGCGTCAGTCCGCGTTTCCCGCGCACCGGGAAACGCGGTACGCAAGTCCTCCAGCAGCCCTGGCACGCTGGGGGCCGCCGACGCCAGCTGTGTGCCGGGCCTGCTGCTGCGCACAGAGAGCAGCAGCCGAAGCCCCCGCTGTCCCGGCAGCGGCGGGCCGGCTGCCTGCTGGGCGGGTACGGACGCTCTGACGGAATCCTGCGCCCCGCGGGTGTAGGGGGCCAAGGGCTCGAGGACGTCGCGGATGCAGGCCGCCGGATCCAGGGATTCGTCGACACCGTCGATGACCACCGTGACCGTCTTCCCCCACCCGCCGGTGAAGAAATTACGCAGCCCTTCCTGCCACTGCCTCAGCGGATCGGCAGCCGGCCGTGAACGGTCCGGGGCACAGCCCAGGCGGCTGCCGATCGCCTCGATGAGACTGACCGGCCCACGATTGCGGGCGGACACCGCGACATGCACCGACCCTTCGGCGGGCACGCCGTTTGCGGGGGCCATGCGCACCGCCTGGGCATAGCGCGGGGACGCGCGGAAATCAGGATCGCTGAGTGTGACGGTGCGCGCCAGCAGGGCGGACTTTCCGCTCGCAGCGCTCCCGGTGACGATGAGTACTCCGGGGTCGTGGGAAGCGAAGTGGGCCAGCTGCCGGTTGAGGTCTTGGCGGCCGGAGAAGTACCAACCTGGGTCATCGCTGCTGGCGCGTCCGCTGGCGCGGTCTAGCCAGTACTCCAGTTCGTCGTGTGTGGCCGCGACCTCCGCTCGGGCGGGGGCGACCACCTGCGGCTTGGGCCGGTACCCGGGGTTGGGCAGAGTGAGCGCCGCCGCCCCCAGCTTGGAGTGGTAGACCAGGCGCGGGCCTGGCAGCTGGAGATCGCGCTCTGCGTTGAGCCGGCCGGTGGCCTCCTCAAGGGCGTTCATGAACTCGCCGGCCGACAGATGGGAGCGCGTGATGCCTGCTGCATCCCGAAGCCAGGCGAACGCCATCTGCAAGATCGTGGCGAACTCGCGCCCCAGGACAGGCGAACGAGTTGCCGTCGTGGCCACGACGGTCATCGTGCCGCTCGAGGTACGGGTCCGCGAAAGATCTCGGATGAAGGCCGTCAGCTCCACGTCGATGCCCCCGGACTCACAGGCGTTGACGATGACCAGCACATGCCTGGCCTGTGAGTCGAGCGCTGCGATAACAAGCTCGTTCGTGGGCATGCCGGTTGCCTGCAGCCGGCTGTCGTCGGTGTCGGGCAGCCGCAGGAAGTGCCTGCCCGAGGGGCTGACCGCGCCGTGCGAGGTGATGTACACGACCAAAGGTTCGTCTTCGGCGGCGTCCCGGATGCCGGACGTATAGAGGAAGCGCTCAACGTCATGGCGCTCCGCAGGCGAGCGCAAGGCGGTCTGCACGAAACCCGCCTCAGCCTGCCACCACCCGGTCACCACCAGCAGCTGTTCCTCGATGGCCTTGGCGAACTCGGGATCTCCGTCCTCGACCGTCACCATGACCAGCGAGCCCGGCCTGACCGCCTCCGCGTCAGCCTTGGCCGCCTGCGGGCTGCCCCCGACCAGGCCGATGTGCCCGCGCTCCCCCTGCATTTTCCCTATTGTTCACAGCCATGAATCACCGCACGCCGGAACCCGAGAAAAACGCCGCGTCACTCCTCACCGCGGACATCACCCAGGACGCCGTCGTCATCGTTCCCGGCATCATGGGCAGCGAGCTCTATGACACCACCAGGCAAAAAACCATCTGGGGATTATCCGGTGTTGCCTGGCTCCTCAAGGCGTGGACACAGCCCAAAGGCCTGGAGCCCCTGCGACTGACCGAGGACGAGCTGGAAGGCAAGACCGGCCGCATCAAAGCCACCCAGCTCATGCGCCACTCTTCATGGACGCCTTACCTCCAGGGTCTGGAGCCCTACACCAGCCTCATCAACACCGTCCGCGAATGCGTCGCCCACCCCGCGGCAATCATGCAATTCCCCTACGACTGGCGCCTGCCCGTCGCCACCAACGGCCGGCTCCTGGCCGATGCCGCCCGCCGACACCTGACCACCTGGCGCCAGCACGACGCCCACGATGCCGCCCGCCGCCACCGTGTCGACGAGCGGCCCGCACGCCTCGTCTTCGTCGCCCACTCCATGGGCGGCCTCGTCACCCGAGCCGCCCTCGACCCCGCTCACGACAGCGACCTCGCCCAGGACACCCGAGCCGTCCTCACCCTCGGCACTCCGTTCTACGGCGCCGTGAAGGCCACCGCCATCCTCAACACTGGGCGCGGCACCCCCGTCCCCCTCCCACACCGGCAGCTGCAGTCCATCTCCGCCACCATGCCGGGCCTGCACGACCTCCTGCCCCAGTACACCTGCCTCATCGACGGCGACCACATCCGCCACCTCACTCCCCAAGACGTGGCCGCCATCGGCGGAAACGCCGACCTCGCCCGCGACGCAGCAGACTCCCACCGCCGACAAGCCCACCTGGCCCTGCCCGCCCACCGAGCCGTCGTGGGTACCCAGCAGAGCACCCTGCAGAGCCTGACGATCCACGCCGGGGTCGTCGAAGCCCATCACCACGGAGCTCGCCAGCACACCAACGGCGACTTCATCCGTGATCCGCGCGGGCGCCTGAAGTTCTACGACGTCAAGGGCGACGGAACCGTCTACAAGGAGTCAGCAGCCGTCGGTCCGGCCATCACGCCCCTGCCCCTCCAGCACGGAGCCGTCGCCTCCGACCACATCGCGCTGAAAGCCGTCGCGGAAATCCTGCGCGATGACGAGCACCTCGGCCCGCCCCAGGGGACCCCTGGATGCGGCCTGGACGTCCCCGACCTCGTTGAGGTCGGCAACCCCTGGACCGTCACGCTCAGCGGCGTGGACTCCCTGGGCGGCGTCCGGTGCGAAGTCACCGACCTGAGCACGGGATCCACCCAAAGGCTCCGCCTGGGTTGGGGTGGCGGCGACATCGTGGCTCGAGCCACGGCCTACACACCGGGCCTGTACCGCGTGACCGTGCGCACCCTAGACGACCTCACCGTCACCCAGCTCGTCCTGGCCGCAGAAGCGGAGCCGAAACGAGAGACGGCCTGACGCTGCGGGCACGGCCTTTCGCAGCCATCAAGCCCCGTGAGGCACTTCCGCAAGGCCCACATCATCTCCTTGGGATGTGGGCCTTCGTGCTCGGCCGCGACTCCTATCTGTGAACACCAGGAGCATGTGGGTGGGGGCATGAAGGACTCCGCCATACAACGGCGACCGGGGTTCTTCCTGCTGCGTTGGGCCGACCTCACACTCCTTGCCGCTGTACGGGCCGAAGGCCATCAGACGGGCCGAGAGGGAGTCCACGTCGATCACGCACTCGCCAGCCCCGCGTGGCCAGGCCTGGCTCCAGACTCGAGACGATCTCCGCCATCAGAGCGGGTTCTCAGTCTCACGCTGCCACGGATGCCGCGGTCGCCAGCTCGGGGAAGGCTTCCTCCCAGACCTGCCACACGTGCTTGCTGATCAGGGTGCGCAGGATGGGCCACTGCGCCAAGAGCAGGTCGCGGTTCAGCAGCGTCACGAGATCCTCGTGCTGCCCCTCGGCCAGGACGGTCCGGTAGAAGCCCATGCGAACGCCCGGGCGGTCCAGGTCGTACGCACGCAGTCCAGACCAGGACACGTGCAGCGGCAGCTCGACCACACCGTGCTCCGGACCTGCGAGCTTCTCCAACGAGACGGGCAGCCGACCCGCGTACCGGGCGTGCAGCACCTCGGCCGCAGAGGGCGCCGGACCGGTGGAGGAGAGCACCATGGGCCTGAGTATCCCGCGTCCCGCCCGTCTCCGGTACCGCAGACGCGGTACAGCTGGAGCGCGGCGATAGCGCTGTGTTCTCCGCGCGGGCCGTGAGGGATCAGGACCGTCTCCGCCCATTCGACTTGTCAGTAAGGGCGTCTGCGAGCTGGTCGTGGGTCATGGTGGAGCGGCCGGGAACGTGCGCGGCCGCAGCCTTCTTGTAGAGCTCGGCCTTCGTCAGCGACTGAAGCGACTTGCCTTTGGAGGTGACACGCTTCTTCGGGAGTGCTGCCTTCTTCTTCCGAGGACTTGCCGTGGTGGTGGCCTTCTCGCCGGTGTTCTTGGGGCTGCGTGCTCGCTCGACGCTGGCGCGCAGGGTTTCCATGAGGTCGACGGCGCCGGTGGCCTTGGCCGGGGGCTCGGCCTTCTCGACGCTCTCGCCAGCCTTCTTCGCATCGATGAGCGCGGCGACCTTCTCCTGGAACGTGTCGCGGAAGGTCTCGGGATCCCAGTCCACGGCCAGGGCGCTGATCAGCTGCTCAGCCATCTTCATCTCCTGCTCGGAGACCTTGGTCGTGCCGGGCAGGTCGGGGATTTCCTTGCGTGGGTTCCGGATCTCGTCCGCCCAGTGCAGGGTGTGCACGGTCAGGATCCCGAGGTCGTCGTCGGCCTTGAGTGCGACGAGGTACTCGCGGCCGCGCATGACGAAGGTGGCGACACCGGCCCGGTTTGCCTTGGCCAGGGCCTTCTCCAGAATCGCGTACGCCTTGCCGTACTCCTTGCCTCTCGGGCCCAGGTAGTAGGTCTTGTCGAAGAAGATCGGTTCGACCAGGTCGAGGTCGACGAAGCCGGTGATGTCCAGGGACTGGGAGCGGCCAGGGGCGATCTCGTCCAGCTCGGCGGGTTCGACCAGGACGTACTCCTCGCCGGTGTCGAAGCCCTTCACAATGTCGCCGAGATCGACCTCTTTGCCTGTGCGCTCGTTCACGCGCCGGTTGCGGATCCGGTCGGCGGTGCCGCGCTCCAGCTGGCGGAAGTGAATCGTGTGGCTGTCAGTCGCCGTGTACAAGCCCACCGGAAGGCTGACCAGGCCAAATGACAAGACCCCCGCCCACACCGGACGCGCCATGATCTTCACCGCCCTCGAACCCTGGCCCCGAGGTGTCCGCTGAGCGCCCCGCCGAAAGGGGGGGGGCTGGTCGGGGTGCGGCCCCGTCGCGGCCAGGATGGCCAGGCCGCACCCCGCACCAGGGAACCTACCCGCCCTGCTTGGATCCCATTTGTGGCCTGATAGCCGGATCACAGGCCCGGTCGGCTCAGGCTTCCAGCATCCCCAGCCCGGAGTCGGCCCGGCAGAACGCGCACGCCTCCACGCCCTGAGTGAGGGCATCGACGGCCTGCTCGCGGGTGGCGGGACGGGAGTGCGGCATGCCCATGGAGCAGTCCCCGATGTGCACCGTCACCGGCCGTCGCACCGCGCCGATCCCGTACTGGATCCGCCACCCGGCCTCGGGCACAGAGCGGTGCGGGGTCTCGGCCAGGCGCTGGTCGCGGCGGGCCTCGGCGATCAGCGTCCGGACCTCGACGAGGAGAGCCTGGAGCTGCTGCTCCACCACCTCCAGCCGGGCCAGATCCGGCGGGAACAGCGCACGCGGATCACGCCCGGCCACAGCAGCTACCCCGAAACCTGCTCGTGGGCCCGCTTGAGGGCCATCCGCGCGACCACGATTTTCTCCTGCTCCACGCTCTGCCAGAACGCGTCCGTCATCACGACGCCGGCCAGCCGCTGCAGCCGGCGCTCCAGCCGAGCCCGCTGTACCTGCTGCTCCTCGGTGTAGCCGGGGCTCGGCGGTACGTCACGGCGCGAGGAGTAGCGGCCCTCCTGGGCCGTCCAGCCGGGGAGGGGTTCCGTCGACCAGGGCAGGGTGGCGCACAGGGCGGTGTGCTCGGCGCGCACGCGGTGGAGCTGTGCCTGCAGGGCCCGCAGGCGGGGAGGGAAGTCGAAGGACATGACGACATCGTACGTCTGTTCGAATCGCTGCGACCGCACGCCGCGCTCGCTCCGAAAATCGAACAAATGATTCAATCAAGCCATGGCGCAAAACCGTTTCCCGGAGGATCTGATCCGCCTTAAGCAGCAGCAGATCCGTACCTTCAACCGTCTGGCCGTGCGGCCGGCGACGGGGGCGGCCGAGCTCCGGAGCGAGCTGACCCGGCTCTTCTGCCTGATCGGCTCCCACCCCCATTGGCAGAGCGAGCCCCTGACCGGCCGGGCGCGCTCCGAGCTGCACCACCAGGCCGTGGCCGCGCCTGGCGGGGAGCCCGAGCTCGTCGTGGAGTACCTCGACGGGAAGTTCGTGGTGCGCACACCCGACACCCGCCCGCACTCATCCTGACGCCGGTGGACACATTCGCCGACGACGCAAGGGCGGAGCACTGGCCGATCACGATGACCCTGCCCGACGGGCAGCAGCGCCTCACCGTCCGCCTCTACGAGCGGGCCAAGGACCGCGAGGGCCCCTGGATGTACCGGATCGGGGCCCCGATGTGGCAGTGCGCCGGAAACAGGATCACCGGCGCTGTCACCGGTCCTCTGCCCAGCTGCCCGAACTGCGGCGGCGAGGTCAATAAAGGTCCGCATCGGCCCCGAGTTCGTCGACGCCCCCTATCTTCCCGCGGGGCGCCACTCAAGGACTGGCTGGGAACAGCCGCCGACGCCCGCCTGCTCGTCCTCGAGTTCGGCGCCGGATTCAACACCCCCGGCGTCATCCGATGGCCGGGCGACCACCTCACCCGCCAGATCCCCCACGCATGCCTCGTGCGCGTCAACCCCACCCACCCCGAAACCCCCGACGACCTCGTCCGCCGCACTCTGTCCGTCCTCGTCGGGGCCGACCACCTGCTCGACGCACTTACCGTGCCGCACCCGGCACCCGACCCTACGGTGGCGTCATGAGCGACCCGGAGAAGAACAAGGCCACGGCTCAGGCGTTCTACGACCTGATGTTCAACCAATGCCGCCCCGCCGAGGCCATCGACCAGTACGCCGGCGACACCTACATCCAGCACAATCCACACGTCGGCGACGGCAAGCAGGCGTTCATCGACTACTTCGAGCGCATGGCCGCCGAGTACCCGGGCAAGCGGGTGGAGGTCAAGCGCGCCTTCGCCGAAGGCGACCACGTGATCCTGCACTGCCACCAGACCTGGCCCGAGGAGGAGTACGCCGGCATCGACATCTTCCGTTTCGACGCAGGCGGCAAGATCGTCGAACACTGGGACGTCCTCCAGGTGATCCCGCCCACCTCCAAGAACGACAACACCATGTTCTGACCTCGCCCTGCGCACGCCGATTTGCCGCACTGCAACGCTCACACGTAACCAACAACGGCCGCCCCCACAGGTAGGCAGAGCGCCAGCCGACCGCATCAATCGTCGCGATGAATAGCGCAGGTTCGGAGCACTGCCTCTTCACCAGTACGGCTCCCACATCGAGGCGAAGGAGTACACGACCTGGGTCACCGCCGAAGTCCTGGAGCCGATCGACGGCGTCGACCTCACCCGGGTACCGACCCACCGGATCCTCCCCGACCTCCCACCACCCCGGCCCGGATGGATCCATGCCCCACGCCCGGCGGGCCACCCGCCGGGCGTGGGGCATGGGCCAGGTGCGGGCCCGGTCCGCCCGCCACGGCGATCACGCGGCCGGCTCGTAGACGACGGTGGTGTTCGGGCAGTCCTCCGCGACACCGAGCAGGGCCTGGCGCTCAGCCTCGTCAGCTGCCAGGTCCCACCGCAGCTTGGCGCCCACCCACTTCGCCACGTACTCGCAGTGGTAGTCGGCGGCCGGGGGCAGCCACTGGGCCGGGTCCTTGTCCGCCTTGCTCCTGTTCGAGGCCGCGGTGACCGCGACCAGGGTGTCCGGGCTGTTCTGGTCGTTCGCGTACGCCTCACGCCGCGCCGCACTCCAGCGGGCCCCGTCCGGGCTCTTCAGTTCGGAGTCGTAGACCTCGGCCAGCGGGACGAAATGGTCGACGTCGAGGCGGGCGGCGTCGGTGACGACGAGGTCGTCGTAGGGGCTGAGCCAGGAACCGCCCGTCAGTCGGCACCCGGCTGCGACCTGCGGTGCCTCGACCGCCTCGGAGAGGATGACCTCCTTGCGGGTGTCACACCCGTCCGTCGCGTTCAGGCCCCTGTTCCAGTGCTTGTAGAGGTCCCGCTTGTAGCCCTCGCGGTGCTCGTCGGCGACCGGGATCTGGTCGATCGCCTCGAACAGCGGCAGTGGCGCGCGGACTCCGGGGGCCCCGGCGATGCCGAACGCGGTGGATACGGCTGGTTGGGCTCCGGTCGCGTGTGCGGCGGGTGCGGTGGTGAGCAGGGGCAGGGCGGCGAGCGCGAGCGCGGGAAGACCACGCTGCAGCAGGTGCTTGATCACACCCTGGGTGTAGCGCGGCTGATCAGGCCCGGAACAGGGTGCCGGGAGTCAACTCACTCGGGCGGGTGTCTTAATTCACCGGCGAAACGATCTTGCCGGTCCGGTTGAGCTGGCCGGACCGTGGTGCTCTCGAGGTGGTAAGCGCGGTACCGGGCGGGGTGGGGTACTACAGGGTCAGGGGTAGAGGTAGCCCCTGACGTAGCTGCGGGCCGCGGTCTCGCTCGTGCCGAGCGCGGTCGCCACCTGCTCGATCGGCACCTCCCCGGCGGTGAGTTCGTTCGCCGCGTCCTGGCCGGCCTGGGCGATGACGTACCTGAGGTCGGTCAGGGCCTTCAGCGCGACCAGAGGCTCCTCGGCGGCCAGGCCGTTGAGCCGGCGCACTAGTTCGGTGAGGAGCTCGGTGAGTTCCGCAGGTAGTTGGACGGCCGCGTCCCGGATGACCGACAGATGCGCCTCGTAGTCTGCGACCGGCCCGGACAGGTCGACGTCCGCCTCGTACAAGGGCTTGTCCTTGGGGAGGGTGGTCCAGTCGAGCGGGTACTCGGCCATCCCCCGCCAGCCGCACGAGCAGCTGCCCCGCAGGACCATGGCCTGGGGCCGGCCGAACCGGCCGTCGTAGACGTGCCACTCGGTCGACGACGGCATGTTCGGACCGCTGCCCACATCGAAGTAGACCGGGCCCGGCTCACTGCCGTCGGCCAGCAGCACCCCCACCGCCCCCTCGTGTGCGGCCCCCAACGCCTGCAGCACCCTGTCCACGACGATCAACCCCTCCCCGCAGCGCGGCCGGGCCGGCCGAGAGGCCGGACCACACCGCCAGGCTGCCCCGACCGAGCCGCCCACGCACCGTGATCCACCGAAAGCGGTACGGGCGAAGTTCCAGTGGTCAACGGGAGGGCGGAGCGGAGGCTCGTGAGGGGGACCGGGATCCCCCGGTCGGAGCATCACCCTGCTCCGACCGGGGGGATGCCATGTCAGACCAGGCCCCTACCGTCCGCCGCGGACAGGGATCTGCCACGGGAACGAAGGAGAGAGCGATGGTGTTCGTCGGGGTTCACGGGGAGTGGGGGCGTATCGGGGTCGGAGACTGGTAGGCGCGCATGTTGAGGTGTCACGTATTCCACCTGCCAGGACTGTGACTGGTCGCTCTGAGTAGTGAGGTCGGTGCTTGTGGCCTGGCCCTGGACAGGTAGGTTCACGGTGGTGTGTTCGAAGCACTTCTGAGGGGGAGATCATCGGTGGACGTTGTGGCGATCATGGAAGCGCTGGCTGAACAGGGCATCACGGTGCTCTTCAAGGCCGATGCCGAGCGGATGGCAGAGCGGCGCAAGCCCTAAACATTCGTGGCCAGTGGTGCCCCTTTGCGCGACGACATCCTCGTGCGAACCGATGCCGCCTCGGTGGAGCAGTGCCTCGAAGCCTGCCTGCCTCGCCTGCGCGAATTGGGCTTTTCGCTGCCCGAGTGACGAGAGTGGCCAACCGGGATACAACGTGCCGGCTCACCGCGTGTGGTCGCCGGGGGCGTATCGGCTCCAGGTGCCGCCGGCCTCGGTGACGAGCCGGGTGGCGGTCTTGTCGTGGTAGCCGAGGGCCTTGGCGATGACCGGCGCGGGGGCCTGGAGGACGAGATGCCGGATGGCGGAGGTGCGGGCTCGTTGAGCCGGGACACCGAGGTCACGGAGGGGGCCGAGCAAGCTGGTCGGGTTCATCGGCTGGCCCGGGCGGCGGCCGGGGAAGAGCCAGCGGGCGGAGAGGTTCACCGCGGGTGTGTGGGCCGGGAGCGACCGGAGGTAGTCCCGAACGAGATCGGCGACGGGCTCGGGCAAGGGCGAGGGCGGGTCTCCGAGCCGGAGGTGAACCTGCTGGCCGTCGTCCAGGATGTCGTCGGTCGTCAGGCGGACGATCCGGGTGAGAGGTTGGGCGAACAGCAGGACGAGACTGGCGGCGACCCGGAATCGCAGCGGCGCGGCATCGTTGCCGAGGACGCGACGTAGGGCGGCCAACCGTTGGTGCTGGCCCATGGGTTGCGGGTTGGTTGTCGTGCGGTAGGGGATGGCCAACCGTGGCATGCGGCGCGTGTCCATGCACCAGCGAAGGAAGGGTTGTGCCGCGCGGCGGGTGGCGTAGTTCTCGGTGTGCCAGGCGTCGAGATCGGCTTGGGTTGCCGTCGCCGGTGTGCTGCCTCGGTGGGTGAGCCAGGTGAGGAAGGCGCTGGCCTGGGTGGTCTGCTGGCGGTGTTCGCTGACGGTGCTGACGCTCAGCGGGCCGGTGTCAGCCTTGGCCCGCAGCTTGCGGAGCTGGTGCCAGTGGGCGAAGTGCCGCAGGAGCTGCTCGTGTTCGGTGTCTGTGGTCGCCGCGAGGCGTTCGGCCAGCCAGCGTTGGAAGAGCAGGAGCCGGCGGTCCTGGCGGGGCAGGGCGCCGCATTCCATGAGCAGGTCGCGCAGGTAGGCGGCGGTCCGCCAGTTCGGCACCTGCTGGATGGCCTCGTGGGTGAGGGCGATGTTGCCGGTGGCGAGGTCCCTCAGTAGCGCGGCGACCTGCGGGTTGTTCAGCCAGACGAGGCGGCTCTTGAGCCGGTCCATCCCGACGAGCAGGTCGTGCAGCGGGAGCAGGCGCGGGTTGGGGCGGCCGGTGCCGTCGTCCAGGATGCCGGTGAGCCTGCCGGAGAGGGTGCAGCGTTCGCAGAGCCGGCCGCCCAGGAGGAGGCCCTCGAAGCCGCAGCGGCTGCAGAAGAAGTCGCGGGTGATGCCTGCGCAGTCCCGGCAGAGCGGTTGGCCCTGATCGTCGCGGCCGGGCAGCAGCCGGTCGGTGGAGCACCCGGGGCAACGGCCCCGGACACGCATGGCCCGCTCCAGACAGGTGCGACAGATCGGTCCGTCCGACCAGTTGGCGGATTTCTCGGCCCGCCGACCGCAGCGGGCGCAGTCGCGCAGGTGCCAGCGTTCGTACTGTTCGGGCGTCATGCCGGTCACCCTTCGTCGGTAAGTCGGACCCGTGTCGGTCGGCGGGCGGCGAGGTTGATCGGTGCGTCCTGCCCGGCGGTGCGGCGCAGGCGGACGTTCTCGGCGGAGGTGGGGATCAGGTCGCTGGCGGTGCAGTCGAGGATGTCGCAGAGCGCGGCGAGCACCGGCAGGGACAGCCTCTCGGGGGTGCCGGAGACGAGCCGGTGGACCTGGGAGGCGGACAAGGTGATCCCGCGTTCGGCCAGGTGCGGCATGAGTTCGGGGACGGTGAACATGCCGCGGCCGGCCATCAGCTCGCGCAGGCGCCACCGGTAAGTGATCTGGCGGGGCATCACGACGTCCTTCCCGGCCGCATCGCGGCCTCAACAGTGGCGTCCAGGGCCCGGCGCAGGGTGCGGGTGCGGAAGTCGGAGGAGACGCAGGTGTAGATCGCGGTGGTGGAGGCATACTCGTGGCCGACCTGCTGCTGGACGAACAGCGGATCGTAGCCGTCCTCGATCAGGTGGGTGATGTACGACCTGCGCAGCGAGTGGAACTCCAGCGCCGGGTCCAGGCCGAGCGCGTCACGGTAGGCGGCGAAGCGGGAGTCCAACCGCTGGAGCCCGATCCGCGGCCCCCGTTCGGAGGGCCACAGCGCGGGCCCGTGCGCGTGCCGCATCCCGGGCCGCACCTCGGTGACCCACTCTTCGATGACGACCGGCGTCCACTGCCAGACGGTCAGCACGCTGCGGCGCTTGGGCGGCGAGCCCTTCTTCGCTTTCCCGTGGCGCACCATCAAGGTGCCGTAGTCGCCGAACTCACGGCCGTGCGGGTTGGGGCCGAAGTCGACCTCGTCGAGCATGCGGCTCTCGTTGCGGCGCAGGCCGTAGCCGTAGGCCGTCTTGAACAGCGCCGCGTCCCGGAAGGCCGGCAGCCAGCCCTTGCGGCCCTTGCCCCGGACGCGCACCACCTGCTCGTCGGCGTAGTCGAAGAACGCCTCCAGCTCGGGCCGGGTGAAGGCGCGGCGCTCGGGTTCGCCCTCGCCTTCGTCGGCGTGGACCGCCGCGTTCCAGTCGTGGACCACCTGGACCGGGTGCGTCCCGAAGCGCAGCTGGCACTCCTCCGCCCAGCTGTACGCCGGGTTGGTCACGAAGTCGCAGAACTGCCTCACCGCGCCTTGGTAGTTGCGCACCGTCGAGCGCGCGCAGCCACGGACCGAGCGGAGGTCCACCGACCACTCCTCGACGTGCTGGGGCGCCCACTCCCACGGCAGCCCGTCCGCGTGCCGGGCGAACGCGCGCACCGTCCGCTCCTGGTCGCTGACGTAGCCGAACGACAGGTTCCTGGCCAGCTGCTGGTTGCGCCAGCCGGCCAGCATCGCCTCGAAGACCTGCTCCTCAGGGCGCAACAGCGGCAGGCCGTCGACCAGGTGCAGCCGTGCCGAGCCCGGCGCGAGGGTTTCCCCAGCCATCTGTTCATCACTCTCCGCTCGTCGCATTCGACGCGAGAATCTCGCATCGGATGCGAGCGGTGAGAGTTTTCCCAGGTCAGTCCCTCGAAGGAGTGAAGGAGCCGGTCGGCGACCGTCCGGTCGGGTAACGTCCGGCGAAGGTCCCCGGCTCACCGCCCGGCCCAGGCCAGTGCCCCGATCCGGTGTCGCGCGGCGGTCGACCAGGTTCGGCATCGCCAGTTCGCATCGGCTGCAATTGGCGCCGGTGGGAACATCGGTGTCAGATCGTGCGCTAAGCCCTCGTCTGCCCTGGTGGGTGACCGGTGGGCCGTCGGCGGCAGGGCCGGTCTGAAGTCGTCCCACAGATAACCGCCCTGTTATCTGCGCTACAGGGCTCGCCGACCCGGGAGAACGCGTCCCGGCGACGGCGTAGAGAGCACCTGTTATCTGTGGGAGGCGTTTGTGCTGGGGGACTCCATCCAGCCAGCGACCGGGCGCGCGACCAGCGAGGGTGAGGTGCCGGACTTCAGCTGCCGTGAGGACGCTGCGGGTACATCGCCAGTGGTTCGGCCGCGTAGGTGCCGTCCGGCAGGAGCGCGTCCGTCAGCTCGAACTGCTCCGCTGCGGCCGGGCTGCCGCGCCAGGCGATGACGGTTCCGGCGGGTCGGCTGCTGGGCAGGTGGACGGGCTGGCCGTCGGCGGCCCGGGCGCCGAGCAGGGTATAGGTGCGGACCGGTGCCGCGGCCGCCGGCGCCGAGGTTGTACCCGGGGTCACGGCGGCACCGGTCCGGTTGTGGTGCCGGCGGAGCCAGCCCCACACGAAGACCGCCGTCAGTACGGTGAGGCCGCCGAGGGTTTCCGCCGTCCAGCCGGTGAGCACGTCGGTGAGCATGGCGGTGTCCTTCTTCTACGTCGCTGATGAGGGGCGGAGCATGGCGGGTCGTCAGAGCTTGCGTCTCGACCTGACGGCACAGTGCGGGACCGCGGGGTTAGCCCCGCAACCCCCAACGGGTCTGTGCTCCACCCCTTCGCCGGAGTCGGGCAGGGAAGGACGGGACCGCGCTCCGGAAGTCAGACCCACCCGGACGGGAACGGCGGCTGGTTCGCCTCCGCCCGGTGCTTGATGAGCCGCGCCCCGCAGCGGGGTCTGCTTGGCAACACGCCGGCCGACCGCCGTGATCAGAGCGGGAACCGGTGGGACGACGATGCGCTGGTCGAGGGAACCGTTCACAAGGTCACCGCCGAGCTGACCGAGGGGACGACGATCTCGCCGGCCGCGGCGAGGTTGCGCGCGCGGCGCCGGACTCGGCTCAGGCGCCGCTCGACCGACTTCCGTGTGGTCCCGAGACGCTGCGCGATCTCCTCCTGGGTGGCCCCGGTGGTCAGCATCGCCTCGCAGACCGCGCGCTCCTCCATCGAGGCTTTCGCGAGGATGATGCCCAGCGTCTCCCGGAGCACGGTCTGCTCCTCCGGGCCGGGCACCACCAGGATCGGCTCGAACGGATCCGACCCGGCGTCATGCACCGGGATCGCGTCGAGCCCGAGGATCTCGCGCATGCGTTGCCGGTGGCCGCCTGCCCATCGGTGGTAGGCGTCCCGGAAGAAGTGCAGGGCCATGTGCAGGAAGAAGCTGTTCAGGTTCCGGCCGCCGTCGGGGTTCCACTTGTGCAGGCAGTCGGAGAGGAAGAAGGGGATGGCTCGGCCGAGGCAGTCGATCGCGATGTCCTGCCGGACGTCGTAGCTGCGCATCATCTCCTCGACTTCGGTGTACGGAGCCTTGAAGTAGATCCGCTTCTCACGGCACTTCTCGATGATCGTTCCGTCCCGCATCCAGGAGCGCAGTACGTTCCAGCCGTAGAGCCAGATCCGGTCCCGGAACATCTCGAAGTTGGGGCCCTCGAACCGGTCTGCCTGAAGCCGCTCGAACAGCTCGCGGTCGGCAGCCCGCTGTTCGGCCGCTCGGTCAGACAGAGGGATGACGGCGGGCGGGAGGGACGTTGAGGTGGCTTCGGTGGACACAGGCAACACTCCATCTCGTACAGGAAGTCATACGCAGTGCCCTTATGGAATTTGGCAGTCGTGATCCCCCTCCGAATCACGAATCAAATTTCGGAGGCCCGCGGGCTGGCCCGCCGGGAGCCCATGGACTCTGGATAAGCTCCCCATGTCCGGAGTCCAGGAAAGGCCCATGACGGGCAATCAGGGGAGACCATGACGAACGCGGATCTGTCGGTCAGTTCCAGCAGCACCCCGCCCGCCGCGTCGGCGCCGGTCCGCCCGGAGGAGTTCGACGAGCAGACCCGGGCCGCGCTCGGCGCCCTCGACCACCGCGCCGTCCGCGTCGTCGCCGACGGCCGCCCCGAGCGCACCCGCTCCGGCTACGCCCAGGACTGGAAGAGCTGGACGAAGTTCTGCGAGCAGAGCGGGGTGCCCCTGCTCGCCGTCACCCCCGGCACGCTGACCGCGTTCGTCGAGTGGCTCTGGACCCAGCCCGGGTGGAAGGCCGGCACCTCCCTGGCCCCCTCGACCATCGACCGGCGGATCTCCGGCACCGTCGTCTCCGCCCGCCAGGAGCACGCGGTCAAACTTGAGGAAGGAGTCGCCCGCCTCGCGCGCAACCGGCTCGCCCAGCTCGTCAAGGAGATGGAGAAGAGCGCCGAGAAGCGCGGCCGCGGCCAGGCCGCCCCGCTCCTGGTGGACCACCTCGTCGCGATCAGCGCCGCCTGCCCCGACAACCTCCGCGGCATCCGCGACCGCGCCCTGGTCCTCATGCACTTCGCCGTCGCCGGCCGCGAGCACGAACTCGCCGCCAACCGCGTGCGCGACTACGCCCTCACCCCCGCCGGGATCCAGGCCGACCTGCGCGTCTCGAAGGTCCGCCCCCGCGTGGTCCCGGTCCCGTACGGCACCCGGCCCTCCATCTGCCCCGTCCGGGCGTGGACAGCGTGGACGGAGGCCGCCGAGCTCACCGACCCGGACGCTCCCGCGTGGCCTCGCCTGCACTCCCGCTGGAACACCGTGATGGAGGGCGGACTACAGCCCGAGTCCGTCGGCGACGTCATCACCCGCGCCGGCGCCCGCGCGGGCATCGAGGTCCGGTTCACCGGCCACAGCCCCCGCCGCGGTCTCGCGACGTCCTCCCGGCTCAAGGGCCACGACCAGATCGTCATCGCCAAACAGGGAGGGTGGGCCCCGCATTCCAAGGTGCTGGCCGGCTACCTCGAAGTCGTCGACCAGTGGGAGGACAATGCGCTGCTGGGGGTGCTGTAGACGGCCCGCCGTAACGCCCGGGGTCTATGAAGCAAGCCCCGGGGTCTATGAAGCAAGCCCCGGGGTCTGTGAACTGCACCCGGTTCCTCAGTACCCGCGCAGCAGCCAGAAGATGACCAGGTCGGCGATCACGTGGCCGCTGACGGCGATCAGCAGCTCTCTGATGAATTTGCCCATTTCGCGCCTCCTTCTAGTGGGTGCGACGACCATATGCAGAGCCACACGGCTGCTGGAGATCGTTCCCGATCTGCGAATGCTGTTCGCGCCGGGGACCGACGCCCCGGACGCCCCTCACCTGCACTTTTGGCCCCGTTGCCGCAGCTCCGCCCACGCTTCCCGGCCGTAGGTGACGACGTCGTACCCGGTCACGTAGCCGTCGAGAGGCCGACGCGCGCCAGGGTGATCGAGCGGCAGCAGGAGCCCGGCGGCGAGACGGCGGCGATGTGCTGGCATCGGCGGGCTGTGCTCCGGAGCTGGCCGTGCCGTCGCCAGTTGCCTCCTGCGCCGCTTCATTGATCAGGAACCCACCTGACCACGCACGGGCACGACGAAGTCCCGGACGATAGGGTCCGGGGCTTCGCTGCGCCTAGTACCTGTTTCTGATCCCCCGAAGGCCAGGTGAGCGAGGGGCTCTCTCCGTTTCAGGAGAGCGGCAGCGTTCGCTGAACGGTTGCGGTAACCGTTCAGCGAACGGCATTCCTGGGGCCTGCGGTGCCCAAGGGACCAGCGGTCAACGTGTTCCACGGCACCTTGATCAAAGCCGCCTTGGTCGCCTTCGTTCGTTGCCCCGCCGAGATTCCAGCCGGGAGGATCAGGAATCGGTATCGCCGGGGCCCTCGGCTGTGATGTGGAGGACGAACCGCCGAACGAGCTCCTGAACGGGTTCCTGACCGGTAACAAGCAGGTCGCGTACCAAATCCTCCCCCGGTGCCCATGGAACACCGCGGCGGCCCAAGCGCACCGTCACGCGTGCGGGCTCCGTACGCTCCGGCGTTATGGCGAGCACTACACGGTCCCCGTGCTCCGGGCCCGTTCGGTTCGCAAGTTCCTGGGCCAGCAGGCGCGCGGCGGTGTCCACAGGAGCCTCCCAGCTGCTGTCCGCGCCGGCCCTGGCCAGTTCGACGTCGTACTGGGCCGCGTCGAAGTGCAGGTCGCTGGGGACCGGAACCCGGTTGTCGTGTGTGTTCTCCCAGGACGTCCAGAGCACCCGGTCGTCCTGGCGTCGGATGGTGACGAAGATGCCTCCGCAGCAGGAGGTGACGCAGTCGTTGTTGGAGAGCTCGACCCGGCGCGGTTCGTCCGAGGCCGCGAACGGCCATCCCTCGGCGGGGCCGAGCAAATGCCGGCTTGAGCAGCTCGACGTGCCATCCGGGTGGACATCCGCCAGCAGGTCCTGGCCGTCGACCAACGGACGCACCTCCGCCCACCACTGCTCGATCACCTGAGGGTGCTGCGGTGTGACGAACCGCAGTCCGAAACTGCTGAGGGGTACGGGATGGTCCATGAGCGCAATGATCGCCTAGCTAGTTGCCGGGTCCGACCCCGAGAACGCGCCCCACGTACGGAGCGTCCTCCGTACGTGGGGCGGGCCGCTGGAGCCATGGCGTGCCAGATCAGAAACAGGTACCTAGCGGTCTGGCGTCCTGTTCGGGTAACGGGGGGCACATGGCTTTTCGAGGTGAGTAGTGAGGAGGGCCCGGCCGTCAGCCGGGCCCTCCTTGCTGCTGATTTACCGGGGTAACCCGGCCGGTGTGGCCACGACGGTGGCCGGCATCGACGGGTTCGGCGTCTGCGGCGTACCTGTGTCGCCCCCACCGCCGAGCGCCGCCAGGATCAGGATCAGCACCAGGAGTCCGCCCCCTCCCACAGCGGCCGCGGCCACCGGGGGCCCGATCCGCCGACGGTGAGGCCGTACGTAGGTACCGTCCGCGCGGTGGTGCCCCCGAACGCCCGTGGTCAGCACCATGTCTGGCGGGAGGGCAGGACGTGATGCGCCGCGCTGCGACGGGATCGTATGAGCCGACTTGGGCCGGGTCCGCTGCGTGTGCGGCCGGACGTAGGTGCCGTCCTTGCGGTAGTGCCCTTTGACGTGAGCCATGGGTGGTCCATCCCTTGACGAGTCGGGGAGGTGCACGACGACGGCCCGCTCGGCCGCAACCTCCCAAGGTAGACCCGCCCACTGACAACGCTGGGGCACGCGCATCGCGCACGGGCCGCTACCGCTAGGAGAGGGGTGACTGGCGCCGCGGCGGAGGTACCGCGCGCAGCAGCTCCCACAAGGGGCGGGAACCGGCGGCCCACTCGGCGAGCACCCTGCGGTCCACCAGGTGCAGGCGCTGGTCCTTGGCGAAGTCCACGGCGTTGCTCGTGATCCGGCCGTTGGTCAGCATGACCAGGACGTCGCCGTTGTGGACCTGCCGGCCGGTGCCGTTGAGGACGTGGAGATCGGGGGTGCCGACCGGCTTCCCGGACCAGCCCGCCTTGCGGTGCTTGCACTGGATCACCCAGCGCCGCCCGTACGGATCGGTCGCCTTCACATCCGCCCCGTTGTCGCCGCGGCCGCCGACCTGCTGCGCGTCCGCGCACCCGTCCCGGTGCATGAGGTCGCGCACCGCGAACTCGAACTGCGTGTGGTGCAGACGGTCCAGCTGCTCCACCGCGTAGCGCAGGCCCTGCGCGCGAACCTGCTCCCATCGCGCTGCTTCCCCGCGACGCCACATCCAGGCCCCGCCCGCCCCGGCCGCCGCCAGGACGGCGAGGAGCACGACCCAAGGATGCTCGGCCAGCCACCGCAGTGCCGCGGCCGCCAGGCTGAGCACGACCGCGGCCGCGAATGCGGCGAGGAGCACCTGCTCCAGGTGCTGGTTCTTCCGCCGCCGGGACCGCCGTACCGGACGCCGCCGCCCGCTCACCGGCCCCTCCGCGCAGGCGAGGAGTCCGCCGTAGGCCGCCCGAGGGACGCGTGAAGGGAGTCGGTCGGGGTCACTGGCCCGCCTGGGAGACACCGTTGACGAGCTGGCCGAGGAAGCTGGCGATGCCCTGGCCGACGTCGGTGGGGGCGAGCATGATGCCCAGCGCCAGGACGATGACCACGGTCATCTTCTCGTCGAACCGGCTCCGGGCCTCGGTACGTCGGCGCAGCCGCAGCACAACGATGACCACCAGCAGAACCGCGACATTGATCGTCAGCAAGCGCCCAGCCCCCCGCCAGAACCGGGGCAGCGGACGACAGCCCCCGGCTTCTTGTGTAGCTGGGGGTCAGCGTCGGTGTGGCCAGATTGCCAGGGAATGGCGGCAATGCAACGTGCTGGCCGAATTAGAGCAGGGCGGATGGTCCCCGGGCTCGAAGGTGATGCGCAAGTACCGTGAGGACGACGACGTGTTCACCGAGAATGCCCGGCACGGCGTGCTGTAGCCGGAACCGCCGAGGGGCACGCCACCCGGCCCCGGGCCTGTGGGCCGTGAAAGATTCCCTGACCTGGGCGTTCATATCCGTTCAACGGGCGGATGGGCGTTGAAATTCTCAATGCCATGAACATCGCGACCGAGCTGCTGGTGACCGTGATGGCCAGCGTCATCACTGGCGCCGTCCTGTCGGCCGCACGCCAGGCGTGGGCCCGCTGGAACCTGCGCCGTGCCGCCCCCGCTGACGACCTGAAGAAGGAGGACTGCCCGATGGGCCGCCCCGGAGAGACCAAGGACATTGAACTGCCGTACGGCGCTCACCGACACCTGGTGGAGCTGCTGCGCAAACTCCGCGCCGCCACACGGCCCGGTCCGCTGAGTGTCCGTGACATAGCCGACGGAGCCCAGGTGTCGACCGGCACCGTGCAGAACGCCTTGAACGGCACCACGCTCCCCAGCAGGCAATCCGTCGCGGCCATCGCCGGGTTCCTGGCCGAGCGCGCCGTCCGGCGCCGGACGCCCCGCAAGCACGAACGCGCAGTAGACAAGGTCCACCAGCAGGTCGAGAAGCTGTGGGAGGAAGCGGACTGGCAGGCAAAGGGCCCCGACCCGTTTGAGGCTGCTGTCCGGGATCTCTATATGCAGATGGACCACGGAGCGGGCGCCAACCTGCCGGACCACATCCCTGACATCGTTTGGGCCGCGATCCAGCGGAGCCGCCTGCTAGTCGTCAACCACCGCCGAGACCTCGGCTTCGTGGACCTGTTCATCGAGACGCCCGACGAACAGACGGCACGGGACCTGGAAGAAAACGAGTGGACCGGCGAGTTCAGCGACACCGTGAGCGGCATGGTGGGCAAGGACATCTCGGTGATCGTGTTCGTCGACATCGGCGACGAACAGGAAGAGGGAACCGCCGAGGCGGCTGGCCACGGCGGGCTGTAGCAGGCACCGAGGAACGAGGAGGCCAGCGGACGCAGCGAGTAACCCAACCGGGGCCCGGACATCCAGTCCGGGCCCCGCTGTGTATGCCCTTTAGGCTCATTGTTCGTCATGGTTTGGGCGCAGCCCGAGGGGCGGGCCCGGTGATGTGCGTTCGGGGTGAGTTTCGTTGCGATGTGCCGGGTTGGCGTCAGTGAGGTGCAGCACCCTCGGACCCGACCACCCGGACACCCTCACCAGTCGCAGCGACATGGCGCGACTCAGAATGGAGCCACCGTCCGAGCGGGCCGGTCAGCAGCGTTGGGGCGGTTTCCGGGAGCAGCAGTGGGGGAGTTCATGACCGACGCCGAGTAGCCGACACCCATGGCTGTCTCTCGCGCACCTAGTGAGGGCCGGCTTTGGCCAGGGACTGAAGGGACTGGGTTTTGGAAGTGACGCGCTTCTTCGCTGACGCGGTCCTGATCCTGCGAGGGTGCAAGCCCGCACGGCAATGGCGCGATGTGCTTGCCCTCCCCCGACGAGGCCGCGCGGGCACTGGGCAACCTGGACGTCGACATCTCAGTACCGGGTCCGCGATCAGTCCCAGCGGCCCGAAGCCACGGCTGGACCTGTAGGAACGTGGCGGAGCGTACGGAAGCAAGCGCTTCTTCTGTCGAGGTCTGCCGATTGGCGGTTGGCGTGCACGCCGACACCTGCCGGGCACGGCCGCCACGACCTGCTGCTGGGCGACTGCTTACCTGCCCCGGCTGTGTGGCGGAGTGGGCCGTCGCGAAAGCGAGCGCCGCCACGCCGCCGCCCTCACGTCGTACTCCTGCCAGGGGCCAAGGACCGCTTGCGGTTCCGGCTGCCCCACGCGGAGATCACCATCGTCTGGGCCGATCGCGCACCCGCAAGCCGACGCCCGACACCGACGAGCAGGACTACGGCCAGGCTCGAGGCGGAGGGAACCAGAGGTGGTGTCGATGAACCCGTCGGTGGACTTCACCCAGGCGTGACGAGAGACGCGACGGCGAGTTCGAGTTCCTCCACCGCCTCCCGGGTGATCCGGCGCGGGCACCACCGGCCGTGACCGTCGAGACGGCTGTCTATCCGCGGTCTGAACTCGGCGTGGCGGCGCCGCCCGAGGCCGGTTCGACCTCGGCCTTCGTGTAGAGGATCTCGCGGGCCTGGTCCGCGGCGCGGGTGATGCTCTCGGAGACGAAGTCGACGAAGCGGGCGATGTTCTCGAGGCGGGTGGCGGCCGGGGTGTCAGGGCCGAGGATGCCCACCCCCTGCCGTGCGGTCTCGGCGAGCTGAGCGGTGGAGCGCGCGCTGGCGATCATCGACTGGTACCAGACGTCGTCGTCGACGATGTAGCGCTCGCGGCGGCGTTCGTCGCGTTCCCTGCGGACGAGGCCCTGACTCTCCAGGAACGCGATCGCTTTGGAGATCGACGCCGGGCTGACCTGGAGGCGCTGCACGAGTTCGGACGCGGTGAGGCTGCCCGCGTCCGTGGTGTAGAGGCAGGTCAGCACCCGGGCCATCATCTTGGGCAGGCCCGAGGCCATGAGGAGGGTGGTGAACGTCTCCTCGTACTCGCGCACCGCCTCGGGGTCACGCCCATGGGCCTGCGGGGGCGCCTGCTGCCCTTGGGGTGTGGCCTGCCTCCGCCGGTGGGCGCGGTGTTCGGTGGCTCGGTGGGCCAGATCGGCGCGGTAGCCGGCGGGGCCGCCGTTGCGCGTGACCTCGCGAGTGATGGTCGAGGTCGGGCGATCGAGGCGTCTGGCGATCTCCGCGTAGGCGAGCCCGTCGGCCACCCCCAGCGCGATCTGCTGACGTTCCTGCTGGGTGAGCCTGCCTCCCGGCATTGCGATCTCCTTCGTTTCTCCTTGATGCCTCCACTATAGCGTTCACCCTCAGTTCATTGCAACGTACAGACTGCTGTCGTTGCGTTAATTTCAAAAACCGTTGCAACGATTTCTAGCCTTTGACCTGCGAAAATAACCATCTTGCGCAACGAAGTCATTGAACGATCTTTGAAGGCAACGTAGCGTTTTCGACATCAGAAACAACGAGTCGAAGGACAGCATCATGCAGAAGTTCGCCACCCCCGCCCCGATCGCCACCGTCCTGGACATCCCCGCGGGACTCGTCCGGTTCATCGCCGCCGACCGGGCCGACACCACGGTCGAGGTCCGGCCGGCGAACGCCTCGAGCAGCCGCGATGTGAAGGCGGCGGAGCAGACCACGGTCGAGTACGTCGACGGCGTGCTGCGGATCGAGGCCGCTCCGGCGAAGAACCGGATCCTGGGCCACTCCGGTTCCGTCGAGGTGACGGTCCAGCTGCCCGCCGGTTCCCGCGTCGAGGCGAAGACGGCCGCCGCCGAACTCCGGGGCGTCGGACGGCTGGGCGACGTCACCCTCGAGGCGGCGCAGGGCTCGATCAAGCTCGACGAGACCGCGGGCGCCCGCCTCACTCTCCTCGCCGGCGACATCTCCGTCGGCCGCCTGGGCGGCCCGGCACAGATCAGCACGCAGAAGGGCGACATCCACATCGCCGAGGCCGTGCACGGCACGGTCACCCTGCGCACCGAGGCGGGAAACCTGTCGATCGGCGCCGCCCGGGGCGTCTCCGCCTCCCTCGACGCCGGCACCACCCACGGCCGCATCCACAACGCGCTCAAGAACACCGACGGCGCCACCGCCGGCCTGACCATCCACGCGACCACCGCCTACGGCGACATCACCGCCCGCAGCCTCTAAAGGAGCACCCCTCATGACCAACCTGGCCATCGCGGCGAACGGGCTGCGCAAGTCCTACGGCGACAAGGTCGTCCTCGACGGCATCGACCTGCACGTCCCGGCGGGCACGATCTTCTCCCTGCTCGGCCCGAACGGCGCCGGCAAGACCACCGCCGTCAAGATCCTCTCCACCCTCATCACCGCCGACGCCGGCGACCTGCGGGTCGCCGGCCACGACCTGACCGCCGACCCGCAGGCGGTCCGCGCCGCGATCGGCGTCACCGGCCAGTTCTCCGCCGTCGACGGCCTGATCACCGGCGAGGAGAACATGCTCCTCATGGCGGACCTGCACCACCTGTCGAAGCGTGAGGGGCGGCGGGTCGCCGCCGAGTTGCTGGAGCGCTTCGACCTCACCAAGGCGGCGAAGAAGCCCGCCTCCACCTACTCCGGCGGCATGAAGCGCCGCCTCGACATCGCCATGACCCTGGTCGGCAACCCGCGGATCATCTTCCTCGACGAGCCGACCACCGGCCTCGACCCCCGCTCCCGGCACACCATGTGGGGGATCATCCGCGAGCTCGTCTCCGACGGCGTCACCGTCTTCCTCACCACGCAGTACCTGGAGGAGGCCGACGAACTCGCCGACCGCATCGCCGTGCTCAACGACGGCAAGATCGCCGCCCAGGGCACCGCCGAGGAGCTCAAGCGGCTCATCCCCGGCGGCCACGTCCGGCTCCGCTTCGCCGACCCGGCCGCGTACCAGTCCGCCGCCTCCGCGCTGCGCGAGGTCACCCGGGACGACGAGGCACTGGCGCTGCAAATCCCCAGCGACGGCAGCCAGCTCCAACTGCGGTCCATCCTCGACCGGCTGGACTCGGCCGGCATCGAGGCCGACGAGCTGACCGTGCACACCCCCGACCTCGACGACGTGTTCTTCGCCCTGACCGGCGGGGGAACCACCATCCCCAACCAGCCCAAGGAGTCAGTCCGATGAGCTCCCTCTCCCTCGCCGTACGCGACTCGTCCACGATGCTGCGCCGCAACCTCCTGCACGCCCGGCGCTACCCGTCCCTCACCCTGAACCTGCTGCTCACGCCGATCATGCTGCTGTTGCTCTTCGTCTACATCTTCGGCGACGCGATGAGCGCGGGCATCGGCGGCGGCGACCGCTCCGAGTACATCGCCTACCTCGTGCCGGGCCTCCTGCTGATGACCATCGGCAGCACCACCATCGGCACCGCCGTGTCCGTCTCCAACGACATGACCGAGGGCATCATCGCCCGCTTCCGCACCATGGCGATCCACCGCGGCTCGGTGCTCATCGGGCACGTCATCGGCAGCGTGCTGCAGTCGATCGCCAGCGTGGTCCTCGTCGGCGCCGTCGCCGTCGCCATCGGCTTCCGATCCACGAACGCAACCGCCCTGGAGTGGCTCGCGGCCTTCGGACTGCTCGTACTCTTCGCCCTGGCGCTCACCTGGATCGCCGTCGGCATGGGCCTGATCAGCCCGAACGCCGAGGCCGCCAGCAACAACGCGATGCCGCTGATCTTCCTCCCGCTCATCTCCAGCGCCTTCGTCCCGGTCGACTCCATGCCGGGCTGGTTCCAGCCGATCGCCGAGTACCAGCCGTTCACCCCGGCCATCGAGACCCTGCGCGGGCTGCTGCTCGGCACCGAGATCGGCCACAACGGGTGGCTCGCGGTCGCCTGGTGCCTGGGCCTCGCGGTGCTCGGCTACTTCTGGTCGGCCGCGAAGTTCAACAGCGACCCGAAGTAACCGCTATGACAGCGCGGGCCGCCCAGGGGCGGCGTACTCCGACACCGCGTCGGGCGTACGCCGCCCCGTCGGCGTTCTAAGCCACCCGCCGGCAAGGCCCGCCGTCAGAACGACGCCGACGCAGAAGGCGACGCGGGGGCAGAGGAGGTACCGCCGTCCAGACACATCATCGACACGATGACCGGCGCCTGAATGCCCTGTGCCGGCTCCCCCGAGAAGCCGGACGTGACCGTCCAGTTGTTCTTCACGAGGGTGAGCGTCTCGCTGCCCATGTCGGGACCGGACTGCCAGCCATGTTCGGAACGGGCCCGCGCGAAGGCCGCCTTCAGGGCGGCGTCCACCGTCTCCGGCGCATGCCGTCCCGAGAGCCGTTCGCGGCACCTGCCCAGATAGGTCGAGGGTTCCCTCTCCACCGTGATGCCCTCTGCCGCCAGTATCGAGATCATCTCCGACACCACCGAGTCCGCAGGCAGCGGCGGACCCGAGAAACGCGGGGGCAGCGGGCCGAGATCCCGCAGCGGAAAAGCACAGGCCGTCGCCGTCGCGGTCATCAGCGCCGCCATGACCAGGGACGCCAGAGCTGCGCGCCTGTGTCGCCGTCGCACCATGGTGTCCGTCCTTTCTGTTCTCTGCCCGGCCGGCCAGTCTCCCATCCCGCTGATCTTGACGGACCACCGGCCATCCTCGGACGCTCGGGTCCACAGGCAGGTGCTACTCCGACAAGGCGGTCGAGTCCGGGCGCTGACGACGTACCTTCAGGCGCAGCACCGCGTGCCTGGCGTTCCGGCATCTCGCGGCCAGTGCGACGCGTGCGGGATGGCGGAGTTCGAGCAGCCGGACGCGGTCGTAGTCCGGCGCGATGCCGTACGGCAGCACGCTCGCCAGGTCGATCGTGGAGCCGACGACGAGGACGGAGTTGATCCGGGCCCCCATCCATCCCCGTCGCAGCCGATGGGCGCGTGAGCGGGGGAGCCGGCGTCACCCACTCCCACCCCCCAGTGCAGGTAGCCGCCGGGGTTGCCGAAGTAGTGCTGCTCGGCGTAGCCGAACCGACGTGCTCCCAGCGCAGGCCACGGCACAACGGCGTTCGGACCGGGGGCGGGCAGGGAGGCCAGCGGCGTTCTGCCGAGCGTGATGCGGTGGGGTCCGGCAGCCACGCGCGGACGGAAGAGACGACTGCGCGTGGTCAGGGAGTACATCAGCACTTCGTCGTCCTCGTTGCACCACGTGACCAGGTAGCCGAGTGTGCCCAGCGGCCACCGCCGGGTCAGTTCGACTGCCGAGGCTGGCCCGCCACCACCCTCTGTTCCTGATCGCGCTCTCCCGATGCCCAGACCCGCAGCCAGCTGCCGAAGCGGATCGTGCCGGGAAGGGAAGCCCCGGTGCAGTGTGGCCGATCCGACCCCGGTGTACCGGGCGATCCCATGGCCCTCCGACCCCACTCAGGAGAAACCCCGAAGCGACACTCTCAACGTTGTTCGAGCAGTTTTCGCTGTCGCCCCGCGTCGGCTGTCGTACCGATCCATGCGGCAAGGACATAGGGGCCGGTCAACGCGAGGAGCGCGGCGAGCACCGCGGGAAGTGCCAGAGCGGTGGGCAGGGATGTGGAGGCTGCGATGTAGGCGATGGCGGCCGGGCCCACCAGGCTGCCGCTGTAGCTGAGTGTGGTGATCGTCGAGAGCTGGCCGGGCGTCCCGTGGCCGGCGGTGCTGGCCAGGACAGGCCAGATGAGCGCCATCCCGGCACCGGCCAGTGCCCATCCTGTATAGGCGCCGAGCGCGCCTATGGTGGACGAGGAGATCACGAGCAGCAGTCCCGTCGCGGTGGCGAGCCCCGCGGTCCGGAGCGTCACGCTCGGACCCAGGCGGGAGCGGAGGAGGTCGCCCGCAAAGCGGACCACCGTCATAGCCGCGAGAAAGGCCGTATAGGTCAAGGACGCCACAGCCGGCGTGACATCGAGAACCCGACGGGCATGGACACCGGCCCAGTCGGTAGCGGCTCCTTCGGTAAGAAACGCGGCCGCGCCCAGCAGCCCCATTGCCACCACCAGCAGGGGACTGCGGCGAGCGGTGGTGCCCGACTCGGCGGGACGCGGGCCGGGCGGCCTGGCCCGGAAGGTGAGAACGCCCATGAAAGCGGCCAAAACGAGCCCGCTGAAGGCCAGCACAGCCTCCACCCCGACACCGGCCTGCAGGGCGGCAGCGACGGCGAGGCCGCCGCCCACCGCGCCGACGGTCCACATGGCGTGCAGCCGGGACATGGCCGGCTGCTGGTGGACATGCTCGGCAGCAGCAGCGTGCAGCGTCAACACGACATTGAGGCCGCCCAGGAGCAGCCCGAGGACCCCGGCCGCGACCGTCAGCGCCCAGTAGCCGTCCGCGACGGCCGGGCCGGCGAGGGCCAGTGCGGCGGCGGGAGCAGTCCACGCGAGCAGCGGCCGTGCGGCCAGGCGCCCGGCCGCGGTCATGCCCGCCATCGCGGAGAGCCCCATGGCCAGCAGCATCCCGCCCAGCCTGCCCTCACCCAAGTCCAGGCGGGCGTCCAGGGCGGGCAGGCACGCCCCCCACTGGGCGCTGACCACACCGGTGAGCAGGTAAATCAGCCGCAACTGCGCGAAGTCGGTCACCGTACGACTCGTAGAGTGTCCAGGCCGGTAATCAGGTGGTCGCCCAGGCGGGGCCGGACGGACGGCACGGGACGCATCTCGATGGTAGTCATCCCGGCCGCCGCACCGGCGTCGAGCCCCGCCGCCGCGTCCTCCAGCACCACGCACCGGCCGGCCGCTACGCCCAGGCGGCGGGCCGCCTGAAGATAACCCTGCGGGTCGGGCTTTCCGGTCGTCACGTCATCGGCGGTTACCAGTACCTCGGGTACCGGCAGGCCCGCGGCCTTGAGACGGGCTCTGGCCACCGCGCGCCGTCCGGAGGTCACCACCGCCCAGGGCCCGGCATCCGCCAGGAGGCTCCTGGCCCCCGGGGACGCCGAGATGCCCGCGGTGTCCTCGACCTCACGGACCAGCAGCCGGGCCTCCTCCGCGGACGAGTCCAAGCCGGGCGCCACCAGTTCTATCAATTCCCGGGTGGTACGGCCGCCCGACAGTTCAAGCACTGTCGCGGGATCCAGCCCGTGCTCCAACGACCAGTCGCGCAGATGGCGCTCGATCGTGGGCAGGGAATCGACCAGCACTCCGTCCATGTCGAACAGCAGCGCGTCGCAGGACAGACGGATGTCGGGTTCACCGGACAGCAGCATGGGGGAGGAGTCCTTCTTCAGTGGGACGGGTGTGACCGAGGATCTCGCTGATGACCGGGGCCCAGTCTCTGGGGTCTAGACCATGACCACCCAGGGGCAGGGTCATCATCTTCGCGCCCCGAATCTCCCGGGCAAGGGCCAGGCCGTGTTCCAGCGGGAGGAGCCGGTCGTGTGCGCCGTGGACGACCAGCGTGGGTACCCGAATCTCGGGCAAACGCGTCCGCCAAGGAGTGACAGGCTCCACGTAGTAGTGATTGGTCAGGCTGGACTCGATGTTCCCTGCCCGCCCGACCACCCTGCGCGCCCGGTCCCGGGAGGAGTGCTCGTCGAAGTCCCGCTCCGATCCGGCGTGCAGCCGGTCCAGGAACACGATGTAGTCCGCGACCGAGCCTTGGTCCGACCACTGCGGCCAGGGCGCGTTGTGCAGTTCGACCTGGGTCTTGAGCGGTGTGGGCGGCAAGGTCGGGCGTTCGGGATCCGCGTCGCCCGGACTGCTGGACATGAGCGTCAGCGATGCCACACGGCCGGGATGGGCGAGCGCCACCAGCTGGCTGACGGCTCCGCCTTGGGACAGCCCGACCAGATGAGCCTCCCTGACACCGAAAGCGTCCAGAATGCCGATCGCGTCCGAGGCCAGATCATGCAGGTCGTAGTCCGGTGAGCCCGGCGGGCAGGTGGTCGAACGCCCGGTGTCCCGTCCGTCGTAGCGCAGTACGCGCCGCCGCCCGGCCGCCAGCCGGATACAGAACTCCCGGTCCCAGGCGAGCATGCACGCACCCGTGCCGGAGACCAGGAGGACCACAGGATCCCCCTCCTCACCGAACGCCTCCACGAACAGTTCGGTACCGGGGAGACGGACAGTCGCTGTCTCACGCATGGACGCTCCTCCTTGCCACGTCCTGAAGGAGCTGCGTGTACGCGGCGGCCTCGGCAGGGAGGCCGTGCCTGCTGTCGATCATCCGGCGGGCGTTGCCCGCCAAGGTGGCCGCGAGCGAACGGTCCTCCAGCAGCCTCTGCGCTTGCTTTCTGAACTCGTCCGGACTGTGGAACAGCAAGCCGGTGATGCCGTCGGCCACCAGGCAGGTGTTGCCCGGAATATCTCGGGCAATGACCGGGGTGCCCAGATGCATGGCCTCCAGCACCGCGTTGGGGCTGCATTCGCTGATCGAAGTGTTCAGCACGGCGGTGGCCTCCCGCATCGCCGCGTGCAGGTCCCGGCGGTTCAGGGCGCCGGCGTAGTGAACTCCGCTGTGCCTGAGACATCGACGACGCAGGATCTCTTCGAACCCGTCGTAGGAGACGCCTGCTATGACCAGACGCACGCGGGGGTCCTCCCGATGCCACTCGTCCACGCATCCGGTCAGGAAGAGGGGGTCCTTCACCGGACGAAGCCCCGCCGGCAGGAGAAGGACCTTCGAATCGTCCGGCAAGCCGAGCCGGTTCTTCAGCGAGAAATCGGACGGGTCGGTGTCCACCGCCTGGGGAATCGAGTACAGCTTCCCGATGGTGTCCGGCCACAGGGCCAGGCAGCGCAGCACGAAGTCGTCGTTGAACGCCACCAATGCCTCCGCACCGGCCACCGCCTCGGTCATGACCGCGAAATGGGCGGGATCCAGGGAGAACTCGTTGAGATCGGTGCCGCCGAACACCACGATGTACGGGACGTTCAGGCTGTGCCGGATTTCACCCGCGGCCACAGCGTGGGTCACGATCGCCGCATCGAAGCTCAGCCCCCCGACCCCGTCGGCAAGGACCTCCGGGAGGGCACTGGCTTCCACCAGCCGCACTTCATGACCCACACTGGACAAATGAGCTGCAATCCGGCGGATCGTCGTGTCGTTTCCAGTTCCCGGAGCACTATCTGCGATTGCCGCAATAATCATCGCTCGCATGACCTTTCGTCAGAAACAGGGCTCGCGACGGCGTCAGAGAGGAGCCCCTACACCGTGCCCCGGCAGGCCCCTGCGGGCGGGTGCGGGGCGGACGGTGCCTCCACGTGCGGTTCGAGCACGGGCGCGGACATGGGCCAGCCTCCAAAGGACATGGCGAACAGGTTCCCGACACTGTCCCGCCCGCCCCTAGAGAGCCCACTGAGCCGGACCTGAGGCTCCGCCCGCCCCACGCCCCCCAAGATGTGGGCAGCGCTGAGCGCCGCCGTGAACTCGTTCTGCCTGGGCCTGTTCCCGACCGCGCCGGCCTTCACCACCCGGACGTACGTACGCCCCGTCCACAACCACCGCCGGAAAGACGGGCACCACCCCGCCGTCCCCGCCGCCGTGATCCCCATCGCCCGGATCGCCCTGAACGAGGTCACCGCCCCGCTGACCCTCCTGGACGGCGCGATCCGCCCGGCCGGGACCGCCGTCTCCCACCGCCGAAGCAGCCCGGCAGAGCGCTGCCGTCCTCGCCCTCGTACGGAGGATCCCGCGGCCCTGCTCGCCGCCAGGACGGCCGGCACCCCCGGCTGCGTGGAGACATCCTGGCGATGCACACCGCCGCCCGCGCCTTCGAAGCCCGCTGGGGCCTGACCCCGATGTCACCTTTGGACCGCACGGCGCGCCGCCGTCCGGTCACCGGAGAGGCGGAGAAGGCGGCCCGCCGCGGCCGCGCTCGCCCGCGGCGACGCCGGATTTCCTCGAGCGCCTTCGCGACGCGGGCCTGCGCGTGCTCGAGCGCCGCGGCGACGACGGTGTGCTCATCGGGTACGCGGTCGCGCTGCCCGGCGACCGCGCCGACGGCGGCACGCGCCCGGTCTGGTTCCCGGGTTCGAAACTCGTGCCGTAGGTGGCGACGCTGCAGCGGGCGGGTTTGGGGGATGGGGGGGGGCGGCGCGTCGCGGGTATGACGCGTATGGGAAGCGCCCCGCATCGCAACGCGTGCTGGGAGGGGATCACAAGCGGATCCCGGTACGCGTGGATCTTGAAGGCTCGGCGGTGTGTCCGTGGGTGACGTGGTTCGTCGATGTCGCGTCGAAGGTGGTTGCCGGGGCGGCGGTCACTCCGCATCAGCCGGCCAGGGACGCGGTGCCGGCCGCGGGCTGTGGTCGCGGCCAGGGGCGAGGGACTGGCGCACGGGTGTTCACGGCCCGTCCGGGACGCCGAGCGGCGCGGTGAACCGCGACTGCCAGCCTTCCTCCGTCAGCACCACCAGCTGGACCGCCGCCGCACGGGTGCGCAGGGGCAGCAGGCTGCCGATCGCAGCGCGGACATGGGCGGCAGCCGTCGGGTCGTCCGCGCCCATGGCGACCGTGACATGGGCGGCGGGCCGCGCCCCGAAGCGGCCTCTGTACGGGCGCAACCCGGGCCACTGGGCGCGGAACGCATCGACGATCGGCTGGAGTCCCGGAACGGTGACGGCGACGAAGCCGGGCGCCGTCACGACCTCCGCCAAGAGCAGATCAGCTGCCGGAGAACTCGCCGCCAGGGAACGCACGCCCTTCTCGTCCTGACCTGTCAGCGCCGATTCCGGCACGAACGGGTAGAGGAGCGAGACGTGCGCCGGCACCCCACGACGCACGAGAGCCGGGTCGATACGCCACGCCGCATCGAGGAGCGGGGCGGCATCGGGCAAGACACTGACGACGGCAGTGGTCCCTGGCTCTGGCACGCCGTCATCATCGCAGGCCAGTCCGCTACTGCGCCCATTGCACTCCGAGGTGGCGAGGGCGGCGAGTTGGGCGTGGTCGAGGCGGTCGCGGCCGGCGCGGTGGCTGGTGATCCACACGCCCGCACGGTGCCCGCTTCCGTCCGGGGGACGTGCTCGATGCGGCCTCGTCCGGCGATGCCGCCCTCGCGTGTGGCTCGATTCACGGGTTTGGGTTCTGACTCACTTTCCGTGGTGCGGTCGCGCTGAGTAACCGGTTGGGGCTAGGAGCCCTGGATGGCCAGGCTCGCCGACGGCACTCCCGCGACGAGGGACGTGAGCGGACTGGATCGCGGTGCCGGAAGCGAACCACCCACCCGCCGACGTGACTGCCTTCGTTCAGGGTGTGGTTCTGGTGTTGTCGAGCCGTTCGATGCGCGCCATGTTTTCCCGGTCCTCGGGGTCCGTGCTCGCCTCGGCGGCGAACCAGGCGTCGAGGATCTCCCTGAGCAGCGGTTCCGAGGTGAGGCGCAGGCTGAGGGCGAGTACGTTGGCGTCATTCCAGCGGCGCGCCCCGTCCGCGGTGTAGGCGTCGGTGCACAGGGCCGCGCGTACGCCGGGCACCTTGTTCGCGGCGATCGACGCGCCGGTACCGGTCCAGCAGCACACGACGGCCTGGTCGGCGTTCCCGGCGGCGACCTCGCGGGCCGCCGCCTGCGAGCAGGCGGCCCACTGCGGATCGTCGCCGGGGCTCAGTGCCCCGTACGTCACCACGTCGTGTCCGCGGTCGCGCAGTTGCCCGAGGAGGGCGCGAGCCACGGGTTCGTCCATGTCCGAGGACACGCAGATCCGCATGCCCGAAGACTAACCGGCCGTGGAACGGACGGTCGCCGCGAGTCCCGCAATGAGCGCCTCGGTGTTGCCCCGGTTGACCGCGTGCAACTGGCCGGGCGCCCAGGTGCCCTCGCCGGCTCCAGCCCACAGGCCGGCGACCCGGGGCGTAGCGGTCAGATACAGCGGGCGGTCGGCCGGAACCGCGGCAGTGTCATGGATTGCCGCCCACGCTTGCCCCATGGCCCCGACGTCCGGCGTGATTGATAGGCGCCACGGGCTTGTTCCCGCGAACGCCCGACCTTCGCCGTGGGGTCGAGCCACCGGTGGGACCTGCTCACGCCAACGCTGGCCGCCTTGGCGCCGTCGTCGTCACCGGCACCGACCGGACCGAGGTCGAAGCCCGGGCGGATCACCTCCTCGCGCGGGTCCGCATCGACGTGGAGGCCTGACCCACAGACGAAAAGGGGGCACCGCTCAGGCTGAGACCACATCAGGCGCCCCATGTGGCCAAGACTCTTCGGTAGGTCGCAGCAGTCCGAGTTCGCGTGCGGCCCTCATATCGGCGTACGCGTGGGTCCGTCCCACGTGTGTGGCTGGACGGACCAGCGTTGTGATCACGCGCCGCGTCGACCAGTCGGTGGGTGCCTCCCCCACGATCTCCGCAGTCTTCTTGATCCGGGGCAGGTAGATCGACCACCACTTTGGTCCGCAGCGGCGGCGTAGCTCCTCCAACAGCGCGACCTGGTCCCTGTCTGTCGATCCTGTGAGCATCGTGATGCCTGGCGACCAGCCGTCGACTACCCATTTCCAGCCGTGCGATGTCTGTTCGAAAGCGACGTCCGGCATCGTCGCCAGTGCGAGGGGCAGGGCGAGCTTGCGGGCGGAGGCCCGGACACGATCCTTTTCTACGCCGGAGGAGAGGCCAGTGACGGAGATGGCATTGTCCGGCTCGATGAACCCACCCTGATCGATGGTCACCGCGATGCACATCTCGATCTCCGTGACCGCGCACCACAAGCTGATGCGAAACCGGGGAGGAAACAGCCGGCCCGCGACTGGTACCAGCGCTTCCTCGTACCAGGGTTCACTGTCTCGCCCAGGGCCCCATGAATCCATGCCCTTCCGGTCCGGAGAATCAATTTCGAAAAAGTGGACAACCGGTGAGCAGCGGACATGCGGTATCTGTTCGAATCTCTCGCGATCGGCTGCCCGCCCCGGACGGACCGTCAGGCATGCTGAGACACTTTCGCGGTGCTGCTCATGGGGTGGCCCGAGAACGCCGGCCACCGAGGGCACGTCCGCAGGCTCCCTGCGGATGGGTCAAGAAATGGGGAGCTGACCACGCCTTGCCAGCGGACGAGTCCGCCGGGGAGACTCACCGCTTCCGCGGCGGGTGACGCTGGCCCGAACACGTCTGTTGGAGCTCACGCCGCCAGCAACCCGATTGCGCAGCCCGAGTCCCTAGTTGGCCCACGAAGAGTGGCGCCCACTACGCCCTCCAGGTTGGCTGGGCAGAGACATTGAGCCACGCCGCGTGTTAGCGGCATCGGAAGAGGAGACCGCCGATGGGAACGAGCACACCGAACGAGCGTCAGTCTCTGGCGCAGGTACTCTCGCAGGTCCACACACCTGACTCATTCGCTCGTGCTCTCAGTGCAGGAATTCTTCGGGACGCGATCCAGAAGTTCCAGGAGGGTGAAACCGAAAGCGTGGAGTTCAACGCCAAGATCGTCGTGTCTCCTCGGGAGGTTGCGGCGCGGCGCCCTCCCGGCAGAGGAGGCGAGTGCTGGTGCCTCTGCATCGATGGCTGGTGCATCTGTATCTGCAAGATTGAGCTCTAGCAAGATTGCGTCGCCGAGATCTAGAAGCCGTTGGTACCGATCAAGGAGCTTGGCGATCGAACGGGAGTCTCGATTGGGTGATCGCGGGCCGGTCGGCGCATAGCGGCAGGGCCTCCTGAGCAGCTCGTCGGGTGCGAATCCAAGGAGCTACAGCAGGAGGCTCTGTTGCCGCAGTTGTACGCGAGCAGCCCGCAGAGTCCAACGTGTGATTGCCTCGCGCACGTGTACGGGAACGCGGCCGACCGTGGTGAGCGTGTGCGGCGGTATCCGTCAGACAGGACGGACGCCGAGTGGGCCGAGTGCCACCCCGGCAGCATTCGCCAAGGACCTGAGTGACTACGACAAGCTCAAGAAGAAGCACACCAAGCTGGTCAGAAACTGCGCTGAAAGGGGTCCGGGTCCGGCAGCAGTCGGGCCCGGACCCTGCCCCACCCGCCCCGTGACGTCCTGGAGGCGTTCATGCTGCCGGTGCTGACCTACGAACCCCTCGACCCCGCCACCGTGAACAACCCGTACCCGGTGCTGGCCGCGCTGCGGGAGCAGGCCCCGGTGTCCTGGCACGACGGCATGTCCTCGTGGCTGGTCACCCGGTACGCCGACTGCACGGCCGTCCTCCGTGATCACACCATCTTCGCCCGCGACCGGCGCCGCACCGGGGCCACCGTGCCCGCGGCGAGCCTGAGCGTGCAGTCCCTGGACCCGCCACACCAGGCCGGAGTGCGGTCGCTCTTCATGAACGCCCTGCGCGCCCAGGACCTGCCCGCCCTGGAGGCCCGCGCCCGCGACCGCGCCGCCCGGCCAAAATGCGCCACCCGGGGACGCGAACGGAGCATCGTCACCGACGGCCTCGGACGGCTGCTCCGTACTGGTCACGGCCGTGCGTGTGCAGGACTTCGCAGACCCTGAAGCAGGTCGGTCATCTGCGGCGACGGGCCAACCCCGAGCTCCCGGCGAAGGTAGACCTCGTAGTGCTGGTAACACCGGACCGCGCTGGCGACGTTGCCTTCGGAGAGATGGATCTGGATGACGATGCGGTGGGCGCTCTCCCGAATCGGGTCGATCGCGGCGGCCGCCAGCGCAGCTTGGAGGGCGGGCAGGTACCGGTGCACGGACAGGAGCCGCTGGGCCAGGCCCTCAAGGGCGTACAGACGTACTTGCTTCCAGCGTTCGCGTTCCAGACGCAGCCACTCGTCAGGCCAGCCCGGCAACAGCTCCCGGGTGAACTCGTTGATGAGCGTCTCGCTGTCAGCGGACGGCGGTGCGAGCTTGTCGACGATCTGGTGGGCCGAGTCGCGTATCGACAGCACATCGACCTGCACCAAAGGCGACAGCCGCAAGCGCTGCCCGATGCAGTCGATCAGGGTGACACAGCAAGCGCGCCGCGCCTGGCACAGCGCCGAGCGCAGGTTGGCCGCCGCGCGGTGGCACGGTAGATCGGGCCACAGCTGCTCGGCCGCAGCGCTGCGGTGGACACCGTCGGGGCTGAGGCTGAGGAACGCCAGCAGCCGCTGGGCTCCAAGAGGTGTGTGCACGCTGCTACGGCCACAGGTCAGCTCGAAGGCGCCCAACAGTTCGAGCGATACCTCGTTCGAAGACTGGTTCCCTGACACATCCACCACTGTGCAGGTGGCATGTGCCATGCGCATCCGGTTCGACCACGCATCGTCGCAGATGACGATGTGGCAGAGGGCAGACTCATCCCCCTTTTCAGCGTCCCCTTCAGCCGCCGCTTCCTGCGACGACGACGTGCCGTTCATGCACGTACAACGCTTGCTCAACGCTTTTCGCAGCATCCGACTCACGTCGCCTGAACAGCGGCAGTGGATGCTCGTGGGTGGACGCGTTCCAGGGTTCCCTCTCTAGGGGGTCCGTGGACCGAACCGTGCTCCATGAGGACGCAGCGTGCCTCAGACCTTGCGACTCGTCTGGAAGGCACATCCCCTCGTGGGCGCCAGTGCAGAAAGCGACCGCAAGATGACCGACACGCGCCTGGAATCGTCGAAAGACGCAGATGCCTACCTTGGGTACAAGGCTGTAGCCGAGATCGCGAGCAAGGCTATTGCGGATGGGGTCGAGGACATTTTTCGAAAGCTCAGGGACCCGGATGTCTTCCGTGCGGAATTCATGGGAATCGCGGATTCTGTAGGTGTTTCGCTGGATTCTGCGGATGATGTGATGTCCTTTGGTGAGGCATTTCGGAAGCTGGCCACCGGTGTCGCCGGGGAGATCAGGTGGATGAACAACTCCGGGATTCCCGAGCGCGACGATGCGTACGGGGAATCAGCCACCCCGGCCCAGCCGGATCTCGCAGTATCCGATGGACCCGTCGCTGTGGGTCTGCAAGCGCACGCGGCGGCACTCGTATTTGGCTTCCGCTTCACCGCCTAGGTGGTCGACACCCCGGTTTGGCATCACGTTTGCCATTTTTCTGGGGCCAGCTGCGGCGCTGTGCGGCCACAGGCGAAACTTCCACAATCACCCCCTCGGATGGAGGAGATCATGCGTTGGGCAGAGGTCGACGACATGGAGGCGGGCGATGTGATCAGCATCCTCGCCATAGATCACGTCTTCTACGAGAGCGTGATGCGCACGGGGGGAAGTGTCTCTTGGAACAATCAGAATCCTGGGAACATCGTGCGTTCAGGCGAAGCCGAGAGTTACGGAGCGTATACCGGAAAGGCCAATGACATTTTCGCGATATTTCCGAGTGAGGCGACGGGTTTCGCGGCCATACGGAAGTTCCTCTTGAAACGCAGAGACAAGACGATCCGTCAAATGATGGACATCTATGCGCCACTCGGTCACGGTCCGAACAATCCGGAGGAGTATGCACGGCAGATTGCCGAGGCTCTTGGTGTGAATGTGAACGTCACGGTCGCGGAGTTGAATGACGGGCAACTGGAAATATTCGCGAAGAAGATCAGGCAAATAGAAGGATGGGCGTCGGGAGTGGCGTACAGTCCGGAAACCCTGCCCAAGGACGTCGTCGACTGGCTGACAGAATACCCCACCCGGGCCGAGCGCAAGGCGGCCGACCAGCCATTGGCCAAGAAGGGGAGCGTGTCCGAAGGAATCAAGAACATCCAGCGAATCCTGAACGACCTCGGCTGGACTCCCGCGCTTGTGGTTGACGGCAACTTCGGCCCGAAGACAGAATCGGCAGTGAAGTGGTTCCAGTGGAACAACGGCCTCGTTGCGGATGGGATAGTCGGGAACAAGACCTGGCGAAAATTGACGGCTTCCACGGCACTGGCAGCAGCTGAAGAAACTGACTACACGGGGTTCCGGACCGTCGTCGACGTGGTGAGCAACGAACTCTCGAACGCGATTGCCGAGATCCTTCGAAAGCTCAAGGATCCGCACTCCTTCGAGACAACAGTCAGGTATCTGGCGGACCGCCAAGGTGTTTCGCACACGGTTGACGACGCGGGCAGTCTCTACGACGCATTCTGGAATACGGTGACCGGCCTTCAGACCGAGATCAGCTGGTCGAATGCTGTAGGGGTTCCTGAGCGTTCCAAGTCGTATGTGGAACAGATCAAGCCCGTGCCGGCGGACACCCCCTTGCCTGATGGCCATGGCTCAAGCAGGTGGTGGGGTAGGGAACTTGCCATCAGTGTGGCCACGGTTTTCTGACAGGCAGTGTCAACGCGGCAGCGCCGGGCCGGGTCATGCGGCACCGCGGAGTCCTGCGGCGGATACAGCCCGAGACAACTCAGAAAGGAGTCGTGAGATGGGTACTGCAACCCAAGAGCCAGTACCGACAGAACCGGCCGCCGCTGACTATGCCGGGTTCGACTGTTGTCGACATTGTGAACAATGGGTTCAAGGATGCGCTCGCAGAGATCCTGCGGAGGCTCGCTGACCCGCATTCATTCGGAGAACAGGTCAGGTATCTGGCGGACCGCCAGGGTGTTCCGCGGGAGGCCGTCGATGACTCGAGGGCCCTCTTCGATGCATTCTGGAGGACGACCACCGGTGTCACGGCGGGGACCAACTGGATGAATGCCGCAGGGGTTCCCGAGCGTTCCAGGTCGTATGTGGAGCAAATCAAGCCCCTGCCGGCGGACATCCCTACGCTCGATGGCCACGACGCAAGCAGGTGGGCTTTCGGCCTCAACCTTCCCCTCACTACGTTCATGGTCTTCTGATCGCAGGGCCGACGTGGCACCGTCGGGTGGGGGGCATGCAGCACCGCGGATCCGCGTATTCACCTACTGCCTCGGCTGCCGAGCACGTCAAGTACTGCCAGGAGCGCGTCGGAGCCCTCTGGCCGGACGAGCGCGCAAAGCTTGTGCCGATGCCGAGTTGACCAATGGTCATCTGCTGCGCGCCCGGGGACGGCCGAGCTTGGATGATGGCGATGAGATGTGAATAGAGCGGCGGATCAGCTCGAGACAAGGGACGAGGTCACCCCGCGCCGTCGATGCGAGAAGATCGGCGGAGTCCTCTTGAGGGCGTTCGTACGCACGAGACCCTTAAGGAAATTCTCTCAAGTTGCTTCACCAAGACGCCGTGTGACGTTGTTTCATTCTCTGATCTAGTGTCACTTCGAGGTGCTGTTTCGCCGCCCTGGAGGTAAACTCGTTCGAAGAGGGGGAAACCGACTCGGAAAGGAGCCGTGAGATGGGTACTGCAACCCAAATGCCAGTGCCGACAGAACCGGCCGGCGTTGACTATGCCGGGTTCACGACTGTTGTCGACATCGTGAACAATGGGTTCAAGGATGCGCTCGCAGAGATCCTGCGGAAGCTCGGGGACCCGAATTCTTTCGGAGAACAGGTCAGGTATCTGGCGGACCGCCAGGGTGTTCCGCGGGAGGCCGTGGATGACTCGAGGGCCCTCTTCGATGCATTCTGGAGGACGACCACCGGTGTCACGGCGGGGATCAACTGGATGAATGCCGCAGGGGTTCCCGAGCGTTCCAGGTCGTACGTGGAGCAAATCAAGCCCATGCCGGCGAATACCCCTTCGTCTGATGGTCATCTCGGGATCCTGTGGGGCTTCAGCCTTCCGTTCGGCATCAGTTTCCACACCTGAGTGACCGGACCTGCCTGCCCTCGGTGTCGCGGCCCGGCCTACACAGGCCGGGCCGCGACACCGCAGTGTTCGCGACCGGGCCAGGCGGTCTTGGTGGCGGGTGAGGGGCTGCCGGCCTTTCTTCGCGCTGGTGGTCGTCTGATATTGCTCCTGCGGTGATCGTCATGGTCGAGGGGTGAGTGCCCCCGGTCAGTAGGCGGCCAGTGCGGTCATGTGGTCGGGGTGGTGGGCGGCGGCGTCGTGGGCGGCTTGGACGAAGGCGGCGACGGCCGCAGATCGGCGAGGCCGCGGTTCGGACTCGCAGCGGCATGCGGTGAACGGACAGCCTCCCAGCGATCACGGTCTCACCAGCCATGGGTGGTCATGGCCGGCCAGGCGGCTCAGGCTGCGGCGGTCGGCTGGAGCGAGGAGGGCCGCCCATTCCGCTTTGCCGAGGATGTCCTGGAGCATTGGGTCGGCTGGGGACGAGAACAATGAATCCTGACATTCACAGAGAGCTGCTTAGAGGGCATCTGATCAACGTTCATATGGTTGTGAACGGGATGTCCGTTTCGATTCGCCAGGTTGGTGACGATTCTCCGGTGAGCTCACGGCTCATTTTGTTAGCCATGGCCCAGTGGATCATCGTGCGGGATCTCTGAGGTAGGGCTTCGTAGTCACGTGCCAGGCGGCGGTGCTGCATCAGCCAGCCGAAGGTCCGCTCGATCACCCACCGCTTGGGCAGCGGCCGGAAGCCCTTCACGCGCGGTCGCTGCACTACCTGAACATCGATCCCGAGGCCGGCGCCGTGCTGGATCACGCTGGTCTGGTAGCCGCCGTCGGCCCACACCCTGGTCACGCTCGGATGGGCCGCTGCCAACTCGGTCAGAGCCTGCTTGCCGCCGACGGAGTCGTGGACCGAGGCGGCGGTGACGAGGACTGTCAGGACCAGTCCGAGGGTCTCGGTGATCAGGTGACGTTTGCGTCCTTTGATCTTCTTGCCGGCATCGATGCCCTGACTGGCTTCGGAGACATTGCTCGAGGTCTTCACGCTCTGCGCGTCCACCACGGCTGCGGACGGCTCGGCGCTTCGAGCGTTCGCCCGGCGGGTCCGGTCACGCAAGAGGTCATGGACCAGCTCGGTTGTTCCGTCCGCCTCCCACTTGGCGAAGTAGTCGTAGACGGTCTTGAACGGCGGGAAGTCGTGGGGCAGGTACTCCCACGGAATACCGGTGCGGTTGACGTACAGGATCGCGTTCACGATCTCTCGCAGGTCGTGCACCCGCGCTGCGGTACCGGGCCCTGATCTTGCGGCCCGCCAGGCGACGAACACCGGCTCGATCAAGGCCCAGCGGGCATCCGAGACGTCACTGCGATACGCACGCCGAGCACTCATACCCCAGGCAACGACCACCGGCGCGTGCAGTCACAAGAACATCCCAAAACACCAACTACCTAGATCAGATGCCCTCTAAGGCGCCTCACCAGCACAGCAGCACCCCATCCGCGGCCCCAGCGGGCAAGCCCAAGAGCCGCAACAGTGCCCGGGCGTACGTCATCGCGGCCGTCACCGCGGCGCTCGTTTTCGGGGGCGCGGCCGGGCTGATAGCCACCACCGCCGATCCCGGCGACAAAGAAGCCAAGAACCCCGGACAGAACACCTCCGCCGAGCCGCCAGCCGCGCCCGAGGCCGAGCCGCCAAACGGGAAGAACAACGCGACGAGCAGCGGCCGACCCAGCACCGCGCCCAAGGGCACGCCCTCGTCCTCCAAGTCCGGCAGCACGGCCGCCACGCCCGGCGCGTCCCGGCCGTCCGGCACGACGCCGGCCTCGACGACCGGGGCGGCGGGCGCGGCGAACTGCAAGTTCAACTGGGACCGCACCCAGACCATGGCCAAGGGCATGGTCGGATCCAAGGTCAAGCAGATCCAGTGCCTGCTCAACTCCAACTACGGCCAGTCCCTCACCGTCGACGGCAACTTCGGCGCCGATACGGAAGCCGCGGTCAAGACGGTTCAGGCCTGCACTGGCCTCACGGCCGACGGACAAGTCGGCATGGCCACCTGGTCCTACCTCGACCACCCCAAGGCGGCCTGCGGCCACTGAACGACCGGGGAGGCACCCAAATTCGGGTGACTCCCCGGTCGCGTCCGAGGTGACGCCCCTGAGCGGGGCGAGCTCTGTGATTCGGCAGGCGGGCGCTCAGCGTTAGCGAGCCGGTGAGCTGTGCCGAATCACGCAGCACCTGCCGCCTGAAATTGCGGGCGGCTGCTGGCCGCCCAGGACGCCGGAGCCGCCGAGGCCGAGCTCCAAGCGCTCGCGGCCCAAGGGCTCCAGGAGACGTTTTCAAGGACGGTGGTACCCGCGCCCAGGGGCTGCTGGTGGAGCTCACTGACATCGACTACATCGACGTGAGCCTCTGATCGGGGGCCGTGCCGAACGAGAAGAGCCCGCGTCCGGAGACGCGGGCTCTTCTCGCACAGTGATGTGCGTCACAAAAGAGGAGCCGGATCTGCTGCGAACAGACGGCTCAGCAACCGTCCGGGCTAGGGAGCGGCTTCGGACCCAACTATCGCCCCGGGACTGCGATTAGCTCACCTCTGCCGGACGGCCTCGGACACCCCCGGACGGCATCCCGGCCAGCTCACCGATGAAACCGGCCCCGACGTCGGGTTGCACCACAAGATCACTGCATGTGCTGCGGACGGCTGCGGACGCTCTCGGACACCCCTACGGACAGTGCCGGACGCCTTCGGAGACCCGGACATGTGCACAGGCTGTTTGACTCCTGTCGCCACGTCAGTTCGGCTGATGGAAGGACGCATTCCTTTTCTCTTGAGCAAACTCACGCCCCAGAAAGCGGCATTGTGAACGAATCGATCGGCGAGGCATGATCGAGGAGCGGTCGCCGATCGGCCGCAGGGGCCTGCGAAGCCCCTTGCATCACCCCGTCCGGGCTATCAATGCAACGTCAGGAGCGGCTTCTCCATGTTTTGGCTTCCCGTACCGGGAGGCGGCTGGGTCCTCCAGCCGACCGACCCGGTACTCCAGGGCTGCGTCATCACCGCCGGCACCCACCGCGGGTTCGGCTTCAAGAGTTCCGTCCGCACGATCGTCGCCGTCGTCGCGGCCCTCGCGATGCTGTGGCTGTGCGCGTACGGCCACACCATCGAGGTTGTCGGCGCCGTGCTCGCCGCCGTGCTCATCGAGCCGACCGCGAACACCATCAAGCACACCGTGCACGCCCTCGGCAGGGCGCTCCGCCCTGCCCGGTCCGGCGGTGAGTCCTGATGGCTGAATTGGGAGACCTGGGCACTCAGCCCCTGCATGCCCTTCGCCTGAAGAGAAGCGTCTCCCGGGCGGAGGTCGCGGAGAAGTCCGACGTGCCGGAGGCGACGCTGCAGCGATGGGAGTCCGGGGTCGGCCACCCGAGGCGGGAAGTCCTCGCCAGGGTGCTTACGGCGCTGGATGCGACTGCGTCGGAGACGTACCAGGTTCTCGAGTACTTCCGTCGCCCGTCGCGGGACAGGGAGAGCCTCGCCTCGATCCGCCAAACCAGGCAGGAAAATACCCAGGTCAATCTCGGGGCGGTTCGTATCGAGCGGCCGGTCGACCGGATCGTGGCGATCCTGCCTGCGTCCCAGTCCGGCAGGCCCGATCCGACGCCGATCACCACGCCGGTCGAGCTCGCCGAGGCGCTCAACGCGGTGCACATCTGGGCTGGTACCCCGTCGCTCCGCACGCTGCAGGACGCCAGCAACGGGATCCTGCGCCGCGCCACGATCAGCGACATGCTGAACACCAAGAAGGTCGAGGAGACGCAGAGGATCCCCGACCTGGACCGGTGCATCGCCTTCGTGAAGCTGTGCGGGATCCGGGACGTCGAGGAGTGGGTGTCCGCGTGGCGCCGCCTCAAGGCCCGTCAGCGTCCGCAGGCCGGGGGCTGGCTCAAGGTCTGACCGGAGCGCGGGAGAGCGGCTGCTCGCGGGCACCACTGCGCGGGGTCGTCACCACATCGGTGGCGGCCCCGCGTCGCTGTATCCAGAGCCCGCACCTGAAGTCCACGGACGGGATGTACGCCATCGACTCCTCGGACTCATCTCGATGGGCTTCCCCGGCTACTTCCTCGTGGTCGCCGACTTCATCATGTGGGCCAAGAACCAGGGCATCGCGGTGGGCCCGGGCCGAGGCTCCGCGGCCGGCTCGATCGTCGCGTACGCCATGGGCATCACCGACCTCGACCCGCTCACCCACGGCCTGATCTTCGAGCGCTTCCTGAACCCCGAGCGCGTCTCCATGCCCGATGTCGACATCGACTTCGACGAGCGTCGGCGCGTCGAGGTGATCCGGTACGTGACCGACAAGTACGGCGCCGACAAGGTCGCCATGATCGGCACGTACGGGCACCAGAACGCGATCAAGGTCAGCGCATCGGCGGCGTCACCGATTGGATGCTGACTGACCTGCTCACCTCGGTCTAGGACGACAAGGAGGTCTTCGACTCCGACGACGACACTCTGCGCGGACGACCTCCTGGTCGAGTCCGTCGGCATCGACTACGCGGACATCATCTTCTCGATCCGGGACTTCAAGGAGTACCAGTCGCGGACGCCCTTCCTCAGCACGAGGCGCAGTGCGGAGTGGTGATCCAGAACATCTACCAGCGCACCGTCGAGCGGTACAGGAAGGGCCAGATCGAGACCCCCAAGCAGTTGCTCGCCGACCGTCGTGGAGATCGGCCTCTGACCGCTGCCAAGGTTCTCCTCGAGCGCGGCCTGGTGACCGCGGGTTGCAAGCCGAAACTCAGGTCTCTGCTGGGTGGGCTGCTGCGCGATCACGACAACAGCCGGATGAGGCGGAAGTGAGGGGGCGCCGACCCTGATTCGAACTGCCAATCGAAATGGGGAACTTTCATTCGATTTAGCAGTCAAGGTGCGTTGTACAGGCAGGTGACCTCGATCACAGATGACACTTCGTGTGAGAGGCGGACCGCTGGTTGTTCACAGATGGCGTTCGGCGGGGAGCGGGTCGGGATGAACAGGGCGAAGCGCTTGTTTCGCGAGAGAGTCCCCATGGAACGTTTTAGGCCCCCCGCCGAAGCGGGGGGCCTTCAAGGTGCACTCAGGCCATGAGATGCCTCTTGTACGCGGCCAGTTGGAGCTGAACCGCGTCCCCATGGTGGCGTGCCACGAGGGGTCATGTATCGCGATTCGCGGCTTGCGGGGCAGGTCGTCACGCAAGCCTGAAGAACCACAACAACTTAACAATACCTCTGAACTGGGGTTTTGCCTCCGGGGAGTCGTCTGTTGTGGTCAATTTTGTCGGCTTCTTCGTTACTCCGAAGGCCTGATGGCCGTCAAAAGACGGGCTGCCCGTCGGGAATGTCCCGGGCCGTCCTCTACCAGATCGGGGTTCTTCATGCCGTAAGCGAGACCCGCGTGTCGTGGTGAGGCGGGTTGTTCACGAGTTCACAACCTCGTGAGCGGAGGTTGCAGCCGGTGTCCCGCGGAGGACGCCATGGGGCAGACTGATTACCGCGCGCGGAAGCCTCGGAGGACCACGGTCCTCCACCCCGGCGAACAGGAGTTGGAGCTCCTCGAAGCCGGGCCTGTGGCCAGGTTCGTACTAACTGAATATGCACTCAGGCCGAGTTACACCCTCAGCACGGAAGCCACCCGTGCGAGGGCTGAGCGAGGGCGCCCCTCCCCGGGGCGCCCTCACTCACATCCACCCTCTTATCGAGCGGGCATGAAGAGCCCCTCGCCCAGGAGTTGAGATGCCTAACCCCCCGAAGAAGCGTCGGCGCGCCGTCATGGCCGCCGCCGTGGCCAATGCCACCGGAGCCGCGGCGGGCTTCACCGCCCACGCCCTCGGAGTCGATCCCGACACGAGCATGACGATCGGCACCATCGTCGCGGGAGCCGTCGGCGACGTCCTCCTGCAGTACGTCGCCAACTCCGACGACCCGGCCGTCGAGCCCGCCCGCACCGACGAGCCGGCGTCGATCGAGCCCGCTGAGGCCGTCGAGCCGGTCGAGGCCGGCAACGCCCTCGAGGCCGCCTCGGAGATCCGTCCCCACGAGCACCGTCGTGGCCACCGTGGGTACGCGCGCTGCGCGCGGCCTACGGCAGCTCCGGTCGTGGTGGTGCAGCCCGCACCGTCCCGGCCCCCGGCCGGGATGCCCCGCCACGCCGGTCACCGGCACCTGCACCGGGGAGCCCAGCGGTTCGTGCGACGTGTGCACGGGCGGGACGCCGGCTCCCAGGAGGTGAAGGGGCGTCGTGGCGCGTCCTGAGAACGAGATCTCCCCGGAGGTGCCGATGGAGGTGGCGGAGCTTGCCCGCGAACTGCGGGCGCTCCGGCGCCGTAGCAACTTGACCTACAAGGAGCTGGCCTCCACCTCGCACTACTCCGCGGCGGCCCTTTCCACTGCGGCGTCCGGCAAGACCGTGCCGAAGTGGGAGATGGTCGAGGCCTTCGTTCGAGGGTGCGGCTACAGCGGCGACATGCGCACGTGGCGGACCATCCACCGCAACGCGGTCGCCCGCGTCGCGGGCGAAGAGGTGCGCAAGAGCGTGACCCAGAGCGCCGGCGCCGACTTGGTCGAGATCCAGCAGTCGGAGCCGGAGGACCGTGAGAAGAGCGACGGCCACGCGCTGGTCAGGGGCCGCTCCCGGCGGGGACGGCCGGTCCCGGACCCTACCCCCATATCGCCTCCGCCCGACGGACTGCTCGCCCTCGTGCAGCAGTTCATGGAGGCACACCAGGACGACGAGCTGCAGCGGGTGACCAGCCCCGCGGTGGACCGTATGCACACGGCCCTGGCCTTGTGTACGACCCCCAAGGACGTCCTGTCCGTGATGCGCGAGCTGGTCGCGGACAGGGGGCTGACCATTGCAGATCTGGAGAAGCGAAGCCGCCGCTCGTACCCGATCTCCGGTGCGACGTTCTCGCACGTCCTCAACGGCGACGAGCTGCCCACCACCGAATGGCTGCACATCTTCCTGATGGCGTGCGGCTTGGAGGCGGAGCGCACCTTGATCTGGCACCACACGGTGACCCGTATCAAGATCGCGAACCTTCGGCATCGTCAGACCCCGCCGCCGATGCCGAAGTCGCCCGCCGCCGCCGAGCGGACGCTGGTGACCCTGCGGACGTGGTTCTTGCTTCTGCTCTTCCTCATCCTCGGGACGGTTGCCGGAGCGGTGGTCTACATATCCACCACATCTCTCGTCAACGCCGTGATGGCTGGTGCGGCGGTGACCTCCAGCTGTGTGCCCTTCACGCACTTTCTGGGCAGTCGTGATTCTGACTAGGCAGTGACGATCCAAAGCTGCAGTCGGCGGCCAAGCGGCGTCGAGGGCGGCCTCAACCTCCGACGGGTGGAGGCCCGCCCTCGCTGGCGACCGTCTGGCGCCGGGGAGCGGCGTTCGGTCAGTCCAGCAGGCCGAGGGCGTTGTCGGGGTTGCAGTACGGGCAGGCCTCGACGTTGTCGGCGAGCGACACGAACTACGCCCTGCGCAAGAACAAGCAGCAGGAGATCACCCCGATCCACCCGGATCTGGAGAAGCCCCTCGAAGAGGTGCTCGCGGTCACCTACGGCCTGATCGTCTACCAGGAGCAGGTGCAGAAGGCCGCCCAGATCATCGCCGGGTACTCGCTCGGCGAGGCCGACATCCTGCGCCGCGTGATGGGCAAGAAGAAGCCCGAGGAGCTGGCGAAGAACTTCACCGGTTCGACGAGGCCCTGAAGTCGGCCTCCGAGTACCAGGACATCTTCGGCAAGGGCCGGTACTTCCTGGAGCTGATGGACCACGGCATCGAGATCGAGCGCCGGGTCCGCGAGGGCAGGCCGGCCGAGCCGATCCCGACGCCGCGGCGGCCCACGACGTCCTTGACCCGGTAGGAGTCGGGCCGGACGAGGGACTCGTCGGGCAGGGTCTCCAGGTAGCCGTCGAAGGCGGCCAGCACCTTGTAGCGGGTGGCCGCGTCCAGCTCGATGGCCCCGGGCCGACGTATGTCTCGTGGAAGTCGTTGACGTTGAAGTTCAGCTGGCCGTTGGAGTCCATGTACGTGCCGAAGTTCTCCGCGTGCAGATCGCCGTGGATCCACACCCGGCCCGTCCGCTCGTCCAGGTACGGGCCGCCGTGCCGGTCCCGCTCCAGGTCCGCGTAGAAGAGGCAGGCCGTGCCCCGGTAGAAGGCGAACGCCGAGGCGGCCATCTTCCGGAATTTGACCTGGAAGGCAGCGGGGTCGGCGGCGAGCAGCTCACCGAAAGCGGTGTCGAAAACGTCGAGTATCTGCTCGGCGCGCTACTCATCGGTCGTCACGGGAACCCGCCACGGTGGAGGCACTGGTGGTGGTAGATCGCTTTTTCAGACAGCTGTCCTCTGTCGTGCGTCGACGACCGTACCCGTCAGTGCCCCGGATGTGTCAGTCGGGGTCGGTACTCTAATCCCACCCCTTCCGGGTGTGTGTGCAGCTTCTGGAGGGCCGGGTTTTGACGGACCGTCGCCCCGGCCATCCAGTTGAGGCGCGGCGGTCCAGATTGGGGGGCTCCCATGCCGGAGAGCGACAAGCCGAAGTCCGACGGTTCCGAGGACGACGGCCGACCGCCTGTCCGGGGTGAGAGTCGCACCACGATTCGCGAGGCACTGCTCGTCGGCACAGTCCAGGCCCTTCTGGCTGGTCTTGCTGACGAGTCCGGGCACTGGATGCACCAGTGCCTGGTGTGGTTGTACGAGATGTTGGTCAGCCGCCTGTAAAACGCGACGCGCCCCCTGGTGCTGGAACACCAAGAGGCGCGAGGTGCGGGTACATCCCGCGGCGGTTCCTGTCCACCTATCAATGCCGGGCAGGGACCGCCGTACTGCATGACATCAGTCTGCCGCGCGCCACTGACATTGCTCGGAAGCATGATCAGCATGCACGCGTGCATAGTGCCGCAGGGCTCCACTGTAGTGGGTGCCCACGATGGTGGACATGCTGTCCACGCGCGTGGGGAGGGCTCCGTGGCGCCCTCAGGCTCTATCCGTGATGGGTCCTTCCCCTGCTCAGGGTGGTGATTCGGCCCAGGTCTCGGGGCCGCCGCCGCGCCACTCGACCAGCTCACCGGTGAGGTCGAAAGCCTCGGCGTCCTCCATCCCCGCTTCTTGGAGGAAGACGAGGATGTCGGAGGGCTGGTGGGCGAGGCCGATGGACTGCCCATCCCAGCGGACTCGCCGCCAGCCGTTCCCGTCGGGCGGATAGACGATCAAGCGTGCGGACATGACCCCACTCTTGAGCGCCGGCCGGTTGCGGGCACCCCGACCGGGCTGGACGGGTGAGAGACGGCGGCCCCTGGGCGGGGCCGCCAGCCAGGACTCGGCCAGTGGTTAGTCGGCACGCTCCGCGTTGCTGTTCGCGGCTTCGTGCTGCTCCTCATTACTGGGCTTCTGGCGGCGTCGGCACGCGATGACCGTACCGACCACGGTCATGACCACGGCCGACGGGAGCTGCTCCAGCAGGCCGGTGAACAGGGTGAAGCAGAGATCGGACCAGGTCATGAGCGCCTCCGTGAGGTGTGCGGGTGTTTGTGCGCTCATCTCACGGCGTGTGTGGATCAAGATGCGGAGAACTGATCCTGCTTGCCGTGATCCCGTATGGAGTTACGGAAACCGCAGGTCGGAGGGGTCCTCAGTTTTCTACGATCTGCGCAGGATTGAAGAGCTCTGAGGGGAAGACATGGTTGGCCCGGACACGGTGAGCACGCCTGAACAGTTGGCCCAGGCACTCAACGAGATGATCCTGAACAGCGGCAAGACCATGGAGCGGGTCGCGAGTGCTGCCGGCCTAGCGCCCAACACAGTGCGGGCTGCTGCGAGAGGGACGACCTTCCCCCAGGAGGGAACCCTCCACGAGCTCGTACGCATCTGCGGCGGCGACAAGGCCGCCTGGACCAGAGCCTGGCATCGGGCCAACAACGCCCGCCCGAAGGCGGACAGACCGCCTGCCGACGACCCACTGGTCGAGGCCCTCAACCGGGTCGCCCTCGTGGAGAAGAAGCTCTCGGACGCGCTCCACCGAGTGATGGAGCTGGACAAGAAGGTCGAGCGGCTGTCTGCCTACATCAACACCTACATCGACGCCTCGCGGGAGATGGAGGCAGCGAGCCACGCTGCCGTGCGGGAGGCCGAAGCCGATCGGCGTCGCCGAGAACGTGAAGGTCGTGAGCTTCTCAACTCGGTGCCCGTGCGCTTCGTGTACGGGCACCCAGACTTCGACAGCAACTACTCAACGCACGCAGTTGACCGTTATGTAGCCGAGGTCAAGAAACTCGCCTTGATCGATATTGAACAACTGAAGACATTTCTCCTGACGACTCCATCTGATTTTCCCCGTATAGGTAGAAGCGGCTATAGGCCGACAGAAGTCGACAATTATATTGTCTATTTGAAGGCGGCTGTGTTGGGAACGTAAGAAGCCTTTCTGGATTTCACCCAGCGACGTGTTGAATTTCCCTCAGGCGTCTGACGGTCTGTCAGATGAGTGTGTTTTGGTGGTGGGTGGGGTGTGGTGTTGAAGCGGTGAGGGGCCGGGCGGGCCGTTCTCCGCTACCTGGTTCCTGGGGTATTTCCGCAGGTGGTAAGGGTATAGACGGTCCGTCAGGGGCGCGTAGGGACATAGCTCCAGGGCCCAGCCAGGGGAGTGTCCCCACGGTGCCCGCCACTTGACCTGCTTCCAGAATCTATCTTTCATCCAGAATGAAGCAGACGTGGATTAAGGCCTCCGACTGCCTGGCGTGGTGGAGCAGCAGCCCTCCGCAGCCAGACACTCGGGCACAGCCGGGGAACCTTAGAGATCAGGTTTACGGCCCTCCGCGAGCCAAGATGTGCAGGGCACCTCACCGGTGGTCCGTAGAGGGACCGTCAGGGGGGCTTAATTGCCAGCCGCGCGGGTGTTGGTGGTTGATGGGGTGCCGGCCTGAACAGCCGAGGCTCTGCGCGGTCTTGTGTGGGCCGTTTCCGTTCTCTCCATCTAGGCTGAATGGAGCTCTCGCCGGGCGTCGTCCGCCGTGGTGAGGTAGACCTTGAGCATGGAGGCAGAGCAGCAGGAGAGCACCGGCCAAGAGGGAAACCGGGCCAGGGGGTGGGGTTCGGCGCGCGCAGCGTTGGCTGGCACTCTGATCGGAGCTCTGGCGGGTCTGGCAGGCAGCGTCCTGGGGTATTACGACGGGGGGAAGGCAAGGGAGGCTGCAGCGGAGGCCAGAAGAGCTGACATCCGTCGGCAGGCCTATGCTGCGTTCGGCACAAAGGTCCAGGACTTGGCAACAGAAATGGCGAGCCTGCGAAACTTTTTGATTCAGTATAAGCAGGGTATTACCACGGAAGAACTTAAGCAGCAGAACAACGAGAAATACGTCCCCGCGTTGCAGCGGATCTTGCAGGCAGAGGTGAATGCACGTTTGGTGGGGACGTCGGAGGCTCGAACGTGGCTGGCGAAGACCGTACCGCCCCGCGAAGCCGCAGTCCTCTTGTTGCGAGATAGATACTTCGGATATAACCAGGCTGAAAATTGGTCTGAGGAGATGGAGAAGGCAATTGAAAAATACAAAACAGCCGCAGAGGTTTTCATGAATCATGTAGACGCCGAAGTACTCTAGTCAGGCTGAGGCCGACCATAGGTGGCCATAGGCCCAGGGCCCAGGAGCAAGCGACCAGGGCCCCGCGGCCGCGCAGCGGCCGCACCGGGCGAAGCGCAGCGCAGCCCGTAGCGGGAAGAGGCGAAGCAGATTCCCGCAGGTCAGAGAGCGAAGCGAACTGACCAGCCACCGCGAAGCGGTGGCTCTCACGGCCCGAAGGGCCGGCCGCCGAAGCGCAGCGAGGGCGCAGCTCTCCCACGCGCGCAGCGCGTGGGGAACT